>CAZETM010000022.1:0-31994 GCA_964514885.1 uncultured Polyangium sp. | reverse complement strand
GCGCCCCCGGCAAGAATCGAACTTGCGACCAACGGTTTAGGAAACCGCTGCTCTATCCACTGAGCTACGGGGGCGGCCGTCTCCTTCACCGAGACCGCGACGATCCTACGCGCACTTAGCCCCGCGTCAAGTCCCTTCGACACCTTCCTCGCGACTCGGCAGAGCTTTTGCTAACCCAGTTGTGGTAACGTCCCGATCGCGCGTATGCCTTTTCGCTCCCCACGCCAGCAAAACATTGTCGAAAAGCCCGAAACCGGACCCGTCGCCGAGATGGTTCGACAGTTCGCCGACCCCTACGCATTCGTTCGCGAACTCGTCCAAAATAGCATCGACGCCGGCGCAACTTCACTCACCATCCGCGTCGAGCGCGCGGGAGGAATCGTTACCACCGCCTTTCAAGACGATGGCGCAGGAATGGATCGCGCCACCATCGATGGACCACTCCTCACGCTGTTTAATTCCTCCAAAGAGGGCGACTCGTCCAAAATTGGTAAATACGGCGTCGGATTCGTCAGCGTATTCGCCATCGATCCGGAAACCGTCGAAGTCGATACTTGGCAAAACAATCAACGGCATTGCGTCCGATTGTTTCGAGACCACCGCTATGAGCTGGAAAAGCTCGAGCCGCGCCCTGAAAATGGCACCGTCGTGACGCTCCACCAATCCATGGATGCAACGAGTTTCGACGAACACCGCCGTCGAATGGAAATTGCTCTTTCGCGCTGGTGCCGTTTTGCCGCCGTCCCCATCGAATTGGCCTCCGTCGATCATGACCGCAGCGCCGAAGTCACCAAACGCCGCATCGATAACCTGCTCACCGTTCCCTCGGCTCTTTATGTTCAAGCACATCGAGACAATGAACGCATCGTCGTCGGGCCATCCGCAGGATCGGAACGATTTGTAGCCACGACACCCGCTGCCGACGATCCCGCCAATGGGAAAACCACTTTCGCAGGCTTCTACAATCGAGGTCTCACGCTGTTCGAAACAGACCAACCATTGCATCCGAAATTGTCCAATGTTCGCCTGCGCGTCGATAGCCCATTGCTCCGCCATACCCTCAGTCGCGATAACGTTCTTCGCGACCGAGCTTTCGATAACATCGTCGCGCGAGCCGCCAAAATCGTGGAGGGCTCGCTCCGTCGCGAGCTAGCATCGAGGCTCTCGCGCGCAGCACGCCAATTGGCCAAAGCAAGTCTACCCTACGACGAAGAATCCGTCTTGTCGTATGTCGCATTTATCGAAGCCGCGTCGATGGCTCCGCTCGAATTGCAGCCAGAACAAATCGTGTTTCCCCTGGCTGCGCCTTGGGAAGATAGTCCGGTCGTATCATTAAAGCGACTTCTGGCGCAGAACGCGATTTACGTGACTCCCGCCCCCAGCGAACTCTCCCGTGCCTTGGGCCAAGTAGGATCCCCCGTCGTTCTCGCACCACATCCAGCAATCGTCGGCATTCTCAACACGCGTGTCCCGCTCCCTGGGCCGATCAACCCGGACAAACGATTTGTTCTCGTGCGCGAATTAGCCGACAACGACATGTCCGAGGCTGATAAAACATTTTGCCAAGCGGTGCACAAGAATCTACAAGCCGTGGGGATTCGTATTCGTCGAGTCGTTTTTGCAGGCTGCCAGGTCACCTTGGACGCTCCATGCATTCTCGCCCAAGGTCTCGCGCGCCGCGTTGCCGATCATTTATGGCTGTGCCCCAAAGATTTCGCCGAACGTGGGTGGGCCGATCATAAGCCAAACGGAGCGTTACTCCTTTTGGAATCGAATGAAGCCGTGCGCCTCGCCCGCGAGCAAGCTCCCAAAGACGTGTTTTTGGCCGCCCACGTCTTCACGCGTATGTTATTGCTCTCTCGACCGGATCCCGACGGTAAACTATCCGATAGCCTCTTCGACAGCGCCGCCCAGGAGATCGCATGAGCGCCCCGATGGAAGATGGTCGCCAAATCGTCGCCCGAGGTCGTATTCGCGTCGATGCGCGAAGAGCCTTGGCCAAACTTCGCGAGCACCTGCTCGTCGATTTGCATTTGTACGCGACCGAAATCGCTCGCGCAGCCATCGCCGCGAAATCCACGTTTCTCGATGTCGAATACGATGCCGACGATGTCGTGCTCACGTTCGACGGGCAGCCCATTGCACCCAATGAACTCCCGCGATTGCTCGACCACGTGCTCGGAGATGGCCATTCGACGGATCGCACACTTCGAGGCCTTGCGCTCGGTATCAATGCGGCTTTGGGCCTCGGACCCGCCTACGTAGATATTTACGTACGCACACCCGACGAGCTTCGAGTCTCCAAGGTGCGCTTCGTCCCTTCAGTGCTCGAAACCGAAGACGGCGCATTACCTGAAGTCGAAATGGTCGCGCCTCCCAATTCGATGCCCGAACGCGGCATGCGTGTCCATATTCGTCGGCGTTTGAGTATGGCGCTACTCAAGCGCGCAGCAACCCGTGAAACTCCGCGCGAAATCGTTTTACTTACCGAAACATTACACGAAGCGCCCATCAAACTCACGTCGTACGGCGCTCCCATGCCCTTGTCGCCTCGAAGTCCCGCAATCTTGCGCGTCCCCTTCGAACGGCGAGACATGCGCCGCGGAATGCTCGAAATTCTTGCCGCGCCAGCCAGTCCCCATATCGACTATCTGGAGCTCGGCGTTCTTCTGCTGCGCAAACCGTTTGTCACGGAACCCATTTTGCCCAGCACGCCGCATGCACAAGTCGAATTGCCCATTCGCGTCACCATCGACGCCGATGAATTGCCCACGAATGCATCTCGCTCAGCCATTCGTGAAGATTCCACCTTGTCCAAGAGCGCTGAGCACGCCGCTCGGGAAGTTTTGGTCTCGGCCTTGAGTGCGCTCGTTACCCTGGTCACGAAAGTCGGGCAGCCTTTGCCGGGCGTCGAAGTATTGGATCGTGATCCGAAAAAACTCGAAGATGCTCTCGGCGCTATCGTCTGCGTCGTTGCCGGTGCACTTCGGCGCAATTCAGAAATATCTGAGCAAGCTCGCGTTTTGCTCGATTTGCCATTGTTGAAAAATGCCGTCGGCGAAGCCCTCACGCCCATTGCCGTGCTCGAGCACGCAGCAGGGAATGTCTTCGTCCACGATGGCAAAGAGCCTTTTCCCAAAGAGCTAGCGCCATGGCTCGATGATGTCGTCTGGTTGCGCGGCAGAATGGCCGAACGCATTCTGGTCGACTTTGGTCTGCAAGATAGCAAGGCGCGCGTCGCTGCCGCTCGAGTCGCCCATGCACGGCGGAATTTATTGCATGCGCGCCCGTCTACCGAGCCTACCATTCCCGACGACGACGGACATCTCCTCAAGGATACGTTTCATATAAGCGATGGGCCATTCAAAGGTCTGCGCGGTCAATTGGCCCTCGGCGCAGAAGGCCAACGCACGGGACAACGTCCCACCACCGTGCGTATTTATGTCGAAGGTCGGCATATCGATACCATCACCATTGACCGCGACAAACTGCCTCTTTCCATGGACGCTGCGATTTCTTGGGAAAACCATTTGCTCCCCAAGTTTTCCTACGAAGGCATAATCGACAATCCAAGCCTGCGCCTGGCGATCTTTCAGCTCACTCGTTTGGCCATTTTGGCGCTCGGAACCTATTTCGAGCGCAGTTTGCAAGAAAAACGTTCCGCCGACGAGCGCGCTCAGGTTTTGCCCCTGGCGCGTGCGGCCATTGGAGCTTTTGCGATGGCCGCGAAAGCGCTGGGCGTCGACGAAGTACCGGATGAGCCACCGCTGCATGCCTATGTTCCCATCTGGACGCGCGGAATCTGGCCCTCCGCCAATGCCGACCGATTGCCCGTCAGTCTCGCCGAGCTGAAAACGTATTCCGATCGCACCAAGGCCATTTGTTATGCTCCACCAGGATCCACCGGAGTGGCCCCGGATGGTCGTCCCGTTCCAGTATTGACCGATCTCGAACGCGAATGGCTCGAATACGTTTTTCCTGGCGTCACGTTTGTCCCATACGCTCGAGCATTACGACCGCGGCGCGAATCTCGAATAGCAGACACCGCCACGTTCGATTCGCTTCGAGCAGCTCAGGCGCCCCAAGGTTCGTCCTCCGAAACCTTGCCGTCGATGAGCTTCGATGTACGTGATTGGTGCGGGCTCATCTCTCCAAGCGCGGAAGACAAGATTCTGTCCATGCACGCTGGTGTGCTTTTGGCGACCGTGGTGACGAATAAATTCGTGGAGCCTGCGTTGGTCGTGCTCGAAAACGATACGACCGTGCCAAACCCAAATTGGGACGGCATCTTATGGTCGCGCGAGCAATCCGCGCTGACCACGGTTCGCAACGAACTCATCGAGCGTATCGTCGCAGCGTTCGAAGGCAATGCCGAGGCGCGTGGTGCATTGCGCGATTTTCCTGCGGAACCGGGCCCCATTTTGCGCGCATACATCATCGAAGCCGCGGCGAGGTTTCGCACCAAGGAGCTTGGGCCACGTATCGAAAAATTGCCTTTGGTGCAGGTACTCGACGAGAGCGGACGCCCGCGATGGTGTTCGCTTTCCGATATTGCCGCACGATGTCCCGATCCCGCTCCCATTCCATTTCTCCGTGCCGCGCCGCCTTTTCCAACCCTCGATTGGCAGCCGCTGCTGCTGCAACATGACCGCGAAGTCGCCGCGCTCATCCGCTGGGCAGGCAATCGTGTCAAGAACGCCGAGGACGAGCTTGATAAACGATCCAAGGCCGCTCATGGCGAACTGCAGCGGCTTTCATTTTTGCAAAACCCCAAGGCTCATCCAGCCGATCCCGGACCGCTTGCGGATCCTGATGTTGCGCCTAGAGTTTGGCAGGAGCAACCTGCGGCCGAGGGCGCTCGAGTCGCTTTCGTCGTGGCTGCTTTGCCGCGCAAAGGCGTCGAATTGCCCCTCGCGGTTGCAGAAATCTTATTCGAGGAACGGGTGGTTTGTTCGAGACCCCTGCTCGGTTTGCCGGTTCCCGTTGTCGTTCGTGTCTTCCTACCCTCGGACGCTGGCATCCTTGCGTATTCGGACGTTTCCCCAGCCGGGCTTGCCGCGGTCGAGAAACTCGCTTATGCCGGTGCATGCGCTCTCGCTGCGGATCTCGTCTCGCGAGCCGAAGGCGATCAGTGGCCTTCCTTTTTCCACGACCGCCGCGTACTGCTGCTCGTTCGGTCGCTTTACGCCTGCTCGGTCGACAATCCCTCGCGCTCGGACATTCTCCAAGCCGATTTCGCTTTGCGCTCGTCCAAATTCCTCTGGCCTACCGTCCAAGGTGATTGCCGGCCCTATAGTGAACTCATTCCCGGCGGTGGTAAACTCTATTATGCCACCATGCGATACGACCATTGGCAGCAATCATCGCTCGGCGACAGCGAACTCGATACCCCCATTCTCTACATCCCATCCACGTCCGATGGCGACCTTCTACGTCAAATCGTCGGCTACATGGGACACGAATTGAATGATGTCTCCTCCGCCGTCGTCGCGCTACAAAATCGCCGCACTCCCGGTTCCGTACACGCCGGTCCTACACTTTCCGGGTCGCCCGACCATCCCGAGCTGCGCGTTTCGCTTGCATCTCTCAAGCTCGACCTCGAAGGCGAAATCGAACTCGTCGAAGGAACCAAAACCACTGTCCATGTGGAAAACCTTTATGGCTCCTCCATTCCGCTCGACGTCAAAGCCCCCATCGCTTTCCGCGCCGTCATCCGAGTCGAAGAAGTCGAACTCGATGACCAAGACCAAAAGAAGATCGCCGAAAAACTCGCCAAAGCTGCGGTCAAACTGATTGAATCATTTTCGGAGCGCCTCGATGGTCTGCCCACGTTCGTCCGAGCTGGGCTGCGGCTGGTCGTCATCAAATATTCCACCCGAGGAAAAAGCCTCAGCAAACGTAGGCTTGAATATAAGGTGTTTCAGGACATTTTCGGCGGTTTTCGTAGCATCTCCGAGCTTGACGGAGACGGCTCCGCAAGTTGCCTCTATGTGACCATTCCGCCTCCGTATCCCGTCGCGCGCCGTCCTCGAGCCCCTATCTATCTGAGTTCCGACGAAGCGCAGGCGCTCGCCAATCACATCTCTCTCGAAGATGTGACGGAAACCATGAAACGAGAATTGGCCGCGGACGAACGCCGCCGCGCAGCGCCGGTTTCTATTATAACTTTGAGCACGGAACAACGGTTGCAATGCCTGGACGTCGTACCCTTTTCCGGCGATGAGGCGGATAACGTCATGGGAGCGGTGGGCATTCTCGCGCCCGAGCATGCAGGCAAACGAGCCATTTTGGTGCACAAGCACCGCCGGCTCCTCTGCAAAATATCCGACTCGACTGGATGGCCACTCTTGGCCGTCGTCAATGATGATTCCCTTCCTGAAAACAAAACCTTCGACGGCATTCGAGGTGGCACGCCGAAAGATCAGTTGCGTAGCCGCGTCCGAACACATGCGAAACAAGTTTTTGAAAAATGGTTTGTCGCGCCGGCAGACATTCTTGCGGCATGCCAAATCAAGCCGACGGTCGTTGGCGAATCCCAGATCGTCATGGGCGCATTGTGGTTGCCCGCCTCATGGACCGCCTCGGGAATGGTGGAAGTTCGAGATAGCTCCAATCGCTTTTTCACGCTCCGCGCATTCACTCTTCCCAGTCTCGACGGACTCGACGGAATCGAGGGAACCATTCCCGTCTGCGGCCGGCTTTTTATTGCGCCAGCCGCCGGATCGAAAAATGCCCCCGCAGACCCGGCGGAAATCATTACATGGGTTCTCGGTCAAACCACCACGCTCGTCACCGAAGCGGTCGAAAACGGTGAACATCCCGAAGCCATCGTTCCTTATCAATGGCTCTTGACGCTGCTCGGCGCGAACGTGGGCCAGCTCGAACTCACTGCGGCCGACGGTCGAGTCATCGATGCCGCCACGATCCTCGACACGCTCAAGACCCGCAAAGAGATTTGGGTAACGCGCAAGGAAGGAGACATCGAAGGCGAGTTTCCCGCAAGTGCGCCCCCGTTCATGTTGCGCGACGACGGCGGACCGCTCCTCCAAGTGCTTCGTCGCCGTACGAAATTCGTGCGTGACTTTGCGGTTGTCCAGACAAACCAGGCCGTCGTCGTCCCTCATCATCACGAAGAAGACAAAGTAGACAAAGAAGACAAAGAAGACAAAGAAGACAAAGAAGATTCCGTCGCTTCGGAAAAACCGATCGTTGGTGCTCAAAGCTTTGAGCCCGAAACGTTTGTCGTTCCGGAAGTGACCGACGCACCCGTCGATCGTTCGGTTGACGAACCGTCGCAGGTGTCGTGGTTCCAAAGTCTCGTTCAGCGCGTCGTCGTGTTTTTCGATCGGCCCGAGCCTCTCGAACCGTGGACCAAAGCGCTTGGCCCGTCACTCACGTCCGCGATCGACAAGCTTGGACTGACGCCCGTTACGGTCCTGAAGGCCGTGCGCTTCGTGCGCAAAGGTCGTCCGATGCAGTTCGAGTCCTGGTCGGGTGAACTCATCATCAACCGCTCACATCCGGCGATGCGATCACTTGCAGCGCGCGTGACTCATGATCCTCGGGCGCGTTTGCTTCTCGTCGTTGCCGCGGTTCGCGAGATCAACCGCGTGATGGAGGTGGTCACCGACGCGACGGAGCGACGTGTGCTGCTCGCGCTTTTGCGTGGTGACCCTCTTTGACAAACGCCGTGGCGCGTGCTCGACGCGCCTGGCGTACGCACAAACGTGCCGTGCTCGTCCAAACGGCCACCGAAATAGGGCAAGAACTGGAGAGCATTCGACACCCCATGATAGCCTCCTCTTGCGATGGCGTTGTCCGACACGATCCAGTTCTACGCAGCCACCGATGTGGGCCGCGTTCGTGACCACAACGAGGACAATTTCCTCGTGGACAAGAAGCTCGCGCTCTCCATCGTTGCTGATGGCATGGGTGGCCATGCAGCAGGCGAAGTGGCGAGCGCGTTAGCGGTCCGGATCATCCACGAGGAGGTCAAGAAGCAGCGCGAGGTCATCGACAAGTACGCTGACAGCGAGGTGAGTGCGCGTGTCGGATCCAAGGAAATTCTAGGGCTTCTCGAAACTGCCGTGCAACGTGCTTGCGCCAGAATTCATGAAGAAGCCAAGGCCGACTCCGGCAAGCGCGGCATGGGCACGACGCTCTCGGCGCTGCTCATCGTTGGCTCGTACGGCTTCATCGCGCACGTCGGAGACAGTCGCATCTACTTGCTGCGCGAAGGCAACGTCCAACAAGTCACCGAAGATCACACGGTCTACAACGAGCTCATCAAGCGTGGAAAGCTCACGCTCGAACAGATCGACAAGGTTGCGCAGAAGAACGCGATCACGCGCGCTGTCGGTGTGTACGAGCGCGTCGAAGTCGACACGTTGACGATCGAGGTTTTACCGGGGGATCAGTTCCTTCTCGCGTCCGATGGACTTCACGGATACATCGCGCACACCGCCGAACTCGAGCCGTACTTCGAAGAAGAGAACGGCGACGCCGCAGCTCAAGAACTCATCACGCTCGCCAATCGCAAGGGCGGCAAAGACAACATCACCGCGATCCTCGTTCGTCTCAGCAAGGGCGATGGCCAGGACGACAGTCGTGCACGCAGACTTCAGCTCAAGCGCGAACTGCTATCGAAGATGCCACTCTTCGGGCGTCTCAACGAACGCGAGATGCTGCGCATCATGCAAGTTGCCGAGGTCGTTTCGTACGATCCGGGCGAGGTCGTGGTGGTCGAAGGCGATCGCGGCGACGAGCTCTTCATCGTGCTCTCAGGCGAAGTGCGCATCAGTCGTGGCGACACGATCCTCAACGAGTTCGGACCTGGCGAGCACTTCGGTGAAATGGCTTTGATTCGTGCCGTTCCGCGTTCCGCAACGGTCACGGCGTCGGAGCCAAGTGAGCTCATCGTGCTGCACCGCAGTGACTTCTTCGAGGTCTTGCGCAAGGAAGCGGAACTCGCGGTCAAACTGCTTTGGCAGTTCTTGGGTGTGCTTGCTGATCGGCTCGATCAAACTTCGCGTGATCTCAGCACGGCCCGTGAAGAACTCAACGCAGAGGACATCACCGACTCGATCTTCGCTGAAGATAATGAAGCGGCCGATGCGCCGAGTGAGCCACCGGGCTCCGGTCCCCAGCCTCGGGACAGTTTCTTGCCGGGTTCACCGTACTCTGACGAGGCATGAGCCGTGGTTTTGTTTCTGGTCACGGTGGACGAACTACTCGGATGTCGAGCCATCGTGCGATTAACTCTTGATCCGATTGACACATCACTATGAGCGCCGGTAGCGTCCGTCGAACGGAAAGGTTCTCCATGGAAGGCGGAACGTTCTGCGATCATAGGGGTATGCGGCTTTGCTTCGGACGTCGTGTCCGTGGTGTGTCCGCTCTTCTTGCGGCATCCTTCGCGCTCGTAGCATCTCTCGCTGCGACCGAAGCGCGTGCAGACGAACCGCGTAGCGCCACCGAGCCGCGGATCATGCAAGAGCCAGGCGAAGTGGTGAACGTGATCGACGCGTTCGATGACGGCGATATGTTCGATATCGCGGTCAGCCTAGGCTTTCAGTACTCGACCAAAAGCGCGAAGATCCAGCGCGAGACCAGCATCTTCGGACCAGGTCTCACGTCCGGTGGATTCACGTCGAGCTTGCTCAACGTCGCGGCGTACAGCGAGCAAACTTCGCGGCTCATCCCGCGTGTCGACATCGGTCTTTACAAGGACCTCGCGCTGTACTTCCGTCTGCCCATCATCCTCAGCAACTCGCGTGAGCTGACGGGGCTCGATGGCTCCGATGCTCCTGCTGCACAAGCAGTCGCGCTTCAAGGCGCACCTGGAGAGCAGCTCTTTTCGCTGCCGTTCAAGTCTCCTGATCGCAGCGGCCTCGAGTACATCGCCGTTGGTATCGACACGAGCGCGTTCATGAACCAGGCCCGTGATCGTACGAAGCCCACGTTGCTCTTCGGCGTCGAAGGTCGCTTCGCGGTTGGCGATCCGATGCATGCGTGCACCACGACGCCTGCTGACGGACTACTTCAGTGCGCGCATCCGTCCGACATCGATCGTGACGGCGCGCGTGATGGAAATCTCGAGGGTGATGACCTCAGCGCACGACAGCCCGGCGTCACGCGTGGAACCATCGGTCTCGAAGTGCACACGCTCGTATCGAAGCGCATCAAGTACGTCGAGCCTTACGGTGGTTTTTCCGCGCTCTTCGAGTTCCAACAAGACAACAGCGACTACACCATCACTGGCTTGCAAGGCTCGCTCGTCAACCGTCCTCCGATCTCGGGCACGATGACCATCGGCCTCATGGTGATCCCCTGGGAAAACCGTGAGAAGTTCGGTCGTCTCACGCTCGATATGCGCGTGCAGGGTCGGTACACATCGGAAGGTCGCGACTACTCCGAGCTGTTCGACGCGATCGGTTCGAGCAACGCAAATTCGCTTCGTCAACCGCAGTGGGCGCAGTACCGAGCGAATCCCAGCCCTGGCGCAGGCGAGCCGTTATCCGTCATCGACGAGACGTCACAGAAGACGTACGTCACGGGTTTGACCGACGTGCAACAGTTCGCGTCGATTCGTGGTCAAGCTTCGGTCACGTGGCAACCGAGCGAATACGTGAAGTTCACGTTGGGCCTTGGTTATCAGCATGATCAGCGTCACGGCATCACGGGCGATCAGCCGTGCAATCCAAACTTCAAGGACGATCCGGCCAAGTCGGGTCCTTGCAAGAGCGATTTGGGCGGCGGACAAGTCACGGCCACGGGTATTCCGAACCCGAACTATCGTCCCGTCATGAACGCAGTTGGAAGGCGCTTCGTGGTCAGCGACAGCAACACCTTCGACGTCTTTGCGAGCGGCTCGGTGATGTTCTGACCGTTCGCGGTTGCGGTCTCCTCGCATTCGCGCTCGCGACGGTTTGTCTCGAGCGCCCTGTCTTCGCGGCACCAAACGCAGCAGCGCCGGAGTCTTCCGCTGCGCTGCCTGCGCGCAACGTGACCGCATTGTTTGCAACCAAAATATTGGGCGAGCCTGCCGAAGCGGATCTCTCCGACTTGCAGCAGCTCGCGGCTCAGCTCGATGTGCTGCTCGCAGACACGGCGCAAGATCTCGGTCTCGCGCTTGATCTCGGTCGCGGTGGTCCAGCGCTTGAAGACGAAGTCGAACTTGTCGCAGCAGCCGAAGCGATGCGCACGATGCTCGTGGTGCCGAGCATTCGTGATCGTGATGGCGACATCGAGTTGCGGCTCATGTTGGCCGAGCCTGGATCACGCAAGCTCGTCGTGCGTGTCGAGCGTGCTGCGCGTGCGGATCTCGAAGTTCGCGCGGTCGTGATGTTGCGCGATCTCGTCAACGATCGCAGCGAGCGATCGTTGCCAACGAAGGTGAGCTCCAGACCGAGCACTGGATCGCTCACCGTGCCTGCGAAGAGCTTTGGAAAAACTGCGTTGGCGATCAACGCGACGCTCTTCGGTGGCCTCGTCGGTTACTCCATTCAGCGTGCCAGTGGGTCGGATGATCCACGTCTTCTGTATCCGCTGCTCGCGGTCGGTGCGGGCGGCGGGCTTGTTGCGTCAGTTCTTGCTGCGGAGGAGTGGGACATTGGTGTCGGTGACGCGTGGTTTCTCGCGTCGGGAGCCTGGTGGCCGACGCTCGCGGGACACTTGATCTACGCGGGCAGGTTTGGCGCGTATTCGCCGTATGCGGGGACGAATCGCGAAGGCGAGCAATGGACGGCGGGACTCGTGTCATCCGCGACGGGTTTGTCTCTTGCAACCTTGGCGCTTGCGTGGCGCGGCATGTCGGAAGCCGATGCGTGGATGGCGCATTCTGGTGGAGGTTTGGGCCTTCTGTTCGGCGGGCTCACCGAGGCGTTTGTCCAGGCCGATGTCGGGCGTTTGCCCGTGGCGGGCATGGGGTATGGTGCGGGGCTTGGATGGCTTGGTGCTTCGGCGTTTGCGGTGCACTTGAGGCCTTCGGCGGCACGTGTGCTTGGTGTGGATCTAGGGGCGCTCATGGGCGGTCTTGGAGGCGCGGCGTTGAGCAGTCCGCTCTTGCTCGATGCACCCACAGCGGCACGACAACGCGCGTGGCTGGGCATCACGAGTGGCGGGGCCATCGTCGGCGCGGCGATCGGGTGGTTTGCGTCGAGGCCCAAGGTCGATTCCGCCAAACCGAAGCGAACAGCGGAGCCGCATGTGCCGATGCCCATGCTCGGTTTGCTTGGTGAAAGTCGCGCGGGAGACCGTCGTGCGCCGGTGGTCGGTCTATTGTGGAGCGGACCATGGCGATAGAACGTGCGGGCGGGGCAGAGTTGTTGCAGACCAGGTCGGAGGTTGACAGATGATCAAAATCGCCGTGAGCGACGAGCAAGCCGGTGTTCGCCTAGACAAACTCTTGCTCCAAGCCGTCCCGGCGCTCGGGCGAGCGGGAGCGAAGCGCTTGTTCGAGGGTGGCAAGGTGCGTGTTCATGACGCGGGTGTCGAGCGTGGAAGGCGCGTGTCGAAGGGTGATGTGGCCAAGGCGGGTGATGTCGTCTCGATTGACATAGCTCCCGAAGCGCAGACGCAGGCAGCCGTTGCTGATGCAGCGGCGCCGCTGGTCGTGGTGTTCGAAACTGACCAGGTGCTCATCTTCGACAAACCCGCCGGGCAGCCGTCGGCTCCGCTCGAGCCGGGTGAAATCGGCACGCTCGCCAATGCGCTGGTGGCGCGATATCCCGAGTGTGCAACCATTGGTTTTTCGCCGCGTGAACCGGGCCTTTGTCATCGCCTCGATACGGAAACGAGTGGGCTCGTCATGGCGGCGCGAACGAAAGCCGCATTTGATGTGCTGACGAAAGCGATCAAAGGGGAGCGGATAGACAAACGGTATTTGTTGGTTTGTTCGGCTCAGGATTTACCGGAATCGGGGACGATCGAGATTCCTTTGGCGCCGCATCCGAAAGATCGCCGCCGGGTTTTACCGTGTATGCATCCGCGAGATGTCGAGCGATATGCGCCGCGGCCTGCGCACACGACGTTTACGAAATTGTCGGAGCACGACGGGTATGCATTGGTGGAGGCTCGTGCAGGCAAAGCGATGCGCCATCAGATTCGAGCGCATTTCGCGGCTCTCGGGCATCCGCTCGTCGGAGACTCGTTGTATGGCGGCCCGACCGTGGAAGGTTTTTCTCGGCACGCATTGCATGCGTCGTTGATATCGTGGGGCGGTGACGCCAAGGTGCCAGCGTTCACGGCAACTTCGCCATTGCCGGCGGACATTGCGGGGATTGTGGGACGCTCCGAAGTCTAAAGCCCCCCAGGCCTAGCCACTTCGCGCTCGCGCACCCGAATACGCGCGGCAATCTCCAGCGCAATCTTCGTCATTTCGTCCGACGATATCGCCGCACCCTTCGGACGCACCATTCCATAACCCAATTCGTATAGGTCCGTTTGCACCGGAGGCGGCGGCTTGCCCATTCCGCGTACTCCGATACCTATCGAAAAAAAGGTTCCGCTTTTGCTCAATTCGACCCAAACGACCTTATCGTTTGTCGGGAAAAAGTTCACGACCTTCCAGCCTTGAAATTCACTCCCGAGCGTCAAACCATTCAGCAATGCAGATACGTCCGCTGCCGGTGGCGAGCCTATCGGCGCAATGCTGTCCGGATCAGCCGAACCCGCAGGCGCAGGCTCGCCCTCGATGACCGTCGTTACAGGCGCGCTATTGGGCCCCGACCCTTGCGCGACGACGAGCAGCCCAATGAGGCCGAGCAGGACAAACGCTGCGACGCGCGCGGCTTTGGATGTTGATTTGGCGGATGATTCAGGCACGTGAAGAACGCAAGGAAAAGCAATTTTGTCGTGGCGTCAAGCTACTCGCGCCGTTCCGGTTCGCTCCACGTCGAGCCCGCCCGTACGTCGAATGCCCGAACGTTCGTCCGCTTTGCGCGTTTCACGAAGCGTCGACACCAGACGCACCACGAGATCTGCGGTCATCCACGTCGTTGGTAGCCGTGGCGCGAGGGTGATCGCCCGCTCCGAAGAGCGCCTTCCTCGTTGGCTCTTGCCTTGCCCAGCGATCGTCGCGATCGACTCTTCACACGGCGAGTCCGTCGTCACGCGCAAAATCACTTCGGGCAAATGCACCGCCGATTCCGGTGATGGAACCGGCAGCACGCCGACTTCCAATCCGACAAACCCCGTTCGTGGCGATTTGGGCACGATCGCCAAACGCATTTCGTCCGGCTCGGCCGAGCCTTCGGGCACGCGAATGCGCGGAATGATCCGTACGTCCTCGCCCGTTTTTTGCATGGCCTTACGCACGCGTTTGGCTACGGCTTGCAAAAATGGTTTGGAGAACGAAACCGCATTCAGCGGAATGTCCGACAGCCGACCCGTGCAGAAAATCGCAAAAAGGATCACCGCGTCGAAGCCCAGCAAATATGCGTGATACATCGACCGCTCGGAGACCTGCCATATTGCCACGCCGAGCAACGTCAGGCTGACGAAAAACAGCGCCTTTCCAGCGCGTGTGGAGACATCGAGCCATGTGCCGGTTTTTCGAGGAGCACGCGCAAATGCTTCTTCCTCCGTAATCGACAGCCATGTCCCCGGCCCGCGTAACCGCGAAGCGCTCGAAATCGTCGGAGCGCGATGCATCGATAAAGTTGCTGCCAAAGCAACGAGAATTGCTCCCACCGTGCCCGTGCGGAAAAACAATTCGGCAAAGAGGCCACCTACCAATGCGAGTCCCGCCGCAATCGCTCGAACATACATCGGCAATGGAATGAGCGGACGAGCTTGCGCTCCCGCCGCCGCCGTCGTGCGCAGGACTTCTCGCGACTTCCACGCAACCATGAGCGAGTACAGGACAAACACCAATGCAGCGCCGAAAAATAGCAGATCCCGCCTCGCAGGCGTGACCGACGACGGAGCCGCGGGCGCAGATGCTTCCTGCGTCGGGTTTTTCGTAGCGGTCACTTCCAGCGCGCGTGCATCGAAACGAACCGTCCACGGCACGGCTTCGCCTTTCGGCGCATACGGGCGAAGCAACTCCAATTCGTCACGTCCAGTGCCTCGACGCAAAGTCGAAAGAACCGACGCGGGCGGCGCTTGATCGCTTGGTGCAGCCGTTTCCGCGGGGGCCGAGTCATCGGGGCGAGGCTCCGTCGGGCCTGCGGGAAGAATGAATGTCGCGCGAGCCGAGTCGAAGCCATCGTTCCAAGACAAACCAGACCAACGTAGTTGCGCCATCGAGCCGTCACGACGAATCAGTCCGCGGCGAAATAGTTCGGTTCTGTAGCGGAGGAACACCACGAAAACGCCCCGCGACAAACCCTTGTCGGCGTCGAAGCGCACGCGCATCGTCGATGGTTCTGGCGCGCCGTCATCTCCAGCTCGGCTTGGAGGCGGCATCATCTCGATCGTTACGGGCTCGGCTTGAGCAAGCGAGCCGCTGGCCGCGTCTTTCCCGGGAACGACGTATCCATCGGGCTCAGGGACAGCGTCTGCATCGACGCCTTTCAGGTCGAGCGCGCGAAGAGGGCCACCCGAGATGCATAGAGTGATCTTGTGCTCGACGCGGGCCGAGCCGTCTTTGGAGACATCGATGCGTACGTCATCGCCTGCGACGCGAGCATCGACCCAAGCCAAGGCGGGGCGGGGAAGTGCGAGCGAACCGAGCGCGAGAGCAGCGGCGAGCAGCGACGATGGCCGGGCGAGCCGGAAGAGCATGACGCAGACGTTTCACAGACTGCGGCGGTGGGCCAAATTTTTGGGGAGTGCTTTGATGAAGAGATGAAGAGCGGTACAGGGAGGGCGTTGTCGTTGCTTGGGCCAATCAATGCAGCTTGATATGCACCTTCGGGCCGCCGCCATGGCCTTTCCAGCCCCACTTGCCTTTACCTTTGCCTTTTCCGTGGCCCACCACGATCACACCTGGCGCCTGGTTTACGATCACCACCGGCGCCCAGTTGACCGCGACAAACATGACGACCGCCGGAGCGCTCGGCCCCACCACCAACACGCGTCCCGGGCGATGACCGTAAAGGACAACGACGGGCGCGGCCGCTCCTTCGCCATGCACCACCACGGTCAGCCGATGCGGGTTTGTCTTGACCACCATTAGTTTACCCGTGAAGTAAAGGCCCTGCGGTTCGGAATCTAGCTCCACGACTTCGGGAGCATTCGCGACCACCGCCACCTTGACTTTGCGTTTGCCCACCGGGATGGCCTTGTAGTTGTCGTCGAGCACGTAGACACGCGTTTCGCCCGTCTTCACATCCGCCACGATTTCGATCAAATCGTCGCCGGCCACTTGCACGACGCCCCCATTCGGACCTTTCTTGCCCTCGGGAATTTTGGCTTCGGCGCTTAGTTTCGCCGTCGCCACCAATTCGCGCGTGCCGCCTCGAGGTACGTGCAGCGCGCCCTTGATGGGTTTTCCCTTGACCGATACGTCGTAACTGACTTCGGTCAGATCCGCCTCGAGCGTCGGAATATCGGCCGTGTGCACACCCGCTTGCGTGTCGTATACGAGCTTCGCCGTGACCGGCTTCGCGTCCTTCTGCGCAGGTTTGACCGTGACCGAGCCCGTTACGCTATTACCGAGCGGCGCGCCATCCGCGCCTTTGAAACTAGCTCGAACCTTGCCTTCGGGCGCAACGACCCACGATACCGTCGCCGGCTCGTGCTGCTCCGTGATGGCTTCTTCCGCCGCCACACTCTCGGCCGAGATTTCCCCCTTGGCCTTGTCTTCGCTCTTGCTGCATGCAGGCAAAACAATGGCCGCAGCGAGCGTCGTCACTACGAATAGGGACCGGAGGTGTTTGTCGAGTCGCATTAGCCCGATGCTACACGAAAATCATTCACGTGTGAAGCATCATCGTGCCAAATCCTTGCTCGATTCCGACCACGAACGAAAGCCATACGTGGTCATTGCTGCTGGTAACGATTCTGCGCAGTCCCATCAAATTTGTTTCTTGCGTACGGACCAAATGAAACCGTCATAGAAAAAATGCATCAGCGCTACAGTTTGCGCGACGCTCCACAAGATGCGGCTGTGATCGGAAACGATCTCGGCGACCGTGCCATACGCGAGCGTGAAGCCGACGAACAAAAGGGCCGCCGTCGGTTTGGAAAGCCGACGCGTGAGCACTCGCTCTTCGGACCACCAGACGAGGCCAAAGTATTGCACGGCGTGGAAAAGATTCATGATCAGGAACGCTTGTCCGAATGGGTTGAACCCCCAGGCCCAAATCGAACAAATTCCCGTTGTGGTATATAGAAAAACCTTTTGCAAGCTGATGCGATAACCTCGTCCGGCCAGACGAAGGTAGGCAAACACGTAATAGGCGACGAACACGAGGCCGAAAACGACGACGCTCCACGCAATGAAACGCTGATGCGAGGACATCGCGGTCGGTATTCGCGTGAGCAGCATGGCGCCGACATCTTCAAAGAGCTCGAACTTTTGAAAATGCGCGAGCATGGTAGCGCCGGAGACGATGGGGCCTGCGTAAAGCAATAGATTCAGACCGAAATCGAGCCTTCGGCCGACCAGAGGGTCATTGCCTTGGTTGCGGTCGTAAATACGTCCCAAGCCGAAGGTTTGCAGGGCCGAATGCCACACGTCCCAGAAAGTGACCAGCACCGTGGCGATGACGACGGCCCACATGGAGACCATCATCGAGGCGAAGACGGTGATGGGGACCAGGACAAACCGAATCTTGTGCTGCGGAAAAACGTCAGGGTTAAGGTGACTGCGGACGAATACCGCAATCAGGTGCGCCTGGACGACGATCCCGAGCAGCAAGGTGGTCCAGGTAAAACGCCGTTCTGAAAGCCAAAAGCGATCATCGTCGAGCCACGAGCCGGAGACGAGCGCGCCGATAAGCACCGATACGATGGGCGGGAGCAGAAAAAAAGCCCAATCGTAAAGAGGGCTGGCAATGTAGGGCGAGCGCTGCGCGGGAGCAGCTCGTTCCTCGGCGATGGAGGCTTGCAGCGCAGTCACGGGTTTGGCTCGGCGGCTGAAAAACGCAAACTTATGCGCTTTTCCGCCAGGTGATCGACGAGCCACAAGACGAAAAGGTTGATCCCGACCATTTCGAGAGCCTCTTCGACGGCGTCGATGAGGCCATAGCCGAGGTTATGCGAGCCGTGGCTTTCGGTCCAATATCCTAGGGGAAGCTCCATACCCACGGCGCCTCCTACGTAAATGGCACCAGCGATGATGAATCGATTCCGCGTGCGAGGGGAAAGGTGACGCAAAAAAGGCAAATACGAAAGCCCGACGACCAATACGACGATGGATGCAGGTACGACCCAGCTAAAATAAAGAACGCCCGTGAGATTCAGGTACGTCCCCGCCAATTCGTGAAATGAGAACACTTCGTCCACGGCGATATACGCGAATCCCAGGGAAAGCACCCACCAATGCGCGACGAACCGCTCAGTTGCCTTTTTGGCGGCAATGGCGACGAATGCGAGCAGGAGCGACGCGAGTGTGAGAATGGCGGCCGTGTAAAACGTCGGTACGTTGCCCTCGTAGCTCATGGATAGAAAAGGCACGATTCCGCTTCGAGTGGGCAGTCCATAAACTGCGCCGAGCACTTCCACGAGCAGACCTGCGCCGACGACGAGGCTCAAAGCCACGAAAAGCGGGAGGCGCAACGTTGATTTCGATAGGACGATGTCCACTATTGTGCCCTTGGGTTCGGCGGCCATGATGCACCTGCTTGCCGTTTGAAAGCAAGAGCTTCCGCGCGGGAAGTTTGCTCGGACAGAAACGGTGGAAGATATTGGTGCGCTCAAGAAGAGGCGAGGCGAGGCAATTTGAAATAGAACGTACTGCCTTTGCCGAGGGCTGATTCGAATCCAATGCTGCCGCCAAGTCGCTCGACGATTGCCTTACTAATGCTGAGCCCAAGCCCCGTGCCGCCGCGTTGTCGCTTGTCGGTACCGTCTGCTTGCGCAAACTTCTGGAAAATCCGATCGCGAAAATTCTCGGGCACGCCTGGGCCGTGATCCCTAACGGCCACTTTCACATGCAAATCGATGACTTCCAGCGATATCTCGACCTGGTCTGCCTGCGGCGAGAACTTGATGGCATTGGAGATCAAATTCGCCAGGACTTGCATGATGCGCGACGCGTCCACGTCGACCATCACCGATCCCTCGGGGGCTCGGCTCTTGTCCAATACGAGACGAACTCCATAACGTTCGGCATAGCCACCGTTCTCGAGCATCGAATTTTTGACGAGCTGCAGCAGGTCGTGGGGACTGCGATGCAATTCGAGCTGCCCGGACTCGAGCTTGTCGATGTCGAGGATATCGTTGACCAGAATGGTCAATCGCTCGGCGTTGGTCTTGGCAATGTCCACCAATTCGCGTACATCAGCGGAAATCTCGCCGACGACGCCTCCGGAAATGAGCCCGAGCGACCCCGAGATCGACGTAAGAGGCGTACGAAGCTCGTGACTTACGGTGGAGACGAATTCGTTTTTGAGCTGTTCGCTTCTTTTGCGCGAGCTGATATCGTGGAGCATGCACGTGAAGACCAGGCGCCCGTGCAGCTCCATGCGGCTGACGGCCATTTCGAGCGTCAATGGTGAGCCACCCTGGCGATTTCCCGTGATTTCCCGCGAACGACCGCTTGCTGATTCGCGTTTCCAATCGAGGTCGGGAAGCAATTCGGTCATGACTCGACCTGTCAATTGCGTCGACGTGTAATCGAAAAGGATTGCCGTCGCTGGGTTTGCCCGTTCGATTCGGCCCTCGGAATTAAACGTGACGATCGCTTCGGCGGCATGATCGAGAATGGCGCTCAATTCCAGCGTACGCTGTTCGACGAGCTGCTCGACGTGGCTCGCTCGTCCGCTGATCACGAGGAGAAACGCGCCGAGCAAGCTGCAAAGCGTGAGGCCCCCGGCCAGTACGAGCCAAGATTGAAGGCTCCGATGAGCTTGCAAGAATACGTCCGTTGGAGCAATGGTGATTTCCAGCGATCTACCGGCCATCTGCCACTGGTGTCGATATACGAGCGCTTCGGCGTACGCAGGTACTTTGTGGTTCGTCGAGCCAAATATGATTTCCGGGTGGCTCGAGTCCGTCACGTCGTGGATGGTCGTGTGAAATCCTGTCGGTGGATATGTTGCGAGCGCGGCGTTTACCAGTTTGTCGATGTCGAGCACCGTCGTCGCAAAACCTCGCAGGCGTTCTGAACGATTCGTGCGGATTTCCTCGGCACCACCGTAAACCGGAAACATGATCAAGGTGCCTTTGTACCCTTCGGCGTCCTGGACCAAATCGAGCGGCGCGGTCATGGCCGGTTGTCGATGTTCGCGCGCGTATTCGCAGGCAGTGGCACGTATCCGATCCGACGCCAAGTCATACCCGACGGCTGCGCGATTGCTCTCGAATGGTTCGATATACGCAATGACGACGTATTCGTCACGAGCTTTGGCGTCGACCCATTCCTTTGCGTCGTTTCGTTCCTTGATCGCGAATCCCGTGAATCCCTCGGCTCGCATCGATTGCTCGAAGCTGGCTCGTTCGTCCGCGCGCACCCGAGCATTCCACGAAGCCGCTCGCAGACCCGGAAACGTGCTTTGCAATTCCGAAGCGAACGCGCGAAAGTCGTTACGCTTGCTCTTTGGCGCCGCAAACAAAAACCGCTCCACGGACTGCGTAGCTTTCGCGTACGAATCGAAATGGAGCTGGACTGATGCCGTCATCAGCTTCGCGTGCTCGTGAAACTCCGCGCGGATGCTCTCTTGCTCCGTACGGCTCGTGCGCACGAAAATCGTGACCATCAACGCGCAACTGACGACCAGCGGTATGCCCACCGTATTGCGTCGACCCCACCACATACTCCGCGGCTCAGCAAACAAGATCAGCATGAGCGGCAGGCCAATGAGCACGCCTGTGCTATCGCCAACCCACCACGTCCACCAACTGAACCAATATTGCGAAACACCCACGGCCCCGGCTAAGAAAAGAACCGATACACCCCACGTGGCGCTCAGCACGCACGCCACAGGACTCGCAAGCAGCAAAAAAGGAATCACTTCCCGCTCGGTGCTCAAGGCCGTGGGAAACCCGACGAAACGCCTGACGAACCACGCACCTGCGACGCTATGAATTGAGCTGCCTATGGCAATGCCAAAGGCAATGAGCAGTCCCACCCAGGAAAATCCATTCCCCGCGGACCAGGAAATGGACACGTTGAGCACCGTCGACCCGATCAGCACGCCGGCAACCATGGGATTTCCCCACAGCAATACCGCCGCTATGCCGATACCTACAGGCGGAAAAATCGCCGTCGCAAATCCCGGTGGAATGGCGAGCAACAACGCTAGGCGGCCACTCACCACATACGCTGCTGTGAGTAGCAGGAGCCTTCCTGCGATGCTCGAAACCGAACCGCTCTCCCGTCGCATCAGTCGCTCGCTCGTGTAGTAAAGGACGACTCCACCTTCTACGTGGGTCCGTTGCGCATGTCAAGGAGTCTACCAATTTGCGCAACTTTGTGTGACAAATAACAGTTCTTAGGTTCCTGGTGCGATGCAACAGAGCGTGATATGCCGCGGGGCAGATGCAACGCGTCCTGTCCGACCTGATCCAGCTCCTCGCCCTCGAACGCCTTGATCGCGATCTTTTTCGCGGCCATAGCCAGGACCTTGGCTGGGGTGCGATTTTTGGTGGCCAAGTGCTCGGCCAAGCCCTTTCCGCTGCCGCACAAACCATTCCCGACGAACGCCCCGTTCATTCGTTGCACGGGTATTTCATTCGCGCTGGGGACGTGCGCCAGCCAATTATTTATCAGGTCGATCGATTGCGGGATGGAAAAAGTTTTTCCACGCGTCAGGTCGTGGCCATTCAGGAAGGCGAGGCAATCTTCAGTCTCGCGGCGTCATTCCAAGTCGATGAAGTCGGCTTCGAGCATCAGGACACGATGCCCGATGTCCCGCCGCCTGAGTCACTACGCTCCGAGCGCGAAATGGCGCTCGCGGTGGCTGATAAATTGCCGGAGTCGATGCGTCCGATTGCCACTGCGGAGCGGCCCATTGAAATTCGTTCCGTCGATCCACGCAATCCACTGCGCCCGGTCGTTTCCGAGCCCCGCAGGGCTCAATGGTATCGCGCGGTGGATGTTTTGCCCGATAGCGCAGCTTTGCACCGCTACATTTTGGCCTACGCCTCCGATTTTTCGTTTCTCGGCACGTCCATGGATCCGCATGGCGTCAGTTGGCTTTCGCCGGGAATGCAGGTGGCCTCGCTCGACCATTCGATGTGGTTTCATCGGCCTTTCCGTGTCGACGATTGGCTTCTTTATGTCGTCGATAGCGCATCGGCTTCTGGTGCGCGAGGGCTCGTGCGCGGGCGGTTTTTCGATCGCTCGGGACGCCTCGTGGCGAGCAGCATGCAAGAAGGATTGATCAGGCAGCGGAGGTGATCATGAATCACGTCGCGACAAGCGAACAGAACGCTATGCCCGCGTCTCATTACAAACAGCTATTGTAGCCATGGCGGTTTCGATTTGCGGTCAAAGCGAATCAACAAAAAGCTTCAAACTACGATTGCGTGCCGCGCATGATTCGAGTTGGTCGCTATCGCTGAATGCACGCGATGAATCGAGGCTGATGTTGTAGTCTGACGGTTTCTTGTGGCGCTTGTTCTCTCGGGAAGTTTTTGGCGGCGCCTTTTGTTGCCGGACGTTGTCGTGCGCTTTTTGCCTCCCTCACTTCCATTTTCCGACGCGCGTTCGAGCAGATACTTCAGCCGTTTCTTGGGATCAAGACGACCGCTCGTGTCTCCATCAGTTTGCTGGTCATAGATCGTCAATAACCACGCATCGGTCTCTTCGATGGCAATCGCGTAGCGTATACCTTTGGCGAGTTTGGCGCCGAGCAACGATTCCATCTTCTCGATGACCAGCGTGCGGAGCCGATCGCTGTAATCTGGTGTTTTCCGCTCTGGCCGAGCAATATCGAACCCGGGCAGGTGCGCCTCCGCCGTGTCGATGTGGATGACCACCAACCGTTCTTCGTCAATTTGGTTATCGAGAAAGTCTTCGATCGTGGTCCGGTTACGGCATTCGTCCAGAACAATGGTCCAATTGCTATACGATTCTGCTGTCGGCGCTCGATATCCCTCGGCCGCATTTGCTGCCGCAAGGTCCGTTTCGTCGCACGCAAGTTTCGGTCGCAAGATCTCTGTATCTGCCGAATGCAGCCCGAGTTTCCCCCTGAGGATATTCCGCAGCACGGCGATATCCCCTGGCCCTTCGGCCACGATACCCACGCGCATGCTCAAAACCTCTCGGGCGGCAGGCCACCGAGATGACCACGCATCCAAAGCTCTGAAAGCTTGTATTTCCCCTCTTTGGTATCAGGCTTCTGCTTAATTCGCCGCGTGACGGTATGCCCGTCGTCGTCGCGGTAAACCACGAAGAGTCGTTGCTCGTCATCGAGCAGATTGAGCCCGTCGAGGATTGCAGGATTGTGGGTGGTAATCAAGGCCTGCTTGTCGTGCCTTGCAGCAAGCTCGGCGAGTTGCTTGACGAGATCCCGGCATAGCTGCGGATTCAGCGAGGCTTCGATATTGTCGATGCCAAAAACCTTAGGGGAGCCTTCGCTGACGAAAAGGGTGAGATAAAACAGGACGTGAAGGATTCCCTCGTTGACGTTCTCGGCCGAGAAAACATTGTTCTTGCGCCGCATGAAGCGGTCGTGGAAATAAAGATTCGACTTGCTTTGTCCCAACTTATGGCCTTGGTATTTCCGCTCGTCCGCGGGATCGACGATAATGTCTTCCAGCCAGGAAACACACTTCGCTCGTTCGAGCACGTCGGCCCAGACGTCGGCTGGTAATGCCGACATGGCCACGTCGAGGTTTTCGCCGTATATGCCGAGGGGGAAGCGTCGACTGAATGTATGCAAACCGCGTAATGCGAGAATGTTGGCGTTGTAAATGCCGAATTCACCGAGCTGCTGGCGAAGAGCTCGCCGAGAAACCAATACATCATGCTCCTTCGCCGCGCCTTCAAGGGCCTCATCCAGTGTTAATCCCTGCTCTTCAAACCAGCCCATCTCGGCCTTTGCGCGCGGAGTCAGCCCTAAAGATACCTTCCCCGAGACTTCGGAGTCCAATGACTCGCATGCGAGATTGAGTAGTATTTCGTCGCCCTTCGCACCCTCGAACGAACTCCGCATGATCGACGGCTTGGCCACGCGCATGCCACGGGCAAATAGCTCCTCCACGGAAAGCTTGTCCGTTAGCGCCGCCGCCGCCATTGCCATCGCCTCGAGGATGTTCGTCTTGCCACACCCATTTTCGCCGATGAAGACGTTGATCCGCCCAAGCTCGATGGTGTGATCGAGAATCGATTTGTAGTTCTTGATCGTCAGTGCTCGGATCATGCGCCGTTCCCTCAGGGCGCTCACCCTTACTCGCTAGGGCGCAGGACGGCAACATTCTTGACACTCGCCGCCCCCCAAAGCACCCGTTCGTTAGTTGACCAACGCTCGATCCGACCGCCGTGAGGCCTCTGGTCAACTCACCAACGCTCGATCCGACCCCCAAACGCCTCCTGGCGAACTCACCAACGCTCGATCCCGCCGCCGCGAGGCCTCTGGACAGTTGACCAACACGTATTGGCAGCCCGGATTTACGTATTGCAAGCAATGCTCATGCGCTATTCGCCGCCGTTGCGCGCCACAATCGGCAACGTCACCACGAACTCCGCTCCTTTGCCCACCTCCGAGTGCACCTCGATACGACCTCCCATATGCGACACGATTTCGCGCACGATCCACAATCCTAGCCCTAGCCCTTGATAATGCATCGGCGCAACCGCCCGTTGAAAACGCTCTATACTTCGAGCTGTCGCGTGTGCGAATCCTTGCCGCTACGACTTTCCGATGTCCTTGCACTGCAAAACCCTGACGTAGCTACCAAACAGTCCGCTTGATCCGCATAGGCAAGCAGTCTGTCCAAGCTGTCTTCCGCTTCTCCGCGATTCAGGGTAAGCTCGCCCGAACTCATGAAGATACCGCGTTTGCCTGGCCCTGCCGCCGTCAAAACCCCACGATTGTCCGGACCGACTCTGGCTGCAATTCGCCGTGTCGCGGAAACTCCTGGCGCCGACTATGCTCTGCGCGCTTTTTTGCGCGCTACCATGGGCATCGATCGCCTCGCTGAATTGCCCGAGCGACTTCGCGGACCGCTCGCCATGCAATTGCGTCCCATTCAAGGCAGGCCGGCGCCATCGCGACCGAACCTGGGCTTGCCCCTGCCTGTTTCGAACGGTTGGCCTCGCCCCGTCCATTCGTTTGCCTCTGTTTATCGCGATGGAAAACTCTCGCCGCGCGAAGTGGCCGACCGAGCGCTCACGTTTATCGACCAACTCCAGATGAGGCGCCCGTGCATGAACATTCTCGCGGCCAAAGATCCCGCGATGACCCTACGCGATGCGGATGCATCCGCCAATCGCTTTGCTCGAGGCTGCCCGATTGGACCTTTCGACGGCGTTCCATTCCTCGTCAAAGACCAATGCGACGTCGAGGGCCTGCCCACGCGTGACGGATCCATTACCGAACCGGATACCCCGGCAGAGCGCGATTGCACGGTCGTCGCTCGATTGCGTAAAGCAGGCGGTGTATTCGCTGGAAAAACCGTGCTCACCGTATGGGGAATGTCGCCCATTGGCAACAGTATCGATTATGCCATGCCCCACAACGTATACGATTCATCACGAGCGGCGGGTGGCTCCTCGACCGGGTCCGCGGTCGGTGTTGCATTGGGCATTTCGCCTTTGGCCATTGGTACGGATGGTGGTGGCTCCATTCGCATTCCTTCGTCACTCAATGGCATTTTCGGTATCAAGCCCACGTTTGGTCGCGTTGCTCGACGAGCCAATACCTCCAGCTCCGTCGCGCATATCGGCCCGATTGCGTCTTGCACGCAGGACTTGGCAGCATTTCTCGATATCGTAGCCTCCGAGCCCGATCCGGACGATCCGACGACGGCCTGGGCGCCGCCGCCGCCCGAAGGTGGGTTTGGCGCATATTTGGGATCAGGCGTGCGCGGATTGCGTATTGGTGTGGACGAGCTGGAAATGCGCCAAGCCGCTCCAGATATCGTGCGAGCTGTCGAGCGAGCCATATTGGCGCTCGAAAAGGAAGGAGCGGAAATCGTACGCGTTGAAATCCCAATGGCTCGTTACGCGGCCGCTTTGGGATATTTGACCATTTCGCCCGAAGAAGTCGCCGTCAAGCGCGACACGCTCCTCAATCGTCGTTCCGAGCTTTCCGACGACTTGCGCCTCATGTTTGCCATTGTCGAAGGGTTTACCTGCGGCGAATACCTGGATGCTCAACGCTTGCGAGCCGGTATGCGTGTGGCCATGGCCGAGCTATTTCAGCGTGTCGACGTACTTGCACTGCCGACGACCGCCATTACTGCGCCGAGCTACACCGAAGCGGAAGAACGCATCGCCCTCAGTGATCCCACGGCCATCGATGGTTTGTGTCGCTTCAATTTTCTTGGCAATCTCACTGGTTTGCCCGCGGGCACGGCGCCAATCGGTATGGACTCAAAAGGTTTGCCCATTGGCCTTCAAATCATGGGCGATGCCTGGGACGAAGCTACGGTCCTTTCCGTGCTCGCGCATCTCGAGCGCATTGGGCTCGCGACCGTCAAAAGACCCAGCGGCGCGTTCGATCTACTAGCCACCTAGATCTTGCAGTCGAAATCCTGCCCCTACCTTGAGATCCTCATGCCACTCGAGCGACGATTCGTTGACGCTTGCTCATCTCTCTTGATGCGCATCACCAACCGCCGTATGTAGGGAACACGAATGTCAGACACCCCGAACGCAGCCGGTATCGCGGTGGATGAAGCGCGGGTCGAGCGAGTGCTCGAAGCCTTGTCGCTCGCATCCGTCGGGGCTTTCGAAGAGGCCATCGCTCTGTCGGGAGCGCTCTCGGAAGATCGCTTTGGCGCGCTCGAAGAGAGCCTGCTCGTTCTGTTGCGCGAGCTGAAGCAGACGCGCGAAGAGCACGACAAGGCGATGAACGATTTGCAGGCATCGCAGCGAGATCTCGAAGAGCAACTGCAGACGATCGAACGTCAGCGCATTGCGATTCGCGAACTCAGCGTGCCCATCATCGACGTGTGGGACGACATCATCACGCTGCCGCTCGTAGGCGCGATCGACAGTGCCCGCGCAGCCGAGATGACGGAAAAACTTCTGCAACGCATCTCCGAACGCGGAGCGGACTACGTCCTCATCGACCTTACTGGCGTGGACATCGTCGACACGATGACGGCGGCGCACTTGGTTCGTCTCACGCATGCCGCGAAGCTTCTTGGAGCGAAGTGTGTGCTCACGGGCGTGCGTCCCGAAGTCGCGCGAACGCTCGTGGAGATCGGCGTGCATCTCGGCGGTCTCATGACGTTGCGCACGCTTCGTGATGGCTTGCGTGCGTGCCTCGCGATGCGTTTGTCCGATCGTAAATCGATGCGCTCGTTCACGAAGAAACGCCGCACGCAAGTGCAAGAAGACGCGAAGCAGAACCATGCGTTGGTGATGGGCGAAGGCGGTTCGCCCGAGACCTGAGCGACGACTACTTTCGCTCGCCGATCCCGAACAGTCCTAGACTCGCCAGCGTCGATTCACACGTGACGAGCGACAAGCCCGCGCCTGTAAACAGCGACGAAAACCGAGCCTCGTCGAACCTGCCGTAGGAGCGTGAGTAGACGCGCCACATCGCCATGGCCATGACAAACCGTGGATCTGTCGTGGCTTGTTGCATGATCTCCGGAGGGATCAGTTTGTCCGGTGCATCGGTGTTTGGCTCGAGAAACACGCACTTGCCACCTGGACGCAGCACGCGAAACACTTCAGCGAGCACGCGATCCGGCTCGGGCAGCAGATACAAGAAGCTGTGTCCCGTCACGGCGTCGAACGATTGATCGGGGAACGGCAACTGCGTTGCATCAGCCCGGACAAACTGCACGCGATCTCCGTGCGGTTCGCTCTTTCGCCAATGTTCCGCGAAAAACAGCATCGAACGGCTTAGATCCAGCCCCACGATGTCCAGATCCGCCGTGCGGTCGAGCATTCCGAACGCGCTGATCCCCGGACCACAACCCAGGTCGAGCACTCGGTGTCCAGGTTTGACCTCGGCACGATCGGCCAACTCTGCGCAATGCACTCGCCACGTCGGTGATCGCGTCAGCACCGCATAACCCAACGCGCCCGATTCGAACACGGCGGCCGTGAATGTCTTCTTGAATTGGAGCAGAAGTTCCATACGCGTGTTCAGCCTGCTTCTGCAGTGTCTTGCACATCGTCGATCGCGTCGACAACGACTTGCCCGTTTTCCGCGGACAACAGAGCCACGGACCCCGACGGCAGCTCCCCGCGCAAAATCATCTCTGCAATCGGAGCCTCGATGTGCCGCATGATCGCGCGCTTCATCGGACGCGCGCCAAGCCCCTCGTCGAAGCCACCTTCAGCGAGCAACACGTCGATGACGCCGGGTTCCGAGTCCAGTCGAATGCCTCGTTCGAACAGCGACCGGCCAAGCTTGGTGAGCAGGCGTCGCGCCACTTCTTCGATTTCAGTCCTTCCGAGCGGTCCGAAGACCAGCACCTCGTCGATGCGATTGTACAGCTCGGGGGGCAGCGCCGACCTCGCGGCGTTCAACATGGCGGCTTCGAGTTTGTCGCCAGAAACCTTATTCGTGTTCGACCTGGAAAAACCCACGGATCGTTCGTTTTTCAGGGCCATTGCATCGGCTGCGCCCAGGTTGCTCGTCATCACGATGACTGTATTCGTGAAGTCGACTCGGCGTCCTCGACCGTCCGTCATGCGTCCTTCGTCGAATACTTGCAAGAATGTTTCCAGCACGTCTCGGTGTGCTTTTTCGATTTCATCGAGCAGGATCACTTGATACGACCGACGTCGCACGGCTTCGGTCAATTGCCCGCCAGCTTCGTGACCGACGTATCCTGGAGGCGCGCCAATCAATCGAGCCGTGGCATGCGCTTCGCTATATTCGGACAAATCGAGCCGCGTCATCGCGTCGGCCGAATGGAACAACGTTTGTGCAATCGCTTTGGCCGTTTCGGTTTTTCCTACGCCCGTGGGACCGAGCAGCAAAAACGTGCCGAGCGGTCGTTCCGCACGAATACCAGCCGCATTTCGTCGCAGCACACGCGCGATTTTCGCGAGCCCCGCCGAATGCCCCACCACTGTTTCGGCGAGGATCTTTTCCAAATTGAGCATTCGTTCGCGATCGGTTTCCAGCAGCCGCTCTTCCGGAATATCCGCCAAACTCGCCACGACCGCTGCCACTTCCGCGGGTCCTACGGGCGCGAGTTTGTTTTTCCCGCCCCGTCGACGCACGCGCGCACCTGCTGAATCGAGAATGCTAATCGCTTTGTCTGGCAACGCTCGACCCGGCAAATACCGCATCGACCACGAAATTGCCGACGCAATCGCTTCGTCCGTGTACGTCAAGCGATGATGCGCGCCCAAGTTTCGCGTTACTTGTTTGCATAGCAAAAATGCCGAGTCCTCGTCCGGCTCTTCGATGAATTGCACGGAGAATCGCCTGGTCAAGGCTAGGTCGTTTTCGATATTTTTGCGGTATTCTTCGGGCGTCGTGGCTCCGATGATCCGCAATTCTCCACGAGCCAGCGCCAGTTTGATTTCCGCGGTCGCTTCGTCGAGGCCCCCCGCGAACAATTCGTGAATTTCGTCGAAGAACAGAATGACTTTTCGGTCGGTTTCGCGAGCTTCGCGCAGAATCGCCGCCATTCGTTCCGCCAGCGCGCCGCGTGTACCTGTTCCCGCCACCAGCTCCGACACGGTCAATTCAATGAGCAATCGTGCCGTCTCCGGCTCGCGATTACCTTCCTCGGCCAAACGTAAAGCCAAGCCTCGCACCACCGAGGTTTTACCTACGCCGGCCGGACCAACCAGCAAACAACTGTTTTGGTTTTTCTTGGCCAAAGCATCGAGCGCCGCGTCGACTTCCAGCTCGCGCCCGATCACCGGATCGATTTCTCCGAGCGCAGCGGTGAGCGTCAGGTTTTTTCCAAGGCTCGACAGCGTTGGTGTTTTCGCGCGATCGAGCGCCAGCGGATGACCGCTCGGCACGCGCGGGCCAAGTGGCGGCAGTGTTTGTCCTGCCGCGCGATCCTTCTCGATCGCGGGCTTTGACGGCATCGGCAGCGGCACCGGGACGGCCGTGGCTGCGGGAGGTGTCAGGTTTGTCGTGGACGGGTTTGTCGTGGCTGGGTTTGGAGCGGCCATCGGCGGCACTGACGGAAATTTTGTGGACGGTCGTTCCGTGACCGGACGTGCAGGAGGCGGAAACAGTGGCACCGTCACGCCTGCGCCCAGCGGCCTTTTGGCGGGTGAAAGTGTCGTGGGTTTGTCGTGCTCAACCTGACGGGACGCCCGAGCGTGTCCGCCATGCGGCTCGGCATCCAAGCTCTTTCGAGTCGTGGACGCACTCGTGATGGAACGTCGTGCAGCCACGACACCGAGCGAAAGTTGCATCGCCGCCGTGCGCAAACGACCCGTGTCCACGCCTGCTTGCACGAGCGCTCGGTGCGCGGCGGAGCTTCGATCCGCGAGCAGTGCAAGCAAGAGATGCAGCGAGTTTGGCTCTCCAAACGGTGCGCGTTTGCCCAGCTCACGCGCAGCTACCGTCGCGCGCGCGAGCGGATCGGGGCTCTCTTCGTCGAACGATCGGCCCGCTTTAAGCAACGTTTCCGCGTCAAGTCGTCGCTCACGGAGCAGCTCGCCCGCTTGCCCATCACACGACGCGATCGCTGCCAACAGATGCACACTCGTCGCCCGTTCCTTGCGCGACGCTGAGAGATCCTGCGCGAGCTTGCGCAGCGTGACGAGGTCGGCTTGCGTGCCGGCTTGCGGGCGGAGATTCGTCATGGTCCGAGGGGGTTCTCATGCAGCGCGGCCCAGGGGCAAATTTTCTGCACCCGTCTTCTCCGTCTTGAGTACCCTGCGCCGCATGCCTCGGGCTGCGCTTCGCCCCGTTCTGCGGATCCTCTTCGCACTCGTCACGGTCGCAATCTTGCTCGTCTCGTGGCGTGCAGAAGCCGATCCGGCCAAGCGCGTGTACGTCGGCATTTATTTGCGCGACGTCACTCGTTTCGATCAAAAGGACGGCGTCTTCGATGCCGACCTCGAGCTGTGGGCCAAGTGGATGGGGGAGTTCGACAAAGACAAACTCGTGCTCACCAATGCGGCCGAGGTCGATCAAACCTTCATCGAAGAAGAGCACGATGGCGTGTGGCATTCGGCGCGTTGGCGCGTACGCGGAACGTTCCGCGGACAGTTTCCACTCCAACGATTTCCTTTTGACTCCCAAACAATTTCCATCACCCTCGAATTGCCTGATCGTCACGGTGAGCTTGTCCCGGATCTCGCGGCGAGCGGCATGGCGGAGCGTTTCAGCATCACCGGCTGGCTCTACGACCGAGCGTTTCGCCCAACGCGTGGATCGGCCATGTATGCGTCGGATCTCGGAACGATCACGGGAGAAGGAAGCCCCACGAGAGTGAGGCGAGTGGGCTACGAGGTCGTTTTGTCACGGCCGCTGGTCATGGTCGCGCTCAAGCTATTCATGCCTTTGGGCATCATTGGGCTCGTCGCGCTTTTTGCATTGTTTTTGGCGCCGGACCTCGTCGATGCCCGTACGAGCATTGGCGTGACCGCGCTGCTTGCTTGTTTTGCATTTCAATTCACCGTGGCAGATTCAATGCCCAACGTGGCTTACATGACCGTGGCGGATAGTTTATTCGTCGTCGGTTATGTATTGTGCACGATTGCGTTGTCCATTTCTGTGTTGGGATATGGTCTCGTGCGCAAAGGCCGCGAAAAGACCGCTCAGCGTATTGATGCCATCGCCAGGGTTGTTCTTCCCATTGTGGTAGGCGCTTCGGTCCTTTTGGTCATG
>CAZETM010000021.1:0-32046 GCA_964514885.1 uncultured Polyangium sp. | reverse complement strand
TGTTGCCGTCACGGCCGAACGGTGCGCGCTGGCCGTCGCGAGCGAAGGTCGGCCGATCACCCGATGGCCGGTGGCTGCCTGGCCGATGGTCGTCGCGCTCGGCTTCGATGAGCATCTCTTCTTGCCGCGCACGACGCTGCAACGTGAGCTGTTCGATCTGAGCCGCGATTCCGTTTGCGCGCGTAGAATCTCGCTCGAGCAACAGCGCGAGTGACAGATCCGGATCGGCCAAACGCCCCGGTGCATTCAGTCGCGGTGCGATGCGAAACGCGACGTCATCCGCAGTGACTCCGTGCACGAGACCAAGCTTGGCAAAGTCCGCGAGCGCCTTCAGGCCAGGGCGTCCGCCTTGCCCAAGCATGGCCAGCCCCGCACGCACGAGCGAACGATTGTCACCAACCAGAGGCGCAACATCCGCCACCGTGCCGATCGCTACGAGATCGAGCCACGCGCGCATGTCGAGCTCTGCACCAAGAGCACGCCGCACAGCAGCTCCGAGCGACAACGCCAATCCACACGACGCCAGATGCTTGAACGGAAATCCACACTCGGGACGATGCGGATTCAAGAACGCCAGCACCGGTAGAGGCTCCGCAGGTACGAGATGATGATCGATCACGATGACGTCGATGCCCGCCGACTTCGCATCGCTCAAGCGTTCGTGGTCGCTCGATCCGCAATCACACGTGATGAGCAAACTCGCGTTGGTGGCTTTCACGCGCGCGAGTGCGGGAGCGCAAAAACCGTAGCTGCCATCTTTGCGCGTCGCGAGCAGTGGCGTGACGCGTCCACCAAGCGTGCGCAGAACTTCCGTGACGATCGCGCATGAAGTGATGCCGTCACAGTCGTAGTCGCCGAAGACAGCAATGTGTTCGTTTTGACGAACTGCACGCGCGATGCGATCCGCACTGAGCTCTCGATCGGCCATGCGATCGGGCGGCGTTAGATGCGACAAGCGCGGGTCGAGGAAAACGCGCGTCGCGTCGTCGGCGCGATAGCCGGAACGAAACAAAGCATCAGCAACGGTGATCGATAGACCGAGCGCACGAGACAACTCGAGCGCGTCCGTGGAGGCTTGCCCAGGGTCACGAATAGGTGGCTCGGTCGAGACCGGAGCCGGAGCAATCGGTGGAAGGACGAGGCGAGCCACTTCGGGCTCTACGGCTTGTTTCCACGCAGTTTCGATCATGCTCAGGTCGAACGGCGTATCGTGGACGCTGCTCGCTGTCCACGAGAAGCATGAGTGTGCACGACAGACAGACGCCCCTAGAAAAGCGAAAGCCCCGCGAGGACGAACCATCGCGGGGCAAACGGTTGTGCGGATTGTTGGAAGGAACCGACTACACGACCGCGTCGGCGCGTTTGACAGCCTTGGTGCGAGTGACCTTCTTGCGCGGAGCAGCCGTCTGACCACCAAAGAATCGGCGATCGATCCATTCAGTGATCGGAGCGGCAACGTAAATCGAGGAGTACGTGCCAACGACGACGCCGACGAGGAACGTGAACGCGAAGTCCTTGATGGTGCCCGTGCCCCAGACGAGGAACGCGAGCATGGACAAACTCGTGACGCCTGAAGTGATGATCGTACGACCAAGCATTTCAGACACCGACAAGTTGATGATCGCCGGGAACGACATGTTCCGATGCTTGGCGAGGTTCTCGCGAATGCGGTCGTAAACGATGACGGTGTCGGTGATCGAGTAACCGACGATCGTGAGCAGTGCAGCGACGGTGGTCAGCGTGATCTCGCGATGCGTGACGATCATGGCGCCGAGCGCGATGCCGACGTCGTGCACGAGCGCGATGATGCCGCCTGGCGCGAACCGCAAATCGAAGCGGAACGCGATGTACGCCATGATGAAGATCATCGAGATGACGATGCTCGTGATGGCTGCATCGCGAAGTTGGGCACCAGCTTTCGGTCCGATCCATTCAACGCGTAGTGCTTGATCCGGAACTTTGTCCGAACCGAGTTTGCTACGCAGACCATCGAGCAGTTGGTCACCGCGTGACTTGAGCTGCGCTTCGACCTTGTTGTCGCGCGCGCTCACGATGACCGGATTGTTCTGTCCTTCGCGCAGCTCGAGGCCAGCGATGCCGGTGAGCTGAGCTTTGATTGCGGCGAGATCCTGCGCAGTTTCGTAACGCATCGAGATCTTGTCGCCACCAGGGCTGAACTTCACCTCGCTTGCGCGCGTTGCTTCCGGACAGCGCGAAGCGAACTCGGCGGAAGGCTCGGTGCCTTCGGGCACGTGGCAGAGTTTGTTCTGGATGACGGTCTTCTGTTGCTCAGTCAAAACCGTGATGTCCTGCACTCGGATGAGGAACCGGTTCTGACTCTCCGCTCCCGAGTCACGAACTTTGATGACGTCCGCACCGGTGAACCCGAGCGACTCGACCGTCGAGCGAATGGTGCCCGCGTCGATCACGGTCTTGAACGCTACCTCGAGCTCGGTACCACCTTTGAAGTCCGTGCCAAGCTGGGGGCCAGGCTTGACGAAGAAGATGGCTGAAAGGACCAACAGGAGCCCGCTGAGCCCAATGAAGAGCCAGCGTTTGCCCATGAAGTCGAACTGCGTGCCAGGCTTGATGAATTCCATTGCTGCTTCTCAGCCGAGGTAGAGCTTCTTGACTCTGCGACCACGGACGGCCCAATCGAACATGAGCCGCGTGCAGACAACGCCAGTGAACAAACTCACGGCGATGCCCACGATGAGCGTGACGGCGAAACCCTTGATGGGACCCGAGCCGTAGGTGGCCAGAATCAAACCGGAGATGAGCGTCGTGACGTGTCCGTCGAGGATGGCGCTAAAGGCTTTGTCGTAACCAACATCGACCGCCGCACGAGCACTCTTGCCTGCTCGCAACTCTTCACGAATGCGCTCGTTGATGAGCACGTTCGCATCGATCGCGATACCGAGGGTCAGTGCGAGACCCGCGATGCCAGGAAGCGTCATCGATGCACCGAACATCGCGAGGATCGAGATCTGAAGGATCGCGTTGAAGATGACGGCGACGTTGGCGATGATGCCTGCGCGGCTGTAGTAAACCATCATGAACAAGAGCACCAAGCTCGAGCCGACGACGGCTGCCTTGATGCCTTGAGTGATGGCGTCCTGACCGAGCGACGCACCGATGACCTGCTCGTTCGACGGCGAGATCGGAGCAGGCAACGCACCGGAGTGCAGTACGAGCTCGAGGTTGCGCGCGTCTTGAACTTGTTGATCGACGTTCGCCGAGCCCATCGTGATCGTCGCGATGCCACCGGGGATCTTCGTCTGAATGACCGGAGCACTCTCGACCTTGCTGTCGAGGATGATCGCAAAGCGCCGCTTGATGTTGCGCCCCGTGATGTCCTCGAAGATGTCCGCGCCCTTCGGCGTCAGCTCCATACGCACGAGCCAACCACCAAGTCCACGATCGCTCGAATCCGGCATGGCTTGCGCTTCACGCACCATGTCGCCGGTGATCTCGGCCTTGCTGTACAGGTAATACGTGCGCCAACCGATGTCCTCGATGATGCCCTTCTCTTCGTCGTACGCCTGGTACTTGCCGAAGCCGATCTCGTGATCGTCGGGGACCTGCAACGTGCCCGCCCACTCCTTCATGCGAGCGAGCGCGTCGACCATCTTCTCGCCTTCCTTGTGTTCAAGGACGGCGTAGTAGTTGACCTTCTGTTTGCCCGGACCAACGCTGGCCTGCTCCTGCTGAAAACGCAGGCCGCTGATCTCGTTGTTCTTCGAGTTGCGTACTTCAGTCTCGAAGAAGTTCGTCTCGTCATCGAGCAGCTTGAACTCGAGTCGCGCAGTCTGCGCGATGATGTCCTTGATGCCCTTGAACGACTTCTCGTCGTCGCCGGGGATCTCGATGATGATGTCTTCGTCGCGCGACGTGACCGACGCTTCCTTGAGGCCCATGCTGTCGACACGTCGAAGCACGGTGTCCTTCGCCTTCGCGACAGCCTTGGTGCGGATCTCGCTTTCGACTTCGCTCCTGATACGCATCGTGACGCGCTTGCGATCAGCAGAGAATTGACGCTGCAGCTCTTTGTAGGGCTGCATGAACTCTTCCGTGATCTTGTTGGCGTCGTCGGCGTTCTCGAAGTTGATGATCAGCGTGCCGGCGTGTTCGCGCGATTTTTCGATGCGCGTTTTGCCGACGAGCTTCTTCAAATCTTCGGACGTTGCCGCCTTGTCCTTCTCGACAAAGCCATAGGCCTTCGCGAGCGACTGGCGCAGTTCGTCGTAGTAACGATCGCGTTTGTCCTTGATCGCTTCGTCGACGTCGACGGTGTAGACGAGGCGCAAACCGCCTTTGAGGTCGAGGCCGCGGACCAATCGGAACGGGATATTCGTCAGCAGCCACTCGCGAACGCCACGATCACCGGCGCGGGCAGCCAGTTCGGCTTTCTCCGCGTCTTCGGCGTTTAGGGCACTGCGGTCGAGGCGGCCGTACCGTTCGTCATGGTACGTCGGGAAGATGGACAAACCTGCGCCGAGCGCGAGGAACAGGACAAACCCTGTCTTCGCGCGCCAAGCGAGGTCGATCGTCGGAAGAGCACAGACGATTGCCCAAGGAATGCAGAGTCCGAAGACCGCGCTCGCCCAGAAGACCTGGTAACGAGCGGCGATGAACGCGAACAAAGCCGCGAGCAACGCAGTCACGAACACGCCTCGCTTGGACCGTTGCCAAATCGCGAGTGCGCCGGACAGCACAGCGGTGCCGGCAAAGACGTACTGGAGGATGGAGTAGATCATGAGAACGTGAATGGAGTGGGCAGAGCGCGAGCCCTTCTTAATCGAAGCGCGAGCGCTACGCTTTCTTTTCGTTCGCCTTGTCTTTCGCTTCGGCCGACTTCACATCCCCCTCGACACCCTGGATGGATGACTTCAGCACCTTCACGTGCACGCCGGGGGCGATCTCCAGCTTCACTTTGCGCTCGTCGATGAAGTCGACAAGCTTGCCGTAAAGGCCGGATTGCGTGACGACCTGGTCGCCCGGCTTGAGCGACGATTCAATCTCCTTCTGCTTCTTGTTCTGGTTGCGTGTCATCAAAAACACGAAGAGCAGCGGCAGGAGAAAAAAGAGGATGGTCATGCCACCGCCGAAGGGGCCACCATCGGAAGTCGGCGCAGCAGGCGCTCCTTGCGAAGGTTGCGCGGGCGCGGCGGGCGCAGGACCGGGGGAAGCGCCCTGACCGGGGGCAACAGTGGTCGGCTGAGACAAAAACATCACGAGGTGAAACCCTCCAAAGGGCGCCGTCCATACCCATGATCGGGGAGAAGCGCAAGGAAAGCCACGCTAGGTGACGTTCTAAGACACCTAATTTTACTGGAACGCATTTTTCGTCTTGACGAACGGACCCCAACCTGGCATCGATGCGTCCCCTCAGCGAGCCCGTCACGGGAACGTTGCTCAGGCGCGTAGCTCAGTGGTAGAGCACTACCTTGACACGGTAGGGGTCGCCGGTTCGAAACCGGCCGCGCCTACAAAAAAACCACATGTTCCACTAAAGCCTCCTACCTGGGAGGCTTTGGTGTTTTGTGCCTTTGGCGATGGGGGCTCACCGTCGACCCCCCAAATACCGCGGGATCGAAGCGAAACCTTCCGTCCGTCCGTACGACCGGACAGCCCCCTCACCGTCTTTCACACGAAATCCTGCAAGCGCCGGTTGATAACGACGCAGATCCGAGCGAAATTGGCGCGCCTCCGATGCGCATCGTCGCAGCGGATGAAACACGCACACTGCATCTTCAAACGATTAGACGAACAAGGAGACAGCGAGACCACACATGAGCATGCGACGCTTCGATCCTCGGCAAGCCCAGCGCGGACCTCAGATCCGAATCAATCAGCGAATCAGGGTCCCCGAAATCAGAGTCATCGGGGAAGCAGGCGAGATGCTTGGCATTCTGCCCACCCACGAAGCCTTGCGGCGCGCCCAGGAACGAGGCCTCGACCTCGTGGAGGTCAATCCCAAGGCCGATCCGCCCGTCTGCAAAATCCTCGACTTCGGCAAGTACAAGTACGACGAGAAGAAGAAGGCACGCGAGGCGAAACGCAAACAAAGCGTGGTCGAGATCAAAGAGATCAAGCTGCGTCCCAAGACGGACGATCACGACCTTCAGTTCAAGACGCGCGCTGCCATCCGCTTCCTCGAAGCAGGACACAAGGTCAAGTTCACCGTGCGCTTCCGCGGTCGCGAAATCACGCACCCCGAGAAGGCGCAAGAGCAGCTCGACTGGATCACTCAGCAGTGTGAAGAGACCGCGAACATCGAAGTTCGCCCCGTCATGGAACAGCGCACGATGACGCTGCTCATGGCGCCCAAACCCGCCGTCATGCAGCGCGTGGCGCAAGCTCGCGCAGCCGCCGAAAAAGCTCGTCAGAACGCAATCAAAGAAGGCCGCAAAGAACCGGCTCTCAGCGAAAGCGAAGAGTCTCTGCGCAAGCTCGAAGAGCAGCTCGACGAAGAGGATGACGACGACGACGACGATGACGAAGGGGAAGGCACCTGAGCCTGCCTCACCCGCCGCGCCTCGCAGCGAAACGACGCCCAGACAAACCGCGTCGCGCTCGCCCCGTCCCACTCATCCACACGTTCCACTAAGACAAACGGCTGGCAAATTTGCAGAGGTTGCGTTTGGACAAACCACACGCCAACGCAACCTCGCATGGCCTTCGCCGCCGTCTTGTTCGTCGCTCCAGTTATCGCGATCCCACTCGCAGCTCGATCTGTCGTCGATCGCGTTGAGACCACCAGCCACCGTCGTCGGCGCACTCAGTCACGGTGCCAAATTCATCACGGGCGTCGCGTGGCGCGGCGATCAACGCATCAATGTGATGGTCGAAATTCCTAAGCCGAACGAGCCATCCGAAATCAAGCCGCGACGCCGCACGTCAGTGACCAAATAGACCGCCGTAATACGCGCCCACTGCCAACAGCAGCAGAGCCGCCGCGACGAACATCCACGTCGAGCTGCTGCCACCTTCAGTTGCTGCAGGAGCCACCGGAGCAGCCGATTGCTTTGAACTCATACCGATCGGCTTCGATCCCGTTTCGATCTTCGAACTGCGTTCTTTTTTCTCCGCAGCGATCGGCTTGGACGCCGTCTCGATCTTCGAACTCGTTTCTTTCTTCTGCGCGACGATCGGTTTCGATCCCGTTTCGATCTTCGAACTGCGCTCGCCGTCTTTCTTGTCCGACTTGCGCTTCTTCTTTTTCTTCGCGCCCACCGGACGCGAGATGTCGCCTGTCGCTAGCGGTTGAGACTCTTCGACATCGGGCGGCGAATCTGATTCCGATTCCGCATCGTCCGCTGGTGGAGGCGGTGGCGTGGCATCTCGAACTGCGAACGAATCGGACGCTTCGTTGACTGCTTGCGGTTGCGAAGCTTCTTTCACCACGAGCGGCTGCGACACGTCCTTTGCCGCGCCTGGTTGCGAGTGCGCTGCAGGCGGCACGCTTCGTCGAGTATTCGGTGGCCGATCGTCTGCTTCCGATGCCACGACGTCTTTGATCGCGATGGGTTGCGACGCTTCTTTGATCGCGATCGGTTGCGACGCTTCTTTGATCGCGATCGGTTGCGACGCTTCTTTGGCCACTGAAGGCGCTGATGCTTCATTCGCTGCGGGTGTAGACGTTGCCGCATCGTCCGACGCTGCAGTTGCCGGCAACGGCGTGCGCGTCGACATGGGGTTTCGCGACGACAACGGTTCGAACGATCTGCGCCGACCAAAAACGGGACGCGTACTGCGCGCCTCGCTGGCCGGGTTCGCCTCGATCTCTTCAATCCACTTCGCGATGTCTTCGAAGTGCGACACGCGGCCACGCATGAGCCGCTCGGACGTCGTACCGCCCTCGCCCATTCCGTCGTCTTCTTCGAGCGACTTGAACTCGAGCAGCGCCTCTTCGATCAGCTTGCCAACGGTCGTCGCCTTGGCCTTCGTCGATGGTTTTCGACTGGCCACCGTGCCCCGCACGAGATCGGCGACGTCATGGGCAGAAACAGGTTTCCCATATTTGTAGAGAAACGTCGTCAGCTCACGGCCCATGTCCCGAGCGCTCGCATAACGTTTGTCCGGGTCTTTCGCGAGGGCGCGGTGGAGGATCCTTTCCAGCTCGGGGGGCACATCTTTATTGATGGGCGCGAGCGACGGAATGGCGGCAGCGCGAACTTGCATGACCGTCCGCGCATCGTTTTCCCCGAGAAACAGTCGCTTTTGCGCCAGCAATTCCCATAGGATGATGCCTGTCGCGAATACATCGGCGCGCGCATCGACTTCTATCCCCTGCGCTGCCTCGGGAGACAAATAGCCGAACTTGCCTTTGACGATTCCGGGGTCGCTCTTTTCGAGCTGGCTGGTAGCTTTGGCGAGACCGAAATCGACGATTTTCACCTCGCCGTATTTGGTGATGAGCACGTTTGGAGGGGACACGTCGCGATGCACGATGCACAGCGGCTCTCCCTCGGGCGTTTTCGCCTCATGCGCGTACGAGAGTCCCTCGCACATTTTTTCGGCAATGTGCGCCGCGACTTCGACGGGGAACGATCGCCCCGTTTTGCGCATGTATTCCATAACCGACTTCAGGTCGGACCCCTCGACATACTCCATCACGATGAAGTACGCGTTTTCGCCGACACCGATATCGAAGACCTGAGCGACGTTGGAATGGGTCAAATACGCCGAGACACGCGCTTCATCGAGAAACATCGCGATGAATCGGGTCTTCTGCGACAGGTGGGGCAAGACACGCTTGATCGCCACGCGCTTCTTGAACCCCTCGAGACCCACGCGCTCGGCCAGAAATACTTCCGCCATGCCGCCGGCCGCAAGCCTCTCGAGAACCCGGTATTGTTGATTTCCTTGCGTCATCTCAGCCGAAAACGTCTCCTCCCCAGCCGCCTTCCCGGCGCTATCGCCGAGCGCCGCGAGCATAACATGAGTCGCCAAAAGCCCCAAAGAATGCGATGGAAAAGTCGATGTTGATGCGCATACATAACTACGTCACGCCACAGTTCGTCGTGTTCGAACGGGCAACCACACCCGGCCTGTCGTTCGCCGTTATTAAATTCTACCCGTTATGGGCACGCATTTTGCTAGTCAACCGCGCATGACTCGACTTGCTTTCTTCCAAACCCTTGCCGCCCTGACTTTTCTGTCTGCCTGCGCCCTTCCGGGTGACGGCGCCGCCTCCGGCGACTTGACCTGTCCCGAAGGTGAAACGTGCTCGTCAAAGACACCCGACGGGCTTTGGTTCAGCGGAGCTGGCTTCTTCGACGAACTCTTCGATGAAGGTCCGCATACAATCGCCTCCGGTGGCACCCAGACCATTACCGTTCTGGCCTCGAATACCAGCATCGACCACTTCACAAATCCATTTCATGCCGAAACGGCTTCGCCCCTCGTCGTCGAAGATACCAATCCCCCAACGGTGACGGTGCGCGCGGAGGGATCGGGATCAAGCTATTTGCGCATCGTCGACCCGGGTTCATTGGACCTTTATGACCGTATTTCGATAGGCGTTGCGAGCATTGCATCGATTCGAGTCACTCCTGTGGAAGCCACGTGGTTCGATCCAGGCGCCGCATTCGATCTGGATTGGGCGCTTTTCGCTGGCGCTTCATTGGACCTCGGGGTCGTTCTGCGAGACTCGAGCGACAATCGGCTCGTGGATGAAAGTTTAACGTTTACCATTTCTGGCGGAGCGAGTGAGAATGGCTCGCAGGGCACTTGGGACACGAGCTCCATAACTATCGGCTCATTCGGCACTGCCGATGTATTCGCGCAGTCCGGCGGTGGAGATACGTTTTCCCATAACATGCCGATCGTGACGACGATTGATGACGCCGTCATCGTGGAAAACGCATTCAGCACCAATACGAGCCTGTCTATTCCAGCCGGTGCGGAGCGGGTTTATTGCTTTCGAGGTTTATCCGGCAATCGTGCAGTAGCGGGTTTGTCGTGGTCCATATCGGTGGATGGTCAAATCACGGCCAAACATGCCGATGCGTCCTGTTTTAATGTAAAGGCAACGACCATGGGAAATGCGACTCTTTTTGCATCGGCTGGCGACTTCAAAAAAGCTTTTCCCATTACCATCACCACGAGCGCAGCCGCGCCGCCCACATTGCAAATGACAGCTCCTGACCGTCCTCGCACCGTGGGTCCCGCCAAAGGCGACCGCTGCGAGGGTCGTTGGAACAGCAACGAGTCGACACATACAGGCTGAGTTATCGCTTGCGCCCCGAGGTGCTCCGCCCGTAGCATTCTCACATGCGACGACCTTCTTCTCGATTGGGTTTGGTCCTTTTGACGACCTTCGGTGCGGCGGCGCTTCAAGCCGCTTGCGGCGGGGGCAATGCTCCAACGCTAACCAGCGGCTCGACGGGGTCCGCGGCTGGCGGATCTGCGGGCGCAGGCGGGACGAGCGATACCGGCGGTAGCGGCGGCACGGGGGGCGAAGATTGCGGGCTGTTCGGTTGCATGGGAGGCAACGGCGGCGGCATGCAAATGCAGGGATTCGACGTGCAGCCCACTGCACCGGTAACGATTACGGTGCAAGCGGGCCAAAACAATCCCCTCGTCAACTACACCGCTACGCTCGATGGAAAACCCATTTCAGCCGGTTGGAGCGTCGATCGCGGTGAGATCGGATCGATTACGACGGCGCCCGCCAGTTCTGCAACGTTTACGCCGAAAGGCTCCGCTGGTGGCATGGTCCGCGTTCGCGCGGGGCTCAATGGGCAAACCATCGAGCGGGAATTGTTCGTCAAAATCGAAGGCACGCAAAATGGCGCCGATCCAACCAACCCCGCGCAAGCACCGCAAATTGCCACCACGGTCCCGCAACTCACTGCGGATGGTGGCATTGGTGGCGTCGGCGGCGAAGGTCTCGGCATCGGAGCCGACCCCGCCATTATCGGTATGCTCGGAGCGCCCGCTGGCGACGGGACGGCAGAAAGCCTACGATTCCTATATCCATACGACAAAACCGTTTGGCCGCGTGGAATGCTCGCCCCACTGCTCATGTGGGATTCGACTCTCGGCGATGTCGATGCCATTCGCATCGATTTGGAAACCTCGAGCGGCTCATTCAAGTGGAACGGTACATTCGGCCGTCCGGCCATTCTGTCGCAAACGGGTGGGCCCTTCATTCGACATCCCATTCCACAAGACATCTGGGCCATGGCCACGAATACCGCCGGTGGCAAAGCTCCCGATGGCTCGCCCGATAAGCTCATCGTCAAACTGACGGTTGCCAAGGCCGGCATCGCCTATGGTCCCATTAGCGAAATGTGGACCGTTGCGCCGGGACGCCTTTCGGGCATCATCTATTACAACTCGTACGGCACGAAGCTAGCCAAGAATTACCCCGGCGCGATCGGTGGCGATGGAATGTTCGGTGGAGCGGTTCTTTCGATCAAAGTCGGCGATACTGGCCCCAAGCTCACGGCAGGCAAGAGCGGGCCCCCGAGCGAATGCCGCGTGTGCCATTCCGTCGCCGCCAATGGCTCGAAGCTCATTGCAGAACGCGACGGTGGAGCCATTTCATTGTATGATTTGACTCCCGCAGGTGCCACCGAATCCCTACTGGCCAATGGCAGTGCCCACCCAGGCATTACGCCCGACGGCTCGATGGCGCTCACGACGGTCGGAAACCTCGTTTCGCTCGCCAATGGCGGCATCCTCCCGGTTTCGGGCCTGAATACAGTCGCCACCACCAATCTCGGCGTGCCTTCCTTCTCGCCCGACGGCAAACGCGTGGTCATCAATCCGATGTTCAGCCCCAGCATCATGAATCCCACGCAAAAACTATTGGTTCTCGATTTCGATCCCGGCAGCGGCGTCTTCTCGAATCCCATTACGGTCGTCGACTTGAGCGGACAACCGGTGCAAACCCGTCCCGGGTGGGCCGCATTCTTCCCCGATGGCAAGTCCGTCGTGTACCATCATCAACTCGCCGCCGGTATCGATGGCAATGGCCTTGGCGACCTGCGCACGCGCAAAGGCGCCAAGGCGTTCATTGCAATGGCAAGCACGACCGGAGGCACCCCCGTACCGCTCAATCAAATGAACGGCAAAGACGCGGCCGGCAATTCGTATCTGCCCAAGCTCGCGGCGCCCATCAGTATGAGCTGCCTCGCGGACGGCTCGCAAGTCGGAAACATCGATCCCGACCACGGCGACGACGTGAACCTCAATTACGAGGCCACGGTCAATCCGATTGCGTCGGGCGGATATGCCTGGGTGGTGCTCACGAGCCGTCGCATGTACGGCAACGTCGCCACGATTCCGCCTTTCTGCAGCGATCCACGCGGCGTCAATCTCTTTACGAGCATCACCACCAAGAAACTCTGGGTCAGCGCCGTCGACCTCAATTCGCCCGCCGACGTCGATGGGAGCCATCCTGGGTTTTACTTGCCCGCCCAAGAATTGCTCGCTGGCAATGCGCGTGGATTCTGGGTTCTCGAGCCGTGCCGTTCGGACGGCAATGGTTGCGAAACCGGCGATCAATGCTGCAATGGTTTCTGTTCGCCAAACCCGGGCGGGATGCCCGAGCTGATTTGCTCGAACGCACCGCCCGAAGGTATGTGCTCGAAGCTGCAAGAAAAGTGCACGACGGCCGCCGATTGCTGCGACCCGACGAACATTTGCATCAACGGGTTCTGCGCGCTCGATACGCCGAAGTGACCCGCTGAGGTTTGGCGCGCCAGATCATCCCACGACATCCGTCTTCTGCCACCATTCAGTCCCACAACCGTCCACAAGATCGATCTCGTCGCACGGGCTTCGGCTTGCTCATGCGACGAGATCCATGTCGCTTTACGCTCCAGAAGTGGAGCAAGAGACGACATCCATGTCCCTTTACGCTCCAGCCGTGGAGCAAGAGACGACATCCATGTCGCTTTACGCTCTGGCGGTGAACCGAAAAGCCACGTATTCGTCGTATTACGAAGCAGTGAGGGCTGAGGGCGAGCAGCGCATCACGATTCGCCGCTTGGCCCTGCGGATTTGCCGTCGAGTTTTGGTGCTGCATTCGAGTCGGGCAACCATTGCACAAGAGGCGCAAGCAGCTCGTCGGCAAGCTTCTGTGTCGCTGGCACTTTGCGCCGCACCGAGCCGCTCACGGCGACCACGTAATGCTTGATTGATTCGAGCAGGGCCCGTCGATGCTCGCCAACGGCAGCCGCTTCCGGCATTTCGATCGGCTTGGTCATGCCCGTGGCTTCCCCATATTGAATATGCACTTGGCGCAGATGAGCCAAAATGGGCAAAGCACCTAATTGGGCGAACTGCGATTCGAGTTGTTCTTCGTCGATGACTTTGAGCTTTCCTTCGACGACACTCCATTCTTTGCGTGCCTTTTCCTTGACGAATGCAATACCGTCTGGAAAAACGCGATCGATCAATCCGCGAGCGATATCGCCTTCGGGAATTTCGCCCTGAAGACGCGCAAAAGCGCGGCAGGTATCGTATAAAGCACCAACTGCGCTGTCTTCGCGAGCATCAATGGCGCGCAAGATCTTTTCGGGCGGTGGTGCCGTTTCGAGCGCCGCCAGGAGCGATGCAGCATCGGCGACCATCTCGGCGCGGGCATCTTTTACGGTTGTGGGCAATGATGCTTGTTGCTCCGCAGCGGCATCGAGCGCCGAGGCGAGAGCAATGGCCGTAGCAGCATCGGATTGCGGCAAGTCGACGAGGTCCGCGGAAGCATAGGAACGTATTCGACGCATAGTTGCGCACGTATCTCGATGTTGCGTGGGTGTCAAGAAGATCGCGAGGATGGACGAAAGGATGGATAGTGTCGTGGTGAGATGCACCGTTCGGTGCTTGATACGGATGAACAAAACTGGCATAAGGGGCGCGTCGGAACCACAGGTGTTGCAGGGCCGGGTGAGATGTGAATCAAGAGAAAATCGAGGAGCGCCTGCGCTTAGGCGAGGATTCATCGACCGAGTTCAAGAGCACGGCGCACGGCGATCTCGAAGCAGTCAAGCTCACCCGTGAAATTACCGCCCTGGCGAACACCAAAGGAGGCGAGTTCTTTTTGGGCGTCGAGGACGACGGAACCCCGACGGGCGTTGGTACAGCGAAGGATGCCGATCGCTTGATGCAGAAAGTGGCAAGTGCTTGTCAGGGGCTCGTGCCTCCCATTTATTGTCCAATTACGAAGGTGATGGTGGCGGACAAGCTGCTGCTCGTGGTGAACGTCCCAGCTCATAGTGCCGAACGCCCTTATCGTGCGTCGGACCATCGATATTACGTTCGCGATGCGGCGGAGACCCGCGAAGCTCGCCGGGAAGAGCTTTTGCGCCTGCTTCAATCGCAGAACGTGCATTACGACGAATTGCCAATCGAGGAAGCTTCGATGTCGGACCTCGATCCCGAAGCAATCGATGTTTTCTTGCGTGTGGCCTACGGGACGGCAGCCGAGGCTCGTCGCACGCAATACCTTGCGGCGCTCCAATGCGTTGACTCTCAGGGAACGCCTACGGTCGCCGGAGTGCTCTTGTTCGGCCGAGAGCCGCAACGATTTTTGCCTGATGCGCGTATTTCGGCAGTACGTTTTGCAAGTACGCACAGCCGGACCGATTTTGCGGATCGACGAGAATTCGAGGGCGACTTGTTTTGCCAGCTCGACAGGGCATTGGCGTTCCTGAAGCAGCACGTGCCAGCGCCGTCCCGTGTGGAGGGCATGGTGCGTAAAGAGCATGGAATTCCGGATGCCGTACTGCGCGAAGCCGTGCTCAATGCGATCGTACATCGCGACTATCGCGCCGCATCGCAGATTCGGCTTTTCGTCTACGACGATCGAATCGAAATCATCAATCCCGGAATTCTACTAAATCATCTCACACTGGACAGCATTCGACTCGGCGGAATATCCCAGCGACGCAATCCGGTGCTTGCTGCAGCGCTCGCTCGCGCCGGGCGACGTGAAAGCCTCGGCATGGGAATTGTCGAAATGGTCGAGCAGATGCTTCATCGAGGTTTGCCAGACCCCGAATTCGACGTGATCGGAGGGCATTTTCGCGTGATTCTACGCATGATGCCCATGGAGACGGGCACGTGATGACTCCAAGCTTGCCCTGGTGGGAATCGGTAACGCCCGGCGCGGCCATTCCAATGGGTATCGTCCGGGTCGAAGTCGAGACAGTCACTGCGCCGTGGAAAGGTGTTCCAGACGAAGAAAAAGTCCGCACACGCGCGCGGTTCGTTGCGGGCATCGAGCACATTGCGGTCATGCATGGCGCCGCAATACCTCCCCACTGGAACGGCGACGCGGTCGTGTTCGTCTTGGGAGGTGTTCCATGGAATCGTCTTGCTGCCGTAACATTTCGAGCCGTCCGAGATGCATGGGACCGCACGTGGATCGATCTCGGTTTACCCGTACGAATTGCGGCGGACGTGGTGGTGGGTCCGCTGGAGAATGGATTCGTCGATAGGTCGACGGCGGCACATTTGGCTTCGATTTGCGCCAGCGCAACGATTGGGTCAGCGATATTGAGCGAAGATCTCGTGCTCATGCTCCCCGATCGATCTCGCATTGAACTGCGACGGAGCATGGCGAATGCCGACGGAGCGCTTTATACATTTCCCAGCGACGACAGCCCCGACGCTGCGCCGGACGCGTGGAATGTGCTCCGCAATTGGGCCAATAGCCCCGAAGTCCGATTGCTCAAATATGTGGGCCTCCGCCTTCAAAAGCGACAGCCGCCTAGCCTGGATGTACGCGATGTCTTCGTTCCGTCACTCATCATGCTGCATGACCGAGCCCATCGGGGACGAGATCCATGGCCCATGCAAAGGCGCGCTCCTTCGTGGGAACCTGAAGACGAATTGGAGGAGCCGGGTTCGTGCTGCACGGTTTCGCTGCCGCAACTGTTCGAACATCATCGCAAAGTGGTTTTACTGGGCGATCCAGGGATTGGCAAGTCCACGCTTTTGCGATGGCTTGCGGTTACCGCCGCCGCAGGGCGATTTGCGCTTGCCGGCGAATTGGGTATTCATGAACGGCTGCTGCCAGTGATTGCTAGCATCGGCCGTTTGGCCGAAGTGCGCCGCGTATTGGTGGGGGAGCCTTCCATACCCACAGCGCTTGCACACCATTTGGCCGATCGCGGCATTGGAGATTTCCACACGCTTGCTGATTTGCTCGAACGTGAGCTCGCTGCGGGCCGATGCCTCGTGCTTCTCGATGGCCTCGATGAAGTAGCGTCGTCAGAGCGGGCAGCCGTGCTCGAATGGATCGAGAGATTTGCTCGAGATTATCCGCACAATAGGCTCGTCATTACCTCTCGGATCGTCGGATTTGCGGGAATCGACATCCCGGATGCCATCGAGGCATCCCTTTATCCATTTGATGACACGCAGGCGGAGCGTTATGTGCGGGTGCTCGTGCCGGCATGGCACAAATGGGAAAGAGGGGGTCCGGGCGGCCCGAACGTCGATGCTACTCGCGAAGCCGATCATCTGCTGGAGGCAATTCGAGCAAGCTCGAGGCTAACCGCACTGGCGAGAAACCCATTCATGCTTTCAGCGCTCGTGCTCATTCACCGTGCGGAAGGAAAGCTTCCGCGGCATCGCGTGCAGGCATATCAGGTGATTGCACGCTCGCTGTGCGAGACATGGGCAGATGCGCGTAGAATCGCAGCAGGCGCGCGCGTCGAGCCTTCGATGCCGTATGAAGAAGAAGCGTTACCGATTTTGGGGGAGCTGGCGATTGCGATGCACGAACGATATCCGACAGGAGTAGCTCCAGAGGCGTTTGTCATGGATACGCTCGTGCGGGCATTGGGAGAGCAAAAAGGGGACGTCGGGGACGAAGCGGAACGTACTGCACGCGAATTTTTGAAGCGAGCGGGGGAGGAAGTGCAGATTCTGCTCGAGCGAGGCGCTGGGCAATGGGGATTTTTGCATTTGACGTTCCAGGAGTTTTTCGTGGCGGCGGGACTTCACGCACAGGAGCGATTTGAAGAAGTTGCGTTGTCTCACCTATTCGATGCGCGTTGGGAAGAAGTCATTCGCTTGGGGGTCGGATACATGGCGCTGGTGCAGCAGCGACCGGTCGCGGCCCGACGATTCGTAGAGAAAGTGCTCATGGCCGAGCGCCCCCCGAGCTGACCCGCAATCAGCAATTCAGCGTGAGCGCCGTGTTTCGCCTACGCTTCTTCTGAAACCGCCGCCATCTGGCCATTTCCGCTTCGAGCGTCCGCCAAAGGTTCGGGATCCTCGTCCAATTCGGGCACGAAATACATCGCTCCGAGCGGCGGGAGCGTAAGCACAATCGATTGCGAAAATCCGTGCGATGGCACAAGCTCGCATTCGACAGCCCCCATGTTCCCTACCCCGCTTCCGCCATACACGGTGGCGTCCGTATTGAGCACTTCGAGGTATCGACACTGTCGAGGCACTCCAATGCGATAACCGTGACGTACGACAGGTGTGAAGTTGCCGATGAACACCACGAACGTGCCTTTGGAAATACGTTTCGGACAGGGTTCGTCCGTACCATCTGCCGATTTGGGAAAACGCACGAACGACGCGACACTGTGCAAAGCGTCGTCCGCGTCAATCCAGGTAAAACCCGCCGGGTGCGCATCGAGCTCCCACAAAGCGGAATACTTGTGGTAGAGCGTATTGAGGTCGTGCAGCAGCAAACCGAGCCCTGCGTGGTCGTTTTCGGTGAGCAGATGCCAATCGAGCTGTCCGTCGTGATTCCATTCGGTCCATTGCCCGATTTCGCCGCCCATGAACAAGAGCTTTTTGCCCGGATACGCCCACATCAATCCATAAAGCGCGCGTAGATTGGCGTGTTGTTTCCAGCGATCACCCGGCATTTTCGACAAGAGCGATTTTTTCAAATGCACCACTTCGTCGTGCGATAGCGGCAAAAGAAATTGCTCAGAATACGCGTACATCATGCCAAAGGTGATATTTTTGTGGTGTTTCGACCGAAAAAGTGGATCGAGCGCAAAATAATTCAGCGTATCGTGCATCCAGCCCATGTTCCACTTGAAGTCGAACCCGAGCCCTCCTTCGGCCACGGGCTTCGTCACGCCGGACCAAGTCGTCGATTCTTCGGCACATAGCAGAACCCCCGGAAACGCCTCGTGCACGGCATCCGTCAGCTCGCGCAAAAACGTCACGGCATCGAGGTTTTCCCTGCCCCCACGCTCGTTCGGTACCCATTCGCTGGGATGTTTGGCGCCGTAATCGAGGTACAACATCGAGGCGACCGCATCGACGCGTAATCCGTCGGCATGAAACGATTCAATCCAATGCAGCGCGCTGGCGATCAGAAAATTACGCACCTCGGGTTTGCCATAATCAAAAACGAACGTTTTCCATTCGCGATGTTCACCCAAACGCGGATCGGCATGTTCGTACAGCGGCGTGCCATCGAATCGTCCGAGCGCAAACGAGTCTTTCGGAAAGTGCGCGGGAGGCCAATCAATAATGACGCCAATCCCTCGCGCGTGAAAACGATCCACCAAGGCGCGCAAATCGTCTGGCGAGCCAAACCTCGAGGTTGGCGCGAAATACCCCGTGACCTGATATCCCCACGAGCCATCGAAGGGGTGTTCCATCACGGGCAACAGTTCCACGTGAGAAAACCCAAGCGCTGCGACGTGCTCCACCAGCCCTTCGGAAAGCTCGCGGTACGTCGACCAGTCGTTGGGTTTGTCCGGGCGTCGCACGCGGCGAAACGATCCAATGTGCACCTCGTAGATGCTCATCGGCGAAGAAGCAACATTCGTCTGGTCTCGTGTTTGGCCTCGCGTCTGGCCTCGTGTTTGGCCTCGCGCTTCGAGCCACGGTTTGTCCGTAAAAACATACGTTTGAGCAGCAACCTTCGACGCATGGCTCGGACGAACCTCGGCAGCAGCAGCGACCGGATCGCTCTTGAGCAGCACGATCCCTTCCGATGTTTTGACCTCAAACTTGTACGTCGTTCCCGCGGCGACGTCGGGCGCGAAAATTTCCCACACGCCGTGCTTCGTGCGTCGCATCGCGTGCCTTCGCCCATCCCATCGATTGAAGTCTCCAACGACACTCACGCGCCGAGCCGATGGCGCCCACACGGCGAACATCGTGCCTCGTGTTCCGTCGCGCTCGGTGACGTGTGCTCCGAGTCGTTTTGAGTACATACGATATGCGCCTGGTGCACCCGGGTCGAAATCATCAACCTCGAGTGATGGCGCGAATGCGTAAGGATCACGCGTCGACGTGGTTCCGCGTGGTGATCGCGTTTCGATGCGATAGCGAAACGGTTGCAGCATTCCTGCGAACGTGAGGCTGAACAAGCCGCCTGGGAACACACGTGCCATCGCGCGCGCTCGTGTATTCGGATCTTCAGGTCGCAAGACGACTTCGAGCGCGTCTGGACGGAAGACTCGCACGACGACACCCGACGCTTCGACGTGAGGGCCGAGAATGCGGTGAGGATCGGGATGATCGACCGCAACGATGCGCTCGAAATCTGGGCGATTCACGACGTTGAGCCTTTGGCGAGAGCTGCACGGTATCTCGAATCATGCGCATGTGCGAGGGTGCGTGAACGGACGTGCGAGCGTTCGAGCTTCGATGAGATCCTTGCTTTCTTCGATTGAACGAATCTTGATCCGCGGCTACCCTCTGCGCTCTTCAAACGAGACCCAATCTGGGGCAGCGCTCGAGCCAAGAGCGGCGGACACGGAGGAACACGACATGGGCCAAGTAGAGATGAACCGAGGAAACGGAAGTGCTGCAAACGCGGGCGCTGGTTCCAACGGACAAACGGCCACGCGGATTCGCAGCTACGCGCCTGCCACGGGTGAACTCATCGGCGAAGCGAAAGTGTGGTCGGCCGACGAAGTGAAAGAAGCCGTCGCGAAGGCTCGTCGGGCTCAAGAAGCATGGGGCGCGCTGCCCGTTGAAGCGCGTGCCGAACGCATCTTGCGCTTCCGTGATGCGCTCGTCGACAGGGCCGACGAGGTCGTTGATCTGCTCGTGCGCGAGTGCGGAAAACCTCGTCACGAAGCGCTCTTGCACGAGCTTTTGGTCGGCGCCGATCTCGCTACGTTCTTCGCCAAAGCAGCCCCGCGCGTGCTCGCTCCGCACGAGGTCAGTTTGCACTTGCTCAAGCATCGACGCAGCTTCGTGCATTATCGTCCGCGCGGAGTCGTGGCGGTCATTTCGCCGTGGAACTTCCCGTTGCAGATGCCGCTGCGCGACGCGATCATCGCGCTGCTCGCGGGCAACGCCGTCGTGGTCAAGCCCAGCGAGGTCACGCCACTCATCGCGCTCAAGGCCAAGGAGATTTGGGACACGGCGGGTTTGCCCGAGGATCTGTTTCAGGTCTGCACGGGTTTCGGCCCCACGGGTGCTGCTTTGATCGAAGCGATGCCCGACTTCGTCATCCTCACGGGGAGCGTTTCCACGGGACGTCGCGTTGCTGCTGCATGCGGCGAAAGGCTCATTCCGTGCGTGATGGAGCTTGGTGGAAAAGCTCCGCTCATCGCGTGCTCGGACGCAAACATCGAACGCACTGCACGTTCGATCGTGTTCGGCGGCTTCTCGAACTCGGGCCAAGTATGCATTTCCGTCGAGCGCGTCTACGCGCATGCGGATGTGCACGATGCGCTCGTCGATCGAATCGTTACGCTCACCAACGAATTGCGCCAAGGTGATCCGAGCCAAGACTTCGTCGACGTCGGGGCGATCATCTTCCCGCATCAGATTGACGTGGCCGAGAAACACATTGCCGATGCGCTTTCCAAAGGCGGCCAGGTGCGTACGGGTGGCAAGCGTAAAGAAGGCCCGGGGCAGTTCTTCGAGCCTACGGTGATCGATGGTTGCAATCATTCGATGACCGTCATGACCCAAGAGATTTTTGGTCCGATCGTGCCGATCATGAAGGTGTCGAACGATGACGAGGCGATATCGCTGGCGAACGATTCGCACCTTGGGCTGAATGCATATGTGTTTTCGAGCGACAAGCATCACGCGCAACGCCTTGCCGAGCGCATCGAAGCTGGCAGCGTGCTCGTCAACGACGTATTGACCAATGGCGGCACGCCGGACACGCCGTTTGGTGGAATCAAGGCCAGCGGCTTTGGGCGCACGATGGGCGAAGAGAGCCTGCGCGACATGTGCTACATCAAGCACATCAGCGTCGAGCGCATTGCAATGGGTGAAAAAGACCCGCTGCAATATCCGTACACTGCAAATTCGTACGGTTGGTTGCGCAAAGGTCTGCGTGCGCTATTCTCGGGCGGAGGCGTCTTGCAACGAATTGGCGAATTGCTTTGATGCCGATTCATTGCTCGGACACGTAAACCCGTTAGTCGTCCCCCGCTCGATTGATTGGATCCACCATCCCCCGCTGACGTCGCATACGCCGATTCATGAAGTCCTGTCCCCAATGCAATCTCCGCTATCCGACCGATAGCATCACGTGTTTCCTCGACGGGGCGAACCTCGTCTCACTGCGTGATTATTGGCTCGGCGCCGCAATCGCCGGCAGGTACGTTCTCGACGAGCTCGTTGGCGTCGGCGGAATGGCCTCGGTTTACCGCGCAAGAATCCTTCTTTCGGACGGGGTTTGCGCGGTAAAACTGTTGAATCCACAACTGGCCATGGACGTGACCACGCGCGAGCGTTTTCGGCGTGAAGCCAAACATGCGCAGCGTTTGTCGCACCCGAACATCATCGAGATATTCGACCAAGGCGAAACAAATGATGGCACTCCATTTCTGGTCATGGAGCTGCTGGAAGGGGAGAATCTTTCCGAGGCCATTGCGGCGGGTCCCGCGCCTTTGGAAAGGGCATTGCCAATCATCGTGCAAATGACCCGCGCGCTCGCTCGCGCACACGATTTCGAGGTTATTCATCGGGACTTGAAGCCCGAAAACGTATTTCTGCTCCGCGGCGATCGCGTCAAACTGCTCGATTTCGGTATTGCTCGGTGCACTCAAGACGTGCGCCTGACGAATGCCGGTGAAGTCTTTGGAACGCCCGAATACATGGCGCCAGAACGAGCCACGTCGTCGGATGCTGGGCCAGGTGCGGATTTGTATGCGCTCGGGATCATCATGTTCGAGATGCTCACGGGCAAGCTTCCATTCGATTCTCCGACGCCCGCGGGCATTTTGAGCAAACACATGATCGAGCCACCTCCGCGGCTTTGCGAATCCATGCCCGGTTTGCCCACGCAGCTCGAACAACTCATTCTGGATTTGCTTGCGAAAAGCCCAGATGGCCGTCCAGTCGACGCGCATCAGGTTTTGTCGGTGCTTTACGAGATTGCCGAGAAAGAAAAGATCACGATCGAGCCGGAGAACGACTTGGTCTCAGAGCGCCCGCGGATATTGCGCAGCAAACCGAATGAGCGCTGGGTACGGCGGGCGGACATCGTCGAAAAGCTCGTCAGGGAAGTTTATGGCGAAGTGATTCCGGCGGATACGCTGGCGATGCTGCGAGTCATGAAAGCGTGCGCCAATGAATTGGGCTCCCTACGCGCACGAGGTATTGCGGAACAAGAAGCGCTCGACGGTATGCATCGAGAATGGAAAGACAGCCGATTCGCGCAAGGTAAGCAAATGGATGAGCTTACCATTCAGGTTTCGCGCATCCGCGACGAAGCCCGCACGATGCGAGCAGGCGTCATTCCACTGACCAAAACGACGCGATCCTTTGCCGCGAAAATGAAAGAATCGCACCAAAAAGTGCGTTTTTGGGAAGGTCGCAGCGGCTTTCAAGAGCCTTATCGCGAATTATCCCAAGCGTACCGCGATATCGCAGATATCGTCGACCTATGGCAGGACGCGCGGCATGCCGAAATAGAAGTCGAGGCTGCCACAGCCGACAAAGAACGACTCGTCGCCGAGATCGACCAACGGATTCGCGAATTGCGTCATAATCTCATCGTGGCCGATCGTTCGATGGAAGATCGCAAAGCGAAGCATCTCGAGGTCATTGCGGACGTGGGACAGCGCGCCGACAACCTGGAACTCGAGCTGATGCGGCATTCGGGACGCTTGTGCAATCCGATGCGCGGGCGGGCCGATTTCAGCCCGCTCGCGGCGGAATTCGCTTACTGACTGCTGCGCTTTTTGTAGACTTCGGACTTCGGCGTACCGGCCGCAATGAGCGCGTCGGCTTGCTTGATTTCCTCGTTGATCAGTTCTTGGAACTTTTCGAAGCCTTGCGCTCCGACGAGGATGCGTCCATTGACGAAGAATGTCGGGGTACCGGACGCGCCAACGCTATTGGCGATTTTGGCGTCCGCATCGACTTCTTGCTTCAGAGTCGGATCGTCCATGTCCTTTTTGAACTTGGCCACGTCGAGCCCGATTTCTTTGGCGTACTTATCGAGGTCTTCGCGCGTCAGCGCGGTATTGTTCTCGAAGAGCTTGTCATGCATCGCCCAGCCCTTCTTCTGGCGATTCGCGGCTTGCACGGCCAGGGCGGCGCCCATGGCTTTGTCGTGGAAAGACAGCGGTTGGTGTTTGAAAACGATCGCCACGTCATTGCCGTACTGCTTTTCAATTTGTTGGAGAGTCGGACCGACCCTCTTGCAGAACGGTCATTGGAAGTCGCTGAATTCGACGATCGTGACTTTGGCGTCCCGTGGCCCCTTGCGAATGTTGAATTCGGCAAGCTCGATGTATTTCGGCCCAGCCGGCGGCTCGGGCGCGGCTTGAGGCTTCTTGTTGCCACTTTGACGGTCGTCGATAGCGGCCAAGAGCTGGTCGAGACTCTGGCCTTGTTTGGCCAGACCAACGATCATTTTGGTAATCGCCGGGCTGTTCGGGCAATTGGGATCTTTTTGGAGACAGGTCGCGAGCTTTCCGAACGGACAACCGCAGGTGCAGTCGCGCTCGTTGAGGGCCTGCATGACCATTACTTTTTGGGGTTCGTCGAGACCAGCGAACAGCGTCGGGGCATTCGTCAGATCGGCGGACTTCACCCAACCGGCGGGAAAATCGGCTTCGCGGGCATAACCACGCGACGGAGGAGCATTGTCGGCAGCAATGAATGCCGCACTCGCCTCGGGCGCTGCTTGCGGCGAGCTGCCCGGGAAATTCAGCCGATGAGCTTCACGCCCTACAGCAAAGCCCAGCGCGAGCCCCGCAACGAGCGCCCAGACGACGTTCGGCGAAAAAAAAGGCTGTCGCTGAGGCTCCGCTGAAGACGGTGCAACAGCCGAAGAGGACTGCTCGCGTTTGGAGCTGTCCTGGGGGTTTGAAGGTTTCGCCGTCTTGTCGCGACGGCGAGGATCGATTGGTTTGTCGGCCACGTTCGCCTCATGCCACTGCTGTGTCCGCGCGGCAAGAAAAATGTGGTCTCTGCCGTGTACATGCGGATTTCACCGCCCTTGCGATGCAGTCCGCGTGGTTTTACGAGGCTCCAGTGGGATTCGCGGCGGTCATTTTCGATGTCGACGGCGTGCTCGTCGATTCCCCTCACGAGCGTGCTTGGCGGGAAACATTGGACGAGTTCATGCACGGAGCGTGGGCCAATGTGGCGGCCGATAGCTCGTATGCCCTCGACCGGTTCGATTCGGCTGTGTATCAAGCGGTAGTGGCGGGCAAACCTCGCGAAGATGGCGCGCGCGCGATCTTGGATTATTTCGATGTTCCCGACGCCGAGACACGAGCCGCCGAGCTTGCATACGCAAAGCAGAAAAAAGTCGTAGCCTTGATTAACGCTGGACAGTTCGACGTTTTCCCCGACGCAATGCCTTTCGTACTGGACACAAAACGCCTGCGTTTGCCCATTGCTACCGCGTCGTCATCGAAAAACGCCGCCGACTTGTTGTCGCGAATTCCCATACACGCACCGGGGGTTCGCCCTGGCATAACACTGCTAGGTCTGTTCGACGCCGACCTTTCCGGACGAGAGTTTGCCCACGGAAAACCTCATCCCGATATCTTTCTGGCCGCGGCATCCGCGCTCGGGAAAAACCCTCGTGAATGCGTCGTAGTCGAAGACGCGGTGGCAGGCATCATCGCGGCCAAATCGGGGGGAATGTATGCGCTGGGAATTGCGCGTCGCGGTGACGAAGCGTCGCTCCGAGCTGCCGGAGCGGATCTCGTCGTGGGCTCGTTAGAGCACGTCAGCCGCGACGCGCTGGCCCAAGGAAGGCTTGAAACGACCGTCGTCCTAACAAAGTGATTTCCAAAGATCGCTGGCGGTGGTAGTCGTCATGCCTGAGGTGTAAGCATGGAAAGCACTCGTTGTAGCAAAACGGTGATCAAGACACGTCATCGGTTACATGCAAGCTCGGTATTGAGCATGCTCGGGTTGACCGCGATGGCGGGATGTAGCGAACCGAAGATTACGCCCATTCCTCCGCCGGTCATTGAGCCCCCGACTTGCACGTCGACGGTGGTTACGGAAAAGCTGACGCAAAGCTCGATTGACAAGGTCGACATTCTGCTCGCTTTGGACAATTCGCGGTCCATGGCGGACAAACAGCAGATTCTGGCTTTGGCGGTCCCGGACCTGGTCAGGAGCATAGTCAATCCCCGATGCGTCGATGCCAATGGTATGGCCGTGCCGGCGCAGCCGCTGTATCCCCTGGACAATTGCGCGGCGGGCTCGACTCGCGAATTCGCTCCGATACTCGACGTGCACATTGGCGTGATCAGTTCGAGCATTGGTGGTCATGGTGCCGATTCGTGCCCCGACATAGATACGATGTCCAAAGAATGCCAGCCTCTTTCCAATACGACGAACAACGACCGGGGGCGTCTACTTTCGCGGCTCGATCAATGCGGCACGACAAAAGCCCCGACATATGCAAATAAAGGTTTTCTAGCGTGGGATCCTCGACAAGAGGCTGTTCCCCCAGGCGAGACCGTCATCGACAACGGAATGGGCGGGGGCATCGTACCCACGCTGCGCGATATGGTTCTTGGCGCGGGGCAGATTGGTTGCGGTTATGAATCGCAGCTCGAGTCCATTTACCGATTCTTGGCCGATCCGAATCCCTACGAAACGATCTCGGTCGAAAACTTCAAGGCGACCCCGATGGGCACGGACCAGGTGCTGCTGGACCAGCGTCGTAACTTCATGCGTCCCGATTCGCTGCTCACGATTATCATGTTGACCGACGAAAACGACTGTTCGATCAAGGAGTTCGGCCAATTCTATTACGTCGGCCAATTGCGTAATGGTGCGACTCCCGTGCGCTTGCCACGAGCTCGTCAGGAGTGTGCGATAAACCCGAACGATCCGTGCTGCAAGTCCTGTGGTCAGTCGGCGGGCAGTTGCCCCGCAGATCCGACCTGCAAAGATCCGAACGGCGGCACGGGCCCCGCGCTATTGACGGAACAGGAAGACGACATCAATCTGCGCTGCTGGAATCAAAAGCGCCGGTTCGGCATCGATTTCCTCTATCCGACCGACCGGTACGTGCAGGCATTCACGAGTGCCCAAATTGCGGATCGAGATGGCAACATCGTCGACAATCCGATTTTTTCGGACCTCAATCCGAACGACACCAACTCGAACGTTCGCGATCCAGGTTTCGTGTTCTTCGCCGGTATCGTCGGTGTGCCTTGGCAAGACATTGCGCGGGACAAGAACGACCTGAAAAAGGGCTTCAAAGACGCCACCGAAATGCTCCAACCGATTGACGCCGGCGGCTTCAATACCTGGGACGTCGTTCTCGGCGACCCTGCGAATAACGTGAAGCCGAAGGATCCGCTCATGATCGACACGTACGAGAAGCGTACCGGAACAAACCCAATCACGGGCGACCCAATCGTCGATGCGACCACCCCGCTAAGCAATTCGATCAATGGTCACGAGTGGACCATTTCGAATGACGACTTGCAATACGCGTGTATCTTCCCGCTTTTGGCGGGAACCGAGCGCGATTGCACGAATGCGAATCTGACGGGGTGTGATTGCCCGCCCTCCCCGAACATAGATACCGACAACCCGCTCTGCCAGAAGGACCCGAACAACATGGATAAGCCCACGCTTCAGGTGCGCGCGAAAGGCTACCCTGGCATACGCCACCTGCAAGTATTGCGTGACTTGGGCTCGCAAGGCATCGTGGCCTCGGTGTGCCCGGCGCAGCTCAGTGACCCGAGCGAAACGTCAACGGATTTCGGTTATCGTCCGGCCATTGGTGCCATTACGGATCGACTGAAGACCGCCGTTGGCGGCCAATGTCTTACACAAACGCTCGAAGTACAAGATGGTCGCACTACGTGCATGCTCATCGAAGCGAGCAATAGCGGTGGACAGTGCTCGTGTGATCCGTCCTTGGCACGACGAGACATCATTGCTGGAACCGACGCCGATCAAGCGATGAAGCAAGCCCAACAGCATCCGCTGGCAGTACCGTCCGGCTGGGATTGTTATTGTGAAATGGCTCAGCTCAAAGGAGAAGAATTGACCGCGTGTCAAAACGACATCAGTGAAACGCCGGTCGTGAATGGCCAAAAGGTGAGCGGTTGGTGTTACGTCGCGGTTTCGCCCGTTCAGGTGGGCAATCCGCAGCTCCTTGCCAAGTGCCCGGATAATGAGAAACGTGACCTGCGATTTTTGGGAGCTGGAAAAACCCGAGATGGCGCCACGCTCTTCGTCAGTTGCCAAACGGGACCTTCATGCAATCCATGAACGTGTAAACGCTCTGTTTACGCAGCAATCCTTCTAGGCCAGCCTGTTTCCGAAACATCTCCGCATATAGGCAAGCCTCGGCGTCGATATCGAGCGCCGCAGTTGGCTCGATTTTTCCGTATTCGTAGGCGAGCAGTCTGTGCACGCTACATGGCCGCGTTCGCCTGGCGCGTTCAATGCAGCACGGTTAGGACGGTCGCCCACGTCCAGCCGGGAGAAAAATGCAATGAACAATACCAGGCGCTTCGCACTTGTCGCATCGGTCTTCGTGCTCCTCGGCACACACCACACCCTTGCCGCACCGCGTGCCATTCCAGGTTTTGCATTCGATGGAAAAGTGGATAACCATGACGTGCTCGTGCCGATCACCGGCGGGCGTGAACCGATGGACCAAGCGAATTTGGCAACGAGGCTTCATCCAAGCCTACGTGCCGATACCTTGCGTTTTGATGATGCTCCCCGGTCAGGGGAAACCACGCGCCGTATCTTCCCCTCGAGCTGGTGGCCCATGAGCGGCGACGGCATTGCGGCACGGTGGAATTCGCGAATCAAGGATTATTCGGATTGGGCGACTGACCGAGACAACGTTTCGGCTGCGGAAAAGTATGATCAGTTGTTTTTTCCAGACGACGCTCGACGACTGGAGGAGTTGCGCGCATTCACGCAAGCTGAAATGCGCCGGCCCCCGCGAGAACGCGGAGCGGGCATTTTGCGCCCTGCCGTGAACGTCGTCGGTCCCACGACCGCGTGGGAATTATCCAATCACGGCACGTATCAGCGCACCTATCCCGACGCCTGGTGGGGCCATTGCAATGGCTGGTCGTCTTACGTGTCCTCCGAACGCGACAACGCTCCGCTTCGCGATATCCGTGTACGCAGTGAAAATGGCAGCATCGTCGAATGCGCCGAAGCCAATTCCGGTTGCGTGCTCTTTCACATGGCCGATATCGAGGCGCTCATGAGCGAAATCTACTTCCACGATTCGTCGACCATTGCAGGTCGGCGTTGCAATACGCCAAAAGATGCCATCGTCCGCGACGACCGAGGCCGACCCGTCGACCCGGCTTGCCGAGACCTCAATCCTGCCACGTTCCACCTCGCGCTCACGGGGCTGCTTGGCCGCGGAGCCGCCCCACTCGCGGATTTGTCCGGAACCCCGGAAAAACTCCCATTCGTCATCGATTACGCATACAACGACGAAGTATGGTCATTTCCAGTCACCGGATATGAAATTCGCAGCGCCGAATACGTAACCGAAACGCAAGCCTCACGTTTGGTGTGTAATGGCACGGGACGCGCCGCCGGATGCCGCGAATATCAGTGGAACGAAAATGCTACGCGATTTGCGAAAGTCGAAACAGCCATCTACATGATGACCTACGAAACGGCTGGCGAAACGCTGCTTTCCGCGCCACTCGACAGGCAAGCCATACCCACGCAATCGACCTACCGCTACGTGCTCGAACTCGACGGCCGCGGTGCAATCCTGGGTGGAGAATGGATCGCCTCACCCACCGGCGTCGGAAACAATAGCAAAGAATTGCACCCCGACTTCATGTTCATGTCGGTCCAACCCGAAGCAATGGGCGAAGACGCAGACGATCGCAATGGACGCACGGATAACCCCTTCATTTCATCGACCAACGTCAAGGAATTGCTCCGCATCTCTCGTTCCCAGGCAAACCGATGAATTGGCGGTGCACCCCATTCTACCACCTAGCCCTCGCCCTTTTGGCCTCGCACCTCGTAGCGTGCGGGCCGACTGTGGTCTTCGACAAACCCAATCAAGAATCAGAAGTCGATGCGCCGGAACTCATTCGGCGCGATCCCCCCTCGGATTGGATCGCCGACTGGACGCTGCTCATTTATGCCGCCGGTGATGATTTCGATCCAAACCTCGTCGCGGCATTCGATCAAGACGCGCTCGAATGGCAACATGGTCTGGGCGGCAGTGCGCTGTTCCGAATCATGGCTCAACGCGATTACGCGCCGTTTCAATGGGACGAAGACGACAATCCTCGCCCGTCGGAGCGATATGCGATTTATCGCGAACAGCGGTATCATCCCGCTTTTCCGCCCATCGAAGGTTCCCCCGAAGCCATGATGCTCGGAGAAACGGATACGACGAGCTCCACGACATTGCGTGACTTTCTCGTTTACGGAATCCGTACGTTTCCTGCCCGGCATTATTGGGTCACGTTCACCGGCCACGGGGACAGCTTTGCAGGTCTGGCCGACGATGCCACGACCGGGCCTGGCAAACGATTGCAAATCGACGGGCTCGCGTCCGCACTGGCCGAAGCGTCGGCCGTCATTGCAACGGAAATTCGCACGCAGCCGGGATACGACGGACCGGATACGTCGGACCGCATCGATGTAATCGCATTCGACGCCTGCCGTCTAGCCGCAATCGAAGTCGCCTCGTCTGTCGCAGATGCCGCCGATTACCTGATTGCATCACAAGAATCGGTGCCGTATGCCGGTCATCCCTACAGCAGCCTGCGTTTTATCGCGCAAGACCACCCCGACTCCAGCCCCCGAGAGCTGGTCGAAGCCGTCGTGACCGATTACGTGCGCGCGTACGTGGAAGGCGTATCCACGGCAGGACGCGCGTACGTCGGCACGTCCGTGACCAGTGTAGGCATTGATTTGCGCCGCATCAGCGGCCTCGAAGCAGCGCTTTACGATCTGGCCACTGCCGTGCAACGTTTGCAGCCCAAGGGTTTTTCCTGCTCCGAAGTGAAATCATTGCTCGCAGAAGCTTGCGACCAAGCGCATCTTCCAGTCCCCAATCAACCCAATTCGAACGCCGACGCGGGTATTCGTCCCACGGGCCACACGCCGGCCGCAGAAGCCTCCGTCGACTTGATTGCCTTGCTCGAACGCCTCGCATTAAACCCAGGCTGCCACGTTTCTGCCCCGGCAAACCAGCCGATCAATAACGAAATCACCACGGCTGCACAACGAGCCTTGGCGCTGATCGGTCGCCCGCCTCTTTTGTCACCACATGACGACGCACTCGAATACGGCGGGCAATATCGAAAAATCGTGGACTTCGGTCCAGCAAGCCCGTTTGTCGTGGAAGCGCAACGCGTCGATCCAGGCACGGGCATTCGCCTCGGAGGTCTCGGCATTCTCTGGGGTAGTCCGTACGATCTATTGTCGAAGCAAGACGGCAAGTCGCTTTTCGATACCTATCGCAGCCTGCCCTTCGAATCACAGACGGGCTGGACCCGAATGCTGCAAGCGTGTATCGAAGAAGCCGAAGCCTGCCGCTCGTACATTCCCGCGCCAAACGAATCGATCGAGCAAGGCCCGTGCGCCAATTTTTGAGTTTTACTTCTTGATCTTGTCCGGATCGCCGAGAAACTCGAAATGCATCGTATCTTCGAGTTTATCGTGCCCGAGCCAATCGAAGCCATACCGCTCGAAAGCTTGAACCCAGCACTTGGGCATTTCAGCACGGTCGTAAGGGCTCGACGCAGCCATCTTGCATTTCGGATGGCTGGGCCAAGGTGCAACACAGCCACAACACGGATTGCGATCCGGATCGATGTCGATCGCAATGCCGAAAAGATGGTTGGATATCTCGACCCCGCGATACGTATTCGCCGTGCGGAATCCGCCAATGACCTTGGGCCGATATTGAGCCTTGGCGCCACACGTGCTGCGAATTCGCTTTTCCACGCAAGATAACGCCGGCGCAATCTTGTTGTGTACCGTGAGCGGCAGATCCATGAATCGCACCGTCACGGAATTGGTCAACGCCGACTTGCCATTCCATCGCCGCGTCGCATCGTCGTTGACGTGACCATAATGTTCGGCAAGATACCGCACCGCGCTCGATTGTTTCTTGATGTCAATGACGCCGCTCGTCATGTAGTGGCGACGCTCGAGCGACTTCTGAGGAGCCTGGACACGACAACCGTATTCAAAGCTACCCTTTTTACCACCACTGGCACTGGCCCTCGACGTGGTCGACGTGGTCGACGTGGACCTGCGTTTGGACTTCGACCCCTTCGAGCCCGTTTGGCCTTCCTTCGCATCGGCAACGAATGCGGCGTCGGGGAAAATGGGCAGAATGACCAGCGCCGCGGCAAGCGCCAATAGCACGCGCACCGTCATCGTCTTAGGCATCGTCGTGGTCATCGTATTGGGCAAAGTCACGGAAGTCCGAGACACCCGAGCTTCATACACCGTCGCGAAACGAAAGGCCACCTATCTGGTTCATTTTGGCAGCGGCGAGTCGCCGTCTTCGGCTGGCATCAGGTTTTGGTCGATGGCAGCCAGGTCGCATGCCTGCGCAAACGTCTCCAAAACCTCGGCGCGACGAGGCAAAAAGACATCCTTCAGCGCTGGTGACAACTCCCCCGTCTCGCTGATGTGCACCTCGCCCAAACTGGCCGGCCAGGTCAATCC
>CAZETM010000020.1:0-32698 GCA_964514885.1 uncultured Polyangium sp. | reverse complement strand
GGTAGTGCCCACGGGCTGGGCGCACCAGGTTCCATCGGCTTGACGCCCTCGGGCAACTCCACCTTGCCAAGCGCAGCTTCGTTGATCTCGACAGGAAACTTCTTGCGCAGATCAGCCTCGAACGCCTTCTCTTGGTCCTGCATTTTCTGCTGCAGGATGAGCACACGGATCGATCGATCGGCCTCTTGCAAGCTGCGCTTGTGCCCAGCCGTGATGCCGTTCATGCGCACGATGTAGAACTTGCCTTCCGCCTCGATGACCTTGTCGAAAACCGCGCCGACATTGCCGATCTTGAAGACCGCACCACGCACGGCATCGGGCACTTTTTGATTCTTGCCTCGAGCGTCTTCGAGCGGGCCCACGACACCAAGATCACCCGCGAGTTCGACGGGAGCTGCTGGTCCTTTTGTTTTCGGCGCCGTGATCGAATGCTTCTCGAACAGCTCGCCCCACGCAGCAGGCGTCGTGATCTTCACGGCCTCTTCGAGCACCTTCTCGGCAGCTTTTTTGTCCGTGAAAACGATCGCCGCCACGCGACGTCGTTCCGGCTCGTTGAACTTGTCCTGGTTCGCGTCGTAATACGCAGCAACCTCGGATGCGGGGATGTCTCCCGGCGCGGGCAAACCTTTTCGAGCTTTCGCGACCATCGCATCGCGCAGGATTTGCCGAACCGCTTCTTGCGTCTCCGGCTGTTTGTCCAGGCCAAGCCGCTTCGCTTCGGCAGCTAGAAGCTCCACGTTGATCATCTCGTCGAGCAGCTCGCGACGACGTTCATTCGTCTGGTAACGAAGCCTGTCGAACTGATCCATTCGTTCGAGCGTCGAGGCAAAGTCACCCAGCGTGACCACGCGGTCGCCCACTTTCGCGAGCACGCGTGCGGATTGCTCTGCGGAAAGCCCAGCAGCAGCAGGTCCCGCATCGGGAACTGGAGGAGTGACCGCTGGTTCGTTGCAACCGGCGACAAGCGCCGTGATTGTCAAGACAATCGGCCCGCGCCCGAGAAACGTCGAGAACATCGGCGCGGGTGTAGCATTCTTTGCGAACGATGTGGACGGCTGTCCTGCGAGCGGATCTGTAGGTTTCCAAAGATCACAGCCGCCGCGGGCATAACCAAGCAACCGCAGCAACAAGGGCACGTTGCAGACGAGCCCTTGGGCGACTACGACACGCCGCGTGAGCCGCAACGAAATCCGTGAAGACTCCACCATCCCTCCCCCTCCTAGCCCCATACCGGACCTCAAGTACCAACGCATCGTGCTGAAGATCAGCGGCGAAGCGCTGTGCGGTGAGGGCAACTTCGGTATCCACCTAGAAACACTTCAACGCGTCGCAGCCGAGATTTCAGAGCTGAACCGCTGGGGCGTCCAGATCGGCGTCGTCGTTGGCGGAGGTAACATCTTCCGCGGACTGAAGGGCGCAAGCGCAGGCATGGACCGATCGCAAAGCGATTACATGGGCATGCTCGCCACGGTCATCAACTCGCTGGCCCTCCAAGACGCACTCGAAAAACACGACGTCCCGACACGCGTGATGACCGCCATCGAAATTCGTCAAGTTGCCGAGCCGTACATCCGGCGCCGCGCGATGCGACACCTCGAAAAAGGCAACGTGGTCATCTTCGCCGCTGGAACGGGCAACCCGTTTTTCTCGACAGACACCGCCGCTGCACTACGCGCCATGGAGATTCAGGCGCAGGCGTTGTTCAAGGCCACCAAGGTCGAAGGCATCTACGATCGCGATCCCGCTCGTCACGAAGACGCGCAAATGTTCACGAAGCTGTCTTACGACCGGTTCTTGGTCGATCGCATCGGCGTCATGGACTCGACCGCCGTCACGTTGTGCCGCGAAAATAAGCTCCCGATTCGCGTCTTCAAACTGACGACACACGGCAACATCTTGCGCGTATGCAAAGGCGAGAACGTCGGGACCATCGTCGAAGCTTGACGATCCACCTTCGCTCACGAGTTGCACGATCAGAAGACTCCGACTACCCTCCGGCACCTCTATATGGCACGCGTCACCGTTGAAGATTGCCTCGACCGCGAAGAAAACCGCTTCGCGCTCGTCATTCTGGCCTCGATCAGGACACGTCAGATCATGAAGGGCAACGACCCGCTGGTGAAAACCAGAAACAAAGCCGCCGTAACCAGCTTGCGAGAGATCGCGGCTGGCAACGTGCACTTCCATCGGAACACCAACGAGGTCGTCCTCGAGTGGCTCCAGTCGCAACCGTCGTTCCTCGACATCTGACCTCACATCTAATTTCTCGTCTCACCTTCGCCTTTCACGCGCAGAACCTCCCGTTCGTACGCGCGTGAAGGGTTTTGGCGTGGGGTCATGACCAAACGCTCCGTCAAACACGACCCCGAACTCGCAGCCGGCACGTCGGCTCATTACGAAAACCCCGCCTACTACACGAAGACGTATCGGTCGCGTCTGCAAGACGTGCACTACTACGTCGACCTCGCGCGTGCTCAAAACGGCGACGTTCTCGAGTACGGCTGCGGTAACGGACGCATCACGATCCCGATGGCTCGTACCGGGACAAACGTCACCGGCGTCGATTTGTCCACCGAGATGCTGGCCGACTTGCGCTCACGTTTGCGCGACGAAGACGCCGATGTTCGAGCACGCGTCAGCGTGAAGCGCGGCGACATGCGCACGCTGAAGATCAGCAAACGCTTCCCGCTCATCATCTGTCCGTTCAACGCCTTCTTGCACCTCTACACGCGAGAAGACGTCGAGCAATTTTTGGCGCGCGTACGTGAACACCTCGCACCACGAGGCCAGCTCGTCTTCGACATCTCCATGCCGCAGCCGGAAGAACTCGCGCGCGATCCCGCAAAAGCCTACAAAATGCCGCGGTTTCGTTACCCGAGCGAAGACGGGAAAACCGATACGGTCGTGAAGTATTCGGAGCGGTTCGACTACGACAAACTCCGTCAAGTTCTCTTCGTCGCGATGGAGTTTTCCCCCGCGGACGGGAGCGAACCCTTCCTGACGCCGCTCGCGCATCGACAGTTTTACCCTCGAGAGATCGAAGCGTTGCTGCACTACAACGGCTTCGAGATCGAGTCTTTCTTGGGGGACTTCAACGGATCGATGGCGACGACTGATTCGAACGAGCTGGTGATTCACGCGCGAGTTCGATCGTCACGACGACGCTGAGACAACGTGTGCGCGACGCAGCGAAGGCTGCACGACGCGTTCGTTCACGCTTGAAGTGAATTGGTACGGGTATAAACGAAACGGATCGGACATCCGTTAGGACGCCGATCCGTTATTCAGACACTGCTGCGTTGTTTAGACGCCGATGTACAGTCGATGTGCAAAGTTGCGTTCGAGTTTGGCCTTGAGGACCTTCTCGGCCGCACTTTCAATGTCGTACTCGACCCGGCGAAATTCGAAGCGCTTAGCATCGCTGTCGAAGATCGTGTAGCTGGCGCGATTGTCGTAATCCCTGGGTTGCCCCACGGATCCGACGCTCACGATGTACTTCCGGTTCGATTCGAGCACAAAGTCGGTCGCCGGCAGTTCCTCGACAGTCGTCGGCGTCAGCGCAAAAACCTTACAAAGGTGCGAATGACCGATGAGCGTGAGGTGACCGAGTTCGTGGTACATCGGCAGGCATTCGCGTGCTTGTTCAGGCGCGAAGATGTACTCGAACTCCTCGAGTCTGACGGGCGAGCCGTGACAGAGATCGAGGCCGATTTCCGGCAGTTTTTCCTGATAGGGCAGACCCCGAAGCCACGCCGCGTTCTCTGCTGAAAGCATCGACGCGTGGGTATCCAGCGCTTGTCGCGCTGCCTCGTAATAATACGAGTAGTCCATTCTTCCAGCGACGGCCGCATCGTGATTACCGAGGATCGTTTTCTTGGCGATCTTTCGGATCAGGTCGGCACATTCGTTGGGAGATCCGCCATAACCTACGGTGTCGCCCAGGCAGTAGTAGACGTCGATGCGCTCGCGTCGATACGCCTCCAGAACAGCGCTGAGCGCCTCGTAGTTCGCGTGCGTATCGCTGAAAACTCCAATGCGCATTTGCGTGAGGACCGGAGGTTAGCATGAGGCACCTCCCGTTACGGAAGTCTTTTCGCGAAAAAAAAAAGCAGGCCGATCCACAGCCACTTGGCTCGCAAACACCACGGGTCAAGACACCTCTTCGGGTTTTTCTAAGGAAAGACGCTGGCACTGAGACGTTGGTTGTCACACACGCCCCTAGCGCCAAACTCACCCTCTCATCGACTCACCTAGTCGACTCACCCACGCTGGCGAAGCAGAAGGAAGGCACGGAGTGTCCGGGACAAACGGCAAAAGCAACGGCCATACAGCGGCAACCGCAGGCTCATCAGTCGCGGCTCCACCGCAAGTCATCGCGGATCTCGCCGCATCATGCGTGCGGTACGTGCAGCACAGCGTTGGATTCACGCTCGACTACGCACCCGAAACGCTCCCCGTACTCGATCACTACGTCGTGCTTGCACGCAAAGCCGCAAGCGATCGCAAAGAGGCCACGCCGCTGATCGCACAAGCGATCGGCGCGTATCTAGGTGAAGTCACGCGACGAAAATACGGGGGCTTCTGGCGCGTCGAAGACGATCCGCGCTCGTATCGCGTCGAGCTCGAGCCCGTTTATCTCGCGCTGCATCCCATCGAGCTTGCGACGCGTGCGCTCGAGTTGCCGCCAGAGCCGAAGGGCCCTGACGTATCGACGAAACGCAAGAGCGAAGATGAAGATGACGACGATGAAGATGACGACACGGAGGAGAAGGACGACGCGCGTGTCGAAGAACCGAACGAGCGCGATGAAGAACTCGCACGCGATCCTGTAGAGGACCTTGGTGCAGCGATCTTCGAACTCGATGACGACGATCGCGCAGCGGTGGCCGAACATCTTGCTCTGCTGCCGCCAGTGTCTGCAGCGCAGTATCACTCGCCATCGACACACTTCGAGATCGTGGAGCTGATTGTCGAGACAATCCGGGCACGGCGTATCGAGTCGGGCATGGAGGCTGACGCTCAGCTCGAGCCCGACGATTACTCGTCCTGAACGGGGCTTCGCGAATCACCTCAACGGGTCGCACCTCGCACGGGATCATTTGATAAGGTGATCCACTGTGTGGTGGGTATTTTCTGCGCTTCTTGCGCTAATCGTCTGGGCGCTTTGGTACATCCTCAAGCTGCCGCTCTGGCTACCGATCGTCGGGACCATCTTGGTCTTGCTCGCCGGTGTCGTGCGGCTGCTCTGGGGTAAAATTCGCGCGAGCCGAGCTGCAACGGCACTCGAACGAGCGATCGCACATCAAGGCGCGCAACAAGCCGTCAACGCGCGGCCTGAACGCCGCGCTGAAATCCAAGAGCTGCAGAAGCAGGTTCAAGGCGGCATCAATGCGCTGAAGACCTCCAAGCTCGGCAAGGGCAAACAGGGCGGCGCCGCTGCTCTCTACTCGCTGCCTTGGTACGTCATCATCGGCCCGCCTGGCGCCGGCAAGACGACCGCCCTCAAACACTCGGGCCTCGTCTTCCCGTTCTCCGATCCTCGCGGCGGTGGCGTTCGCGGCGTCGGTGGCACGCGCAACTGCGACTGGTGGTTCACGAATGAAGCAATTCTGCTCGACACCGCAGGTCGCTACACGACCGAAGGCGATGACCACGACGAGTGGATCTCGTTCCTTCAAATGCTCAAGCGTTATCGCAGCCGCAAGCCGATCAACGGCGTGCTCGTCGCGATCAACATCGCCGAGCTGATCGACGCGAGCGAGCAACAGATCGAATCGACGGGCAAAAAACTACGCGCTCGTATCGATGAAGTGATGACGCAGTTGCAGATGGTCGTCCCCGTCTACCTGCTCTTCACCAAGTGCGATCTCGTCGCCGGGTTCATCGAGTTCTTTGGCGACATCCGCAAAAGCGATCGCGCGCAAGCTTGGGGCGCAACACTCAAACTCACCGAGGACAAGGCCAACCCGGGCGGCGTCTTCGACCGCGAGTTCGACGTGCTCGTACAGAAAGTTCACGCGCGCTCACTCAAGCGCCTGAGCCAAGAGCGCAACCGCGAAGCTCGCGAGCGCATCTACCAATTCCCGCTCGAGTTCGCGGGCATCAAGCGCAACCTGACGGAGCTGGTGCAAACCGTCTTCGCGGTGAACACGTTCCAAGGCACACCGCTGTTTCGCGGGTTTTACTTCACGAGCGGTACGCAAGAAGGTCGGCCTCTCGATCGCGTCCTCGCCCGCATGGGTCACGCGATGGGCATTCGCCCTCCCGAGACCGCTGCGCAGCAAGTGACCGAATCGAAGAGCTACTTCCTGCACGACGTGTTCATGAACGTCGTCTTCCCCGACGGCGATGTGGCTGCGCGAAGTGCGACCGAAATGAAGCGCCAACGCATCATGCGCATCGCAGTCAGTGCCGCGGCCTTCACGCTCGGATTCATCCTCTCCATCCCGAGCATCCGCTCGTACTCGGCCAATCGCGATTTGCTCCAAGACACGCAGGGCCGCGTCGCGACCGCGATGAAGATCAACTGGGCCGATGGTGAGTCACCAGGCCCGAAGCTCGAACAACTCGACCCGTTGCTCAACCGCTTGCGGGACCTCGACGAGCACGCGGAAAAAGGCGTTCCGCTCTCGCTTGGTTGGGGCATGTATCGCGGCGACAAGATCGCGCGACCCACGGTCACGGCGTACGTGACGCTCTTGTCCACGGGGTTCGTTCTGCCGTGCAAAGCCAAGCTCGAAGAACGCCTCGGTAAAGCCAAGGGCAAGGCGTACCTGAAGGAACGAACGGATCTGAAGACGTACCTCATGATGAGTGACGTCAAGAACCTGGACATCGATTGGGAGGCGCGGCGCCTGACCGATCTATGGTTCGACCTCCTCAAGGCCACGAGCACCATGGCCGAGTACGAGCTGAAGCAGAAGCTCAAGCCACACGTCCGCTATTACTTGGAACTCGTACGAAACGGCAAAGTCACGCCGCCGCCAGCCGATGTCGCGCTCGTGAACAAAGTGCGCAGCACGTTGCAATCGGTGCCCGTGCTCGAGCGCTACTACGAGGTGTTCATCAACAGCTTGAACGACGAGCGCTACGACGAAGCGGGCGAAGATTCGAACAAGAACCGCAAGTACCCGCCGCTCACGCTCAGCGAGATGTTCCTCGATCGTCAGGACGCGTTGAAGTTCATCCAAAGCGCGCAACGACTCAAAGACAATCGCTACAAGGCTGTCGAAGGGCCCTACACCGAAAAAGGCCACTACGTCGTCGCGCTCAACGTGGCCAACGCCGAAGCGTTGCTCTTGTCCGAACAATGGGTCGTGCCGCTCGGACCAGAAGAGTCACCCGAGCGCATTCCTACGAACTTGAAACGTTTGTCCGAGGACTACGACCAACGCTACATCGAGCAATGGACCGACTTCCTCACGGACATCACCGTCAATCCTCCGTCGACGGTGAAAGAAGCGATCGACCTGTACAGCACGCTCATTCGTCCGCCGTGGTCCTATCTGCAGATCCTCCGCCACGTCGACGACAACACGCAGTGGAAGAAGTCGAAGAAGGGCGGCGCCTCGTTCAACACCGAAGAGGCGAACAAGATGCTCAACCAAAGGTTGCAGCAATCAATCGCGCAGAACACCGGCGGCGTGCGCGTGAAGACGAACGTCGACGTGACGAAGCTCGGCGAACGACCGAGCACCGTGCCACCAACGTTCGCCAAGCTCGTCTCGTTCGGACAACAAGAAGGCAAAGCTGGTCAGGTCGTCACGGACACGCCGCTTCAGCGCTACATCGAGAAGCTGACGGAGCTGCGTCGCACGATGGAGAACATGCCGCAGCCTCCGTCGTCGACCGACATGATCAACCTGAGCGAGCAACTGTCGGACGCTGCGAAGTCAGTCGATGCCTTGCTGCAACCGCTCGATGAAAAAGCGAAAGCTCTGCTGCGCCCGCTGCTCTTCAATCCGCTGCGCATCACGGGCACGCGCCTCGCTGGCCCTGGCGGCGGTAACTACGTCGCCGTTCAGAAGAGCAAGTTCCCCAATCCCTTCAAGTGATCACGTCGGCAGGACGCGCCACATCTCGAGCGCGTCCTCGTCGTTGTCCGAATAATACTTCGGACGAACGTTCTCCACGACAAACCCATGCTTCTCGTAGAGCCGAATCGCCGCCTCGTTGGAACGGCGCACTTCGAGCAAGCAGAGCCGTACGGCGTTTTCTTTCGCGTACGAAATCGCCTCCACCACCAGCGCTGAACCGACCCCTCGACGTCGCACATCGGGTGCCGTCGCCACATGGAGCACGTGCAGCTCGTCGACGACATGCCACGCGACGAGAAACCCTACGACCTTGGTCTCTTCGTCTGCTGGTTTGTCTCGCGCAACCCACACACGCCCCCACGGCTTATCCAGCTCTTCCATGGGCGATGTCGACAGGCCCGCAAACACCGCTCGCGAGATCTCCGCCAACGCTTCCGCTTCGGGAGCACCACGCGCGACACGCACCACTTCGAGATCGAAACTCACTTCGGAATTTCCGTCGGGCAGCCGCTCACGATTTGCACACTCGCGACCTTGCCCGACTGCACTCGGTCACATGCTTCCCCAAGCAGACGCACGGTGCCCGGTGGCTCCCAGATCCATCCGTTGAAGAAGTCGTAGGGCAAAACATTTCCGTCGAGATACACGTTGGTCATGTCTTGTTCGGGCGGAGGATCGACCAGCGTGAACTCGCACGTGACCGCAACTTTGGCGATCTCCGCAAGCACGGTGCCGATCTCTTCGAGCTGATCGACACGGTGATACTTGGGGGACTCGGGACGGGGCAGGCCGCCTGCAACAGCCATCTCATCGAGAACTGCAGCGTACGTCTCGCTGCCCGGAATGCCGACGGTGACCACGTGAATCCCTGCCGCGGCAAGCTTCGCGATCGCAGCCACCGTGGCCGGTCGATCGACGCAGAAGGTTGGACCTCCAACTTCTCCAGGCGCACAACAATTCGTGCCTGGAGCGCATTGTCCATCGAGGTTGAGCATGCACTCGGCTGCACTGCACATCGCCATGTCGTTGCAGTTCGGCCCGCCATCGGTCGCGATGACGACGTAGGTTTCACCGGACAACCCCAAGAGCATCGGCGTGAGCGCCTCGATGGTCGCCGAGACAGGCGTGCCGCCGATCGGAGTGGTGATCGTGCTGAGCCGTAGCCCCGTCGTGGTCGGTCCATCTTCGCCGGTGATCGGATCGCCTTGCGTGACTGGAAAAACCTCTGCTCCGGCTGCGCACTGATCGCCGGCGCCCTTTTTAGGAAGCACCGCCGCGCCCACCTTCGCCAGAGGCCCTAAGTTGCGGACGAGATCGACGACGGCAATTCGTACGGCATCGTAACGAGTACCAATCCCCGGAACGTCCTCGGCCATGCTCCCCGAGCCATCGAGCACGAAGTAGAGGTTCGGTGCGTCGATGATGACTTGATGGAGTTCGTTGCCGCAAAAGCCGCCAGCGTCCTGCTCAGGAGGGCCCCCACCGCCACCGGCTTCGAAGCCCTCACCCGCATCTGGTTTCGGCAGTGAGCCGCCAGCACGAGGACGTCTGTCGTCATCCGTCGTGCAACCTGCATCCAACGTGGCGAAGCCGAGCGCTACGAGCCCAAGAGCAGCCGATACACAAACGCCTCGCAGGCTGGGCATCCGCTGATGTCGCGCGAGAGCCATCTGCAGATCGTACCAGAAGGCACGTCGCAGACGCCTTCGTCACGGCTCGCGATAGAAACGAGGCACGCGACGCGAAATGCTCGTCAGCACTTCCCAAGGGATCGTGCCCGTCGACGAAGCGATCTCTTCCGCCGTGATCACGTCGCGACCAAGCGGTCCTTCTTGAGACCCCAAGAACACCGCTTCGTCCCCAAGACGACCACCCGGCACGTCGGTGATGTCCAGCATCGTCATGTCCATCGACACCGTTCCAACGATGGGAGCTCGACGCCCGCGCACGAGCGCTTGACCGTTATTCGTCAACTTGCGATCGAGTCCGTCCGCGTAACCCATCGGCACCGTCGCGATGGTGCTCGTACGGGAAGCTCGCCACGAGTGGCCATACCCAATCGCATGACCCGCTTCGATCGTTCGAGTTGAAACGATTTCCGTACGAATTCGTATGACCGGCTTGAGGTCCGTACCGAGCGACGACACGGGCGACACACCAAAGAGCGCAATGCCCGGACGCACCGCATCGAAGTGCGTTTCCGGCATGCGCAGAAGCGCTGCGCTGTTCGCCATGTGCACATATCGCGGGGAAAAACCGCGCGCGCGTACTCGACCCAGAACCTTGGTGAACAAACGATGTTGCTCGTGCGTCGCCTCGAGATCCTCTGCATCCGCACACGCCAAATGCGTCATCAATCCATCGAGCCGCACGTGAGGACGATCTGCGAGCGCATCGAGAACATCGTCGAGCTCCGACACACTCACGCCAAGGCGTCCCATCCCCGTGTCGACCTTGAGATGCACTGACACCCGACGACCATCGTCATCGAACCGAGCGAGCGCACCGAGTCGTTCGATGTGCCCCGCGTCGTACACGACCGGAACGAGATCCCGCGCGAGGATCTCCTCGAGACCTTCACGACGCGGACCGTAATAACCACCCATCACGAGGATCGGAATGCGAATGCCCGCATCACGAAGCTCGATGGCTTCTTCCAAAAGCGCCACACACAGCCCCGGCATGCCCGCTCGTTCGAGCGTCCGTGCAACAGCCGCAGAGCCATGACCATACGCATCGGCCTTGAGCACGCCCCAGATCGCCGGTGCCTTCACTCTCGTCGCCGCGAGCGACTTTTCGAGAACGCGCAGGTTGTGCCGCAAGTGCGAGAGATTCACCTCGGCACGCGTTGGTCTGATCGTGTCCGCCGGAGCAGCTCTTCGCGGACGTAGGACTCGCACCGAAGCACGAGTGCCCGCGTCGTGAGGACCAAGCTCCAAGCCCGACGCCCCTTGTTCTGCGAGCTGCGTAGCCATGTCGTTTGCCGTTACCTCTACGCTCGGCATGGGGCCAACATTCCAGCGATAAGCCACGCCTTGGCGCAAACCACGAGGTTTGTCACATGAAACAGTTGCGCATGCATTCCGAGTACTCTTGTTGGCAACTGTCCTCGCAGCGACTGATGCAAGGTTGACGATTGCAGACGGGCGTCACGCATTCTTTTTTGCACTTGGTCCACGACTTCACACACGCTGCGGAACAAGCCGAGCCTGGAGGAAGTGGCTTGTCGTCAGGCGGCGGTGGAGGTGCTGAGGTGCCTGCATCGACGACCATCATCATCGGCGGGGGCGCCATGGCGCTCGTGGGCTCTGGTACGGCTAACGAGGGTTGAGACTCGCTCGCGAGAAGCGTTTCATCTGCGAAGTCACTGCCGCCACGAAGCTGGCGCGTGCGCAGCTTGGCGTACTCGATGCGATCGCGAGTCTGTCCGAAGGTGTAGAACTTGAGCCATTCGTCCCAACACGCGGTGCGGATGGTGTCCTTCACTTCGGCGCGGTCATCGAACGCCATGCAGTGCTCGAAGCGGACATCGCCCTCATAGAGCGCATGGATGCTGGCACCGCAGGCGGAAAGCCCGAACAGACCGAACGAGGCCACGACAAGACGTGCCGTCCAAGAAGGGCGGCCGTGGGAGCTCGGGGCAGATGTTGCACGGGACAAGGTTGATCTCGGTGCGAACATGCTCTACCCTGCGCGCGCTCTATAGGAGCGGCCGGCTGTCGCGCTGCTCGGCAAGAGGATACCAATCATGTTCCTGATGCTCTCGAAAGGTCCTCGCAAGACCAACCGCACGAAGACGAATCGCCACCGTGCGAAGCTCAAGGCGAAGAACCGATCTCGCCGTAACCGCATCTACCAACGCGGCTAAATGCTTCTCGTGGGATCGCCGTTGAGCGATCACACGACCGAGCCTGCTCGGAATAGACGGCCGGGAATGGTTTATCGCGTCCTACGCAGTTGCGCTGGGCTCACGATAGACCGTTTTTCCGGCCGTTTGTGTTGGTTTTACACGAACAGACAAAAGCAGTTCGTCAAAACGAACGAACGCGGCCGATGGACGAACACTTGGTGTTCAAACCATTGGACCGCGTACTAAATTATTTTGGAAGCGTAGGATTGGGTGGGAGAGGCTCAGAGCGTGCCTATCAGGCGTTGCGAGCGAATCGGGGCTAGGGAAGCCGATACGAAGCGTACTTCAGTACGCTGAGTGAGGCTGACCGACGCACCGGTTCGCGCAGCAGCCTGATAGACACGCTCTCAGGGACCGCCCTTGCGCAGCTCGGTGAGCACCGACTTCGCAACGGCCTTGAGCGTATCGAAGACGCCGACTCCAGTACGCGCAACGCCCTCGAATTCGGGAACCTTGAGCGGATTCAAACGCTCGCGAAGCTCCTCGACCGACGCAACCTCGGGCAAGTCACGCTTGTTGTACTGCACGACGTAGGGCATTTTTTCGAGCTTGTAGCCCTGGTCCTCAAGGTTTGTCTTGAGGTTCTCGACAGACTCCTCGTTGGCTTCCATGCGCTCGAATTGCGAGTCCGCAACGAACACGACGCCATCGACGCCCTTCAAAATCAGCTTGCGGCTGGCGTCGTAGAAGACCTGGCCAGGCACGGTGTACAGGTGAAACCGCGTCTTGAAACCGCGAATCTCACCGAGCGCAAGGGGCAGAAAGTCGAAGAACAACGTGCGATCTGTTTCGGTTGCGAGGGAGATCATTTTTCCCTTCGCATCGGGATTCGTGCGCTCGTAGATGTACTGCAAGTTCGTCGTTTTCCCGCATAAACCCGGGCCGTAGTAGACGATCTTGCAGTTGATCTCGCGCGCCATGTAGTTGATGAAACTCATCGGGGCGCGCTCCTAGTCGTTGAAAAGATTGTCGATGTCTTCGTCGGTGATCTCGGCAAACGGCGAGTCTGCACCGGGCTCTGCAACCTTCTTCAAGAGAGCCTCGAAGATGTGGTTGAGCTCTTCGCTCGCTCGACGAACACGCAAACGAACCAAGCCCAAGCTCGACTTGGAATCGAAAATCACCACGAGGATGACTCGATTTCCTACGAGCTGGATGTGGATGTTCGCCTTCTCGCCCTCGTGAAACTGCGTCGCAAACTCGTTTTCCTTGAGCAGCTTCGCCATGCCACCAGTGGCCGCGATGTTGCCTGCCGTCAGCGACGCAAGGGACGTGGTGTCCAAATTGTCCACGTCACCGCTGGCAGCAATGAGCTGCCCATTCTTATCAACGATGAAGACGACCTTCGCATTGGCGTCCTTGACGAGGCGATCCACCACATTCTGGATCTGGTTGAATTCCTCCTCGTACATCACCATCTGAGGATTGACCATCGTTCCTCCGCCAGCGCTTCCGCGATGGGGTCTTCGTCTCGTTGTCCGTTCCGATTCTGTTCGCCCGAGGAGCGATCGACCCAGCAAGGTATCGATCACCTTGATCCCAACGAGAGATCCACCCTCGCACACCAACACTCGACGAATGCGTTTAACTGCATCCGGCGAATGCAGCGATGGTTCTATCCGAAGCAGGTACAGCGGAGCAAGGTGACCTTCGTGCAGAACGCACGGAAACGTCTCCGCAAGCCCTACACACACCGATCGATCCACGCCCAACCACCCCAGCGATCGTGAATGTTGGTGAAATAGGGCACATGAAGCCCCTACACGCCCGCCATCTCGACACTTACAAGCGTGAAGCATGAAAAAAACGAGTGCGCAGACGTCCACTTCGACGCCTTCGACATCTTGACCTGCCGCCCCGAGCACGGGATAGGCCATCGATGTCTCGCAAACGCGGCGCTTCTCCGGGTCAAACGAATCTGGGTCGAACGAATCTGGGCCGAACGAATCTGGGTCGAACGAGAAACGCGCTTCGGTCGTTAGCCATCGGTTTCGCATCGGCTCTATGCGCGCTCGCGGCAGTGGCCGAGACAAACGCGAGCGATGGACCGATTCACTCCGACGTGCTCGAGCACTCCGCCGCAATAGCCAATGCAAAGGGACCGGAAGCGTTCACCGAGCTGCGCAATCTGTGGCGTACGTGGGACCGCGCCGATCCGATCCACGTCGAAGAAGCGATCGTCGCCGTCGCAGAAAACAAGGCTCAACCAGCTCCCGTTCGAGCCTACGCAAGCGTGCTCGCGGCTTATGCAAGACGCCGCCGCGGAGACCTCGCAGGAGCCCATGCACGCGTCGAGCGCCTTGGGTTCGTCTCGCGTTTCATGACCGTAGGACCCTTCGACAACGACAACAAAACCGGCGCTCACGAAGAGTTTGCCCCGGAACTGGAACTGTCCGAACCCATCCCCGCAGGTCGCGCCTACGAAGGCAAAGAACGCGTTGTGCGTTGGCGCGTTCCACCAACGTCAGCATCGTACGGATGGTTCGACTTCGGCGACATCATGCGTCCTCGTGAAGACGTCTGCGGTTACGCCACGACGTTCGTCCGCGCCAAACCAGGCACCAAAGCCAACCGACCCCTGACGGTCTGGGTCGGCTCTGCCGGTGCTTTCAAGCTGTTCTACGAAGGCAAAAAGGTTCTCGAAGACCTGAGCTACCGCGACCTCGACATGGATCGCTTCGCCACGACGGTCACGCTCAGGCCAACCTGGAGTCGCTTCACAATCAAGGTGTGTGGTGATGCAGATGCACCGAAGCTGAGCATGCGTCTCGGTGATGCAGCGGGCGAGCCGGACCTCAATGTTGACGTGCGCGCGGACCTCGAAGTGAGTGCCGAAGCAGCCGCCGGCGAGAAAGAGCGCGCGAAGGCCAAGACGCCCGCGACGGCCGAGACAAACCGTGTCTTCGGGCCCGTGCAAGCCTTCGAAACAGCAACGAGCGGCAAGAATCCAAAACCTTCCGCGCTCGAACAATACGCGCGTTATTTGATGATCACCGGAGGCGATCCGAAAGCGGATCACAAAGCTCGTGACCTGGCGCGTCGCGCAGCCGAAGCAGAGCCAACGGTGGCTCGCCTGCTGCTCGCCGGTGAACTCGCGGAAGACCGCAATCAACGACGCACGTGGGTCGAAAAAGCGTCCGCGCTGGCCACGACAAACTCAGAGAAACTCGATGTGCTTCTCGCTGAAGCGCACCTCGCGCGCACGAGCCCGAATTGGCGCGATGCCGTTCCGATCTACGAGCACATCCTCACGCTCGATCCGGACAACCTCGGAGGAACACTGGGGCTCGTGGAGCTGCACGTCGAAGCGGGCTTGCGACGCACGGCACTCGACATGCTCGAAAAGGCTGTGCAGCGCCATCCGCGATCGGTGTCGCTGTTGTCAGCGCTTGCCGAGCAATATCGATCGCTCGGTCGAGACACCGAGGCCGATGAGATCGAAGCGCGTTACGCAGCGCTGCGTTTCGACGACGCGACCTTCCTCAGTCAGAAGGTGGACCTCGCTGTTGCTCGTCGTGATGCCGCAGGCGCTGAACGATGGCTCGGTCGCTTTCTAGGCGTCGAAGCGGATTCGGCGTGGGCGCGATCCGTTGCAGCACGAACTTATCGCGCGCTCGGACAGAAAGACCGCGCGTTGGCGACGTATCAACAAGCGCTCATGATTGCGCCCGAAGACGTGCAAACGCTTCGCGCGCTGAGCGACGTGTACGGCGAGGCTGGTGATACGGACAAACAGCTCGATTTGCTGCGTCAAATTTTGACGATCGCTCCGCAAGCGAAAGACGTGCGTGAGTACGTCGAGCACATCCAGCCGAAAGCTCCGCGCACGGATGAAGCGTATGCGTGGGCGCCCGAGAAGTTCCTGCCAAGCCGCTCAGTTGCGATGCAGGGCTATCCGATGCGCTACCTGCGCAACCTGACGGTCACCACGGTGTATCCGAACGGCCTCGCGAGTCGCTTCCGACAGATCGTATTTCAACCGCTCACGGACGAGACTGCAGCTTCGGGGCGCCAGTATCGCTTCATGTACGAAGCAGCTCGGCAAACGGTCGATCTGCGAGCCGCAAAGGTCTACCGACAGAACGGGAAGATCGATGAAGCGATCGAGAGTGGTGAAGGCCCGGCGAACAATCCGGCCATCTCGATGTACACGTCGCAACGCACGTTCGGCGTGCTCTTCCCGCGCCTGCAAGCAGGCGACGTGGTGGAGCTGCGTTACCGCGTCGAAGATGTCGCTCCACGCAACGAGATCGCGGATTACTTCGGCGAAGTCGAATACTTGCAAGAGGACAACCCGATCGCGAACAGCGAGTACATCCTCGTCACGCCCAAGGACAAAAAGTTTTACATCCGTACGAACAAGCTCCCGGGCTTGGTTCAAGACGAGAAGGTTGACGGGGACAAACGCATCTATCGTTTCACGTCAAACGATGTTCCTCCGCTGACGCCAGAGCCGAACATGCCGCCTTGGCCCGAGGTGCTCGGGTACGTGCATGTGTCGACGTTCGACACGTGGGATTCGGTAGGCGCGTGGTACTGGGGCTTGGCGCGTGAGCAGTTCGACGTGGACGACGAAGTGCGCAGACGCGCTCGTGAGTTGACCAAGAACGCGAAGGACGACGCAGCGAAGGTTCGAGCCATCTACAAGTTCGCGACCGAGACGCGTTACGTCGCGCTCGAGTTCGGCATCGAAGGCATTCGTCCTCGACGAGCAGCGCAAACGCTCGCGCGTGGCTGGGGCGATTGCAAAGACAAGGCAACGCTGATCGTCACGATGCTGCGCGAGCTGGGCATCTCGTCGACGATCGTTCTGCTGCGCACGCGGATGCGTGGAGACATCGCACCGGAGCCGGCAAGCCTCGCGCCGTTCGATCACGCGATCGTCTACGTGCCGTCGATGGATCTGTATTTGGATGGAACTGCAGAACATACGGGCTCAAACGAATTGCCCGTGATGGATCGAGGCGCGATTGGTTTGCTCGTGAACGAAGGCAAGCCGAAGTACGTGAAGCTGCCCGATCCTCCGCCTGACCAATCGGTCACACGCAGACATGTCGACGTAACGCTCGCGCAAGATGGATCTGCGGTCATCGCTGCGGACATGCAGGTGTCCGGTGCGTATGCGCCTGATTGGCGTCGTCGTTATCTCGCAGAAGGCACGCGTCGAGAACGCGCAACGCATGACTTCGCGGATGACTTCGGCCCGTTCGAACTCACCGCAGGAAAAGTTGGCGTCGAGGCCGCGAACATCGAGGACATCGAGCAACCCGTTCGTCTGCGTGTGAAGGGAAAAGCCACGAGCTTCGCGCGCAGTGAAGACGACACGTTGAGCGTGCCTGCAAGCATCTCACCGCGTCTCGTTGCGGAGCTCGCGCCGTCATCGAAACGCACGCTCGATGTAGTGATCGGAGCGCTCACGACACGTGAAGAAGAGTGGGCGGTGAAGCTTCCGGCTGGAGCCAAGTTGCGCAGTTTTCCGGCTCCGCAAAAGATCGAATCGCCCTTCGGCAACTTCGAGCTGACGGTTGAACAAGCCGCCGGAAAAATCACGGTGAAGACGAGTTTGTCTTTCCGAAAAGTGCGCGTCGCCCCGGGTGAATACGCGGCGTTCCGCACGTTCTGCGAAGCGGTCGATCGAGCCTTCAATCAACGCATCGTGGTGAGCAAGTGACGATGAACGACGGGGGCGAGAACATGACGCCGCCCCCGCTGCCCGAAGGAGTGCTCGCCGTTCGCATCGGACCAGGTGCGAACTGCTCCTCTGCGGGCAGTGCGATCGACATTCTGTTTTACGGAAGCGTCATTGCGTCGGCGTTGGCCGTCGCGCTGGCGGCGGCGTTGCCGGCGAAGGAGCGCGCGGAAGAAGCTAAAGGCGACAACAGTGACGAGGACACGCAACGGAGTAATCATGGACACAAATGAGCACACGTGAATGTACGTTGGCTACTTCTGCCTTTGTCTAGCTTGCACGTGCGTCGTCAACGCTCCCCGGTGGGCTTGGTTTGCCCTTGAAACTGGCTGTCGTTCCGAATCGGAACGCCCTGTACTTCTTCGATGATCAATTGGCAGATGGGTTTTCCTGGAGTCAACTCTATGGAACACGGTCCCAGATTGATGATTTCCAAGACGATGCGTCCGTCATAACCCGCATGGATAGTCGGCGCCGTGAAATGAACGAGCATCCCACATCGAGCGTATGAGCTTTTTCCCTCGACTCTCGCGGCAAGGCACCGTCCGTCATCAAAGAATGGTAGCGCGACGCGTTCAAGCGTAGTGGCTAGCACAAATTTATTACGCTCGAGTATGTACGGCTGGTCATTTGTGAGGTTTCGACTGTCAGAATTGCGGCCAAACAGTTCCGGGATTCTGCCTCGATGTGGCGCGAGCGTAATGGGAAGATTGTTCTTGAGCCACGACACCTCGTTGCCGAGTCGAAGATCTACAGAAGATGTCTGATAGGGGCAGAGAGCCCCTAAGCTCTCTGAAGGAAGGCGTGGAGACGGCTCAGGATCAATGATGAGACGTCCCTCATCCAGGGCAGCGAAGATGGCTCGATTTGAAAGGATCATGTCAGCATGACGCAAGACTTCGCAACTGGAATGGTCACGTGATCAGGTGTTGGGAGCGTTGCCCACAAAACCGTGTCTGCGTCGCGAACCGCGACTCGAACACAGCGTCGCTCTTCATCGACGTCCTTCGAAGGAACGAAGAAGGACTCCTCGACTCCGTTGGATTTCGCTACCACTACCGCGCGCTCGTCACTGAACATTCCTTTGACAACATCCACGCACCGCAGCCAGCCTTGCTTGGTCATAGTTTGAGGCTAGCGGTTCGCTTGTTCAGCAGCAACGTGCTTCTGACTTTCCAATCCTGCTGCGGCGGTCACCCGAAGTCAAGCTACTCCCGATATCCAGAACTATTGACTCTGATGTTGGGATGCTGCACGATGCTCAGCGGTCGCGCGACGGCCCCATTGAAGTTGGATTTCGGGCGTAGCCATCGGCATCACCTCGAAAACTTCCGTCGCGCGGCCTCCTTTTCGGTGCCGAGATCGTGTGCCTTCAACGCTTGGGGTTCCACTCCTGAAGGCTGCGCACGGCGTATCCAGCCTGGATGTCGTTCCTGTTTGCCTCGAGGACTTCCGTGACTGCCATCGCCGCAGCGATCGTCGTGAAATACGGAACGTTTGCAAGCAAAGCATTCCGACGAATCGCGTAGCTGTCACGAATCGATCGAGCACCGACGGTCGTGTTCACGACCAGCGAGACGCTGCCCGCTTTGATCGCATCAACGACGTGCGGTGAGCCTTCTGCGACTTTGTGAATCGTTGTCGTCGGGATACGCGCTCGCTCGAACGCAGCCGCAGTTCCAGCCGTCGCCAAGATCGTGAAACCGAGCGCGTGCAAGCGTCGCGCAATGACACACGCCGCCGGCTTGTCGTCGTCTTTCACCGAGATGAACGCGCATCCTCCCGAAGGCAGCTTCATGCCCGAACCACGCAACGCTTTGCCGAACGCGTGCGCAAAAGTCGTTGCGATACCCATCACCTCACCCGTCGAACGCATCTCCGGTCCGAGTTGCGTATCGACGCCTGGGAACTTCGCGAACGGGAAGACCGACTCCTTCACCGCCACGTGCAGCGGTCGAACGATGTCAGTCACGCCCAGCTCAGCGAGGGTCTTTCCAGCCATCACTTGCGCCGCGATCTTTGCGAGCGGCCTACCCGTTGCTTTGGACACAAACGGAACCGTTCGCGATGCGCGTGGATTCACCTCGAGCACGTAGATCACCGTGCCTTTGACCGCGAACTGCACGTTCATCAAACCGACGACACCCAGCTCGAGCGCGAGCTGTCGCGTCTGCTCTTCGATCGATGCAACCACTTCGAGCGGCAGTGAATACGGCGGCAACACGCACGCGGAGTCACCCGAATGAACGCCCGCCTCTTCGATGTGCTGCATCACGCCGCCGATGACGACTTGATGACCATCACCGATCGCATCGACATCAACTTCGATCGCATCCTTGAGAAACTCGTCGACGAGGATCGTGCGTGTACCGGCTTCGTGCGCAGCTTCGACGGCCGCATGCACGTACGCTTCGAGATCACGTTGATCGTGACAGATCATCATCGCGCGCCCGCCGAGCACGTACGAGGGACGCACGAGCACCGGGTAACCAATCGAGGTCGCTACTTCGATCGCTTCCTCGACGGTTTCAGCCGTCGCAGCACGAGGCCTGCGCAAGCCGAGCTTCGTTAGCAGTTGATCGAATCGTCCACGGTCTTCCGCTCGATCGATTGCGTCTGCCGATGTTCCAAGCAGTGGCACGCCTGCACGTGAAAGCGGCACAGCAAGCTTCAGTGGCGTCTGTCCGCCGTACTGCACGACGACTCCGACCAGCTCTCCGGCCGTTCGCTCTTCGTCACAAATCGCCATCACGTCTTCGAACGTGAGCGGCTCGAAGTAGAGACGATCCGATGTGTCGTAGTCGGTCGAAACCGTCTCGGGATTGCAGTTGACCATGATGGTCTCGAACCCGAGATCGCGCAGCGCGAACGCAGCGTGTACGCAGCAGTAATCGAACTCGATGCCTTGCCCGATCCGATTCGGTCCGCCGCCCAAGATGATCACTTTGCGACGACTGGAAACCGCTGCTTCGCTCTCGGACTCGAACGTCGAATACAGGTACGGCGTCTTCGCGATGAACTCGGCTGCACACGTGTCGACTCGACCGAACACTGCACGAGTTCCCTGCGCGAGACGCGTGGCTCGCACTTCGTCCGCCGATGTGCCCGTCAGACGCGCGATGGTTTTATCGGAAAAACCGTTTCGCTTGGCTTCGCGGATCAGACTTGCGTCAGTCGGAGATTTCTCGAGTCGCTTCTCGAGATCCACGATGCGCGAGATCTGCTTCAAGAACCACGGATCGATGGCCGTGATCTTGTTGAGCTCTTCAGGCGAGATCCCGACACGCATCGCATCGCCAACGTGAAACAGTCGATCCGCGGAAGGCACGACAACGAGCTTTCGCAGCGCATCGACCAGATCTTCGTGGCTCGCTGGAGGCAACGTAACCGGCACGGACGGCTCTTTCGGAGCGTCCATGAGCAAGTCACGAGTCGAGTTCGGATCACCTCCGAGCAGTCGGTAATCTACTTTGTGCAGCAACGAATCGAGACCATCGCGACCAATCTCGAGCGAACGAGCGGCCTTCTGCAATGCCTCGGTAAACGTGCGCCCGATCGACATCGCTTCGCCGACGCTCTTCATCTGCGGACCAAGACGTCGCTCAGCGCCCGGGAACTTCTCGAACGCGAACCGAGGCCACTTCACGACCACGTAATCGATCGTCGGCTCGAAGGCGGCGCTCGTGCCCGTGATGTCGTTCGTCAATTCATCGAGCCGATACCCAACGGCTAGCTTCGTCGCGATCTTCGCGATCGGATACCCCGTGGCTTTCGAGGCCAGCGCGCTCGAACGCGACACGCGCGGATTCATCTCGATGACGAACACCTGGCCGTTCACCGGGTTGATGGCGAACTGCACGTTCGAACCACCCGTCTCGACACCGATTTCGGTCATCACCGCACGCGCTGCATCACGCAGACGTTGGTATTCGCGATCGGTCAACGTCATCGCCGGCGCACACGTGATCGAGTCACCCGTGTGCACACCCATCGGATCGATGTTCTCGATCGTGCAGACGACGATGAAGTTATCGACCTTGTCGCGAATGACCTCGAGCTCGAACTCTTTCCAACCGATCACGCTCTCTTCGATGAGCGTCTCGTGCGTAGGTGATTGCTCGAGCGCCCACGCCACCTTCGCGTCGAGCTCTTCCGGTTTGAAAACGATGCCGCCACCAGAGCCTCCGAGCGTGAAGCTCGGCCGCACGATGATCGGATAGCCAAGAGGCTCGCCCCAAGGCCCAGAGGTTTCTGCGAGTGCTCGGGCTTCAACAATCGATTTAACGTGCCCGGATCGCGGACAAGACAAACCTATGCGCGCCATCGCTTCTTTGAAGAGCTGACGATCTTCTGCTTTGCGAATCGCTGCCGGCTTTGCACCGATCAGCTCGACTCCAAAACGATCGAGCACGCCTTCGTCATGCAGAGCGAGCGCGAGGTTCAAAGCCGTTTGACCACCAAGCGTCGGAAGGATCGCGTCAGGCCGATCGCGTTCGATGATGGCGGTCAACGAGGGCACATCGAGAGGCTCGACGTAGGTCCGGTGTGCAAGCTCCGGATCCGTCATGATCGTGGCTGGATTCGAGTTGACGAGGATCACCTCGTAGCCCTCGGCGGCCAGCGCTTTCGCGCCTTGAGCCCCCGAGTAATCGAACTCGCACGCCTGCCCAATGATGATCGGGCCGGAGCCAATGAGCAGGATCTTCTTTAGATCGTCGCGGCGCGGCATTGGGCGGGCGAGTTAGCACCTTCGCCGTGTTACGTCGATGCAATCGCTTGGACGTTGGTTCCGCGTCTTCGTGTTTGGTCAGAAGTCCAAGCTCGCAACGAAGACATCTTGGAAGTCGTCCCGCATCGCAAGTTCCACGTGCTCCAGTCGCGTTCGCACGTCAGCGAGCCTTGCTCGCGCGCCATCTGGATCCCGCGCGAAGAGCGTCGCGCCATCGAGTGACGCATTGCCCACGGGACGCACCGCCGACGGATCCACGTCCGGCAACATCCCCAACCCGATCGCGATGTCGTGCTGCAAGTTCGCACCAAACGCGCCTGCAAGAAGCACTTCCGCCAAGTCTGCGTCTTTGATCTCGGCGACTCGGCAAAGCAATTTCGTCGCCGCTCGCAACGCACCTTTCGCCAGTTGCAGCTCGCGAATGTCCATCTGCAGAAGATCCACGCCACGTGCAAGCGTGACCCGATCAGCACCTGAAGCGATCGCTCCGTCACGTGCCACGATGCCGTGTTTCACCAGCTCGCCAAGCACTTCGAGCAAGCCTGTTCCGCAGATCCCTTTTGCTTTACCGGAACCGATCGTCGTCGGCCGAATCGAACCATCGTCGCGCACTTCGATCCGCACGATCGCACCGACTTCCGCGCGCATCCCGACCGAGATGTTGCCTCCTTCGAACGCGGGTCCTGCCGGCGTCGATGCTGCGTACAGCACGCCTTTATGCGCGAGCACGATCTCCGTGTTCGTCCCGATGTCGATGAGCATCCGTGACGAGCCTGGTCGATCGAGATCGGTCGCGATGATTGCCGCGGCCGTGTCACCTCCGACAAACGATCCAAGAAGCGGGAACGTCGTCAGGGTCTCACCGGACAAACCCCACTCCTTGGGCGATCCAGAACGCTCGTCGAAGAACGGTGGGTAGTAGGGAGCTTCCGCGAGCGACGTGATGTCCGCTCCCCAAAGCAGAGCGGTCATCGCGCTGTTTGCCGCAACAAACCAATGCGAGATTTCGCCTTCTTTACCGAAGATCCGACCTCGCGCAGCTTCTTCGAGCAAGCGCAACGTTTCCCGAGCGTCGTGAGTCAGTTCGTCACGAGCTGCGTCGCCTTCGAGTGCGTGCGTGAGACGAGTCATCACATCGTGTCCACGACGCACTTGTCGATTCAGCACCGATGCTTCGCCCAGCACTTCGCCTGTATCGGGATCGATCGTTCGAAGTTGAACGCTGGTGGATCCGAGATCGACGGCTGCGATGACTCGGTTCGGGAGCGTCGTGGTGCTTGGGCGGCGCGTCACGGCGGGAGCTGCACGTAGATCGAAGCGACTTTGCACTTCGACCGTCACGGGCGTGCGTGGACGGACTCGACAGGACAGGCGTAAGCCTTCGCGGAGCATTCCTTCGCTGAGGATTGCGCGGTCTTCGTTGGTGGGCGGAGCGTTTCCTGCGAGCAGCCGGACGAGGCATTTGCCGCAGGTTCCGCGACCTCCACACGGTGCGTTGATGGAGATACCTTTCGACCTGGCGACTTCGAGCAGGGAATGGCCTGCATGGAAGTTCACCGAGGTGCGAACGGCTTCCCCGTTGCCCCCGGGTTCCTCAAACGTGGCGCGGACGAGCATTCGGCGGCGAGCCTAGCACCTCGATTTGCAAAACGTCGCCCTGGCCTTGACAACCTGTGCCGGTCTCCGCCATAAACGCCGCCCGCGCATCTCCCTAGGTTCGAACTTTGTCTCGACGGTCGAGACGAGGCCTTGGAGAGCGCGAGCCCACTCGTAGAGCGAGAAGGCAAGCCATGCCCAAGATGAAGACAAACCGGGCCGCTGCAAAGCGATTCCGGGTGACTGGTTCGGGCAAGATCCGCCGTAGCAAAGGCGGCCTGAACCACGGGATGCAGGAGAAGAGCAAGAAGCGTTGCCGCCGTCTCCGCAAGAACGACATGGTCCACAGCACGATGGAGGTACGCGTGAAGCTCCTCCTCCCGTATCGCTGAGCCGCTGGAAGCTCCACGAGCAAGGAAGAGGTAAAGCGATATGCCGCGTGTAAAGCGTGGGTTCAAAGCCCGTCGCCGCCGTAACCGCGTTCTGAATCAGACCGAGGGATACCATCTCGGTAGAAAAAACCGTTTCCGCCAAGCGGTCGAAGTTCTTCGTCACGCTTGGGAGTACGGCTACGTCAGCCGTCGCCTGAAGAAGCGGGATTTTCGCAAGCTGTGGATCGCGCGTATCAACGCGGCTGCCCGGACAAACGGCACCACGTATTCGCGCCTGATCAACGCCCTCAAGAAGGCGAACATCGGACTTGATCGCAAGGTCCTCTCCGACATCGCCATCCACGATCCGGCGTCCTTCTCTGCCGTCGTCAAACTCGCAACGGCCACCTGAGGCTCGGGCGCGTGAGCGACAACGATCCCGTCAAGGCCATCGAGGAGGGTCTGGAAGCGCTCGGTACCCGCTACCGCGATGCATTCGCGACAGCGACGAGCGAGCCAGCCCTCCGTGTCGAGCACGCTCGAGTGCTTGGCAAAAAAGGCGACCTAACGGCCATCCTTGCGCTCATGCGCCATGTTCCGGGGGACAAAAAGACGTCCGTCGGAAGTCGAGTCAATTCCTTCAAGAACGAAGTAGAAGCCGCCTTCGAGGCTCGTTTGCGCGAGATGGCTCGAGCGGCACGGGACGCAGAACTACGCGGACCACCTTACGACCTGAGTTTGCCGGGTCGAGTCGAGGTTGGTCGGGGCCACTTTCACCCCATCGCGCAAGTACGTGACGAGCTGCTCGCCATCTTTCGAGACCTTGGGTTCGTTGCTGAATCGGGCCCGGAGATCGAGCTGGAAGAGAACAACTTCGCCAAGCTCGCCTTCCCGCCTGATCATCCCGCAACGGACATGCAGGACAGCTTCTGGCTAGGCCCAGGTCTGCTGCTCCGCACGCATACGACTACCGTGCAGGCTCGAGAGTTCGCGCTGCGCAAGCCGCCGCTCGCCGTGGTCGGAACCGGCGCGGTGTATCGCCGCGACGACGACGTCACCCACTCGCCCATGTTCCATCAGATCGATGGGTTCTTGGTGGACGAGCACGTCAGCATGGCCGAGCTCAAGGGTGTCATTACGGCATTCATCGAACGTTTGTATGGCCCCGGAATACCGGTACGTTTTCGGCCGAGTTATTTTCCGTTTGTCGAGCCAGGTGCTGAAGTGGACTGCGGGTGCGTTTTTTGTGCACGCCCCGATGGCACCCACGCGGGATGTCGCGTATGTAAGAACACAGGTTGGCTCGAAGTACTCGGCTGCGGAATGATTCACCCGGACGTATTTCGTAACTGCGGACTGGATCCGGAGCGGTATACGGGCTTTGCATTCGGGCTGGGTCTTGAGCGCCTGGCGATGCTGCGGTACGGAATTCCAAACATCCGTTTGCTCTTCGAGAGCGATCCGCGGTTCCTGTCACAATTCTGAACACCGATCGTCATCCTTCAGTAATGCGATGTGCAGCCCTTGCATATCCGCATGAAGGACCCGATAGATCATGTGCTCGTCGGGGCGGATCGAACGATGGCATAGCCCGTCCAAACCGCGGCTGTTGTCGTTCGACGTGGACATGCATTTCTGCACTGAAGTAATGCTCGGTTTTGGCCGTATGTGAATCAGGCTTCGCCCGTGGTCTTTACACGGGACAGCCCGAGTCCGATCGAAACAGAAAAAATAGGATGATGCGGCAGCTCGTGGGGGCTCGACAACCGCGATCAAGGAAGCAAGTTGCCTCCCCGCGACATCCTGCCGAAAACATTCGGACGCGAGAAAGCAAAGCTTGCGTGTGGTCATCCAAAGTAGCGACGCCTGCAAGCATTATTCGGACATTTCACATGTGAGCGTCGTTCGTCGAAGACGCGTGGGACGATGGAACGATGGATAGGGCGCCGGCTGATCGGTGTCACCTTTTCGGGAAAACGAGAAAGTCATGAGTGGAGACCAGGATCGAGGCAACCGTCGTTCTTCTGACGCTGAGCGCGCCGGGGAAATACGCACGTCCTGTGCCTCGACCGCGTCTGTCCCGAGTAACTCTTACAGTAAGAACCCGAACCAATTGAAACAAAGTGCCGACACGGAAGGGCCTGCCGGCATGAAAATTGCAAATAAATTCCCAAACCCGACTGATCTTGCCTCTCGCATTGCATCTGTGAACGGTCACTTCGGCACGCGAAGTTCACTTCGAGGCGAATCGGTTGGAATCAACGAGCCCCATCCCCCGTTGTGCCCTGCGCGGGGCGGCGTGTCCGAGGCAATCATGGCGAGCACCGAAACCCCGACGACGAGTTCGAAACGGCTTCTGCTCAACCCGAACGAGAGCTTCCACTCTCGAAAGGTCGACCTCGAAGAAGTGAACGAAAAACCCTCCAACGCAACGAAGAGCACGATGAGCACGTCGACAGCCCGCCGCACGGAAGCACCTCGCCCCACCACCAAGAGCATGTCGGGCTCGAAGACCCGCGTTCCTACCGCAAAGTCTTCGCGCCCTGGTGCATTGCCTGCGCTCGGAGCCGGACGTCATCGTCCTGCCGGTGCGCCCAATCGCCGAGTGGTCACCGCCTCGGATCGACGCCCCCAAGAGCAGGAAAACGAAAAGCCCACGGCCGTCGCTGAGTTAAACGACGAGGTCACGAGCGCGAGCGCCAAGCCGTCGTCTCCGAGCAAGGAGCCGATTGTCGCCGGTGACATGGACCTTGGCATCATCGACGAAGAGAGCGGCGGCGAGGAGCCGGCGGCGATTCGTCCCCCGCGTGCAGCGGAAGAGCCCGAGCCGACGGCAGCCGAGTTCATTGATCTCGAGTTCAGCCCGCTGAGTCGTCCCGATACGCCGCGCCACACCGAGCGTGAATTGCGAGACATCGAAGAAGGCGGCGGCGACTCCATGCTTGCGCGGTATTTCCGCGACATGGCTTTGCATCCCGTGATGGGCCCCGAAGAGGAGCTCGATACGGCGCGCATGGTCGAACGCACGGAAATCGACCACTGGGTTGCTCTTCTTTCGTATTTGCCCGCGGCTGAGTACGTCCTCGAGGCACTCACCGAAGACGTCACCAAGGCAGGCGAGGACGAAGTCAAAGCGCCGCAGGTTCAGGAGCTGCAAAAGCTCGTGCGGCACGCGAAAAAGCAAAAGTACAAGCTCGCCCCTGAACAGGAAAAACAGTGGGGAACGCTTTCGAGCGAACTGGCGACGGTCATTCGTTTGCCCGATTCGGATCGCTTGTGGATGGGGCGAGCCAGCAGCATTGCTCGCGACCTCGTGCGCGAGCCCGACTTCGAAGAAGACACGATTGGCGATGACGAAGAAGGCATCCTGCGTCCGGCTCGTCCGACGCTCCCGATGTCCGGCGCTTACCGGCGTTACCTCGATCGAGTCGAGCGCACTTTCCAAGCTCAACACAACGCGAAAAACCGGTTCGTCAAAGCAAACCTACGTCTCGTCGTGTCCATCGCACGTCGATACAACCGTGGCCGTTTGCCCCTGATCGACCTGATTCAGGAAGGCAACATCGGCCTCATGAAAGCCGTCGAGCGCTTCGATCACAACCGTGGTTACCGCTTCTCGACGTACGCTTCGTGGTGGATTCGGCATGCGATCAGCCGTGCTCTTGCGGATAAAGGCCGTGCAGTCCGCATCCCGGTGCACATGCTCGACACGTACAACCGCGTCGCGCGAGCCACGCAAGCCATCATCGCGCGCACGGGGCATGAGCCGACGATCGAAGAGCTCGAGAAAGAGACCGGGGTTCCGCGCGAAAAACTCGACAAGGTGAAGGATTTCTACGCAGAAACTCCCTTCTCCCTCGATCGTCCTGTCGGCGATGAAGATGGACGCAAATTCATCGACTTCCTCCAAGAGGAAAACGCGCTCTCGCCGTTCGATCACCTTGCCAATCGCAAGTGGAGCGACGAAGTGCGGCGGCTGCTCACGACGCTCACGCCGATCGAATCGCGCATCATCCGGTGGCGGTTCGGTCTCGATGACGAGGACGAACTCACGCTGAAAGAGATCGGCGACAAGTACAACCTCTCGCGTGAACGTATCCGGCAGCTTCAAGAGCAAGCGCTCGTGAAGATTCGCAAGCAGATGCGCGACTACTACTGAGACCAACCTCACCAGGACAAACCATAGCGCGGGCGTTTCACTCGAAGCGCCCGTTGCTTTTTGTTCACGCACACCATGATCCCGATGTCATGCATCGCTGCTCGTGCGGCATGGTCCCGGGCAAACTTGGCGCAACTAGAGCAATCGCTGCGCGGTTAACGATCCGTCCAGATTTCCTTCGCCGCCGCGTCGACAACCTTGTCGATGAGCGGTCGTGCCGCGCTCACCTTCCCCGAGATCTCACTCACCAAGACCGAGAACGCGAGCGGACTGCGCCCAGAAGGAGCGAGGACGTAACCCGAAAGCGAGGCGATGCTGTTGAGCGTTCCCGTCTTCGCTCGAATCGCACCTTGCTTTGACCACAAACGAAATCGACCGCGCAAGGTTCCATCGACGCCGCCTGTTGCCAGATGTGCAACGTAGTCCGACGCAATCGACGTATCGCGCAGCGCCGATCGCAAAAGAAGCACCGTGGCCCATGGTGTCGTGCGGTTCGCATCGAAGAGCCCCGAGCCGTTTTTCACGACGACTCCTTCTTCGAATGCAGCGACGTCTTTCAACATCCCCGTGACGAGTAACGCTGCTGCATCGGCACTCGCCGGACCGCCTTTCTTTCCACCCGCGAGCGACTTGAAGATCATCTCGGCGAAGAAGTTGTCGCTGTCTTTTCCAAGCGCACCGATGAGGGCTCCGAGTGGCTCGGACTTGTGCGACGCGAGCTGACGTTTTTCTTTCGCGCCTCCGAGTTTCACCGGGCCTTCGACGGTGATGCCTGCGGATTCGAGAATCGCGCGCAGTGCATGTCCCGGAGCAAGCCGCGGATCGTCCACGCGCCTGCGCACACGCATCACTCGGCCGCCTTCTGGAATGTGTCCTCCGACTTGAGCCACGAGCCGTTCGCCCTTGGTAACAAGCTCCAGCGTGAGTTTTTCCGGGTCAGACTTCGCTGTTGTTTTCACCGTCCCGACGATGTCGACGAAGCCTGGGGGATCGACACGCACGCTTGCATCTTTGCCTTTGCTGTTCGCGCGCACCGAAAGCGTCACGGTGTTTTCATCGAGCGCGACGGCCGACACGTTGGCTCGAAACGGAGCCCATTCGTGGGGCTGTTCGTCGAAGGCTGGCGGGACAAACCTTTCATCGAAGTAGCTTTGATCAACGAGCACTGTGCCCACGCGCTTGATGCCTGCCGTGAGCAGCTCGCGCGTCAGCTTCCACAAGTGACCTGCATCGAGCGATGGATCGCCGTCTCCGCGCAGCACGAGTTCAGGAACGCGATCGCCATCGAGCTTGCCGTACAGACCGGTCTTGAAACGATGCGCAGGTCCAAGCTGTTTCAGTGCGACAAACGCAGTCACGAGTTTTGCGTTCGACGCAGGGTTTTTCACCGCGTGCTCGTTACGCACGGCGATGGGCTTTCCCGTTTCGATGTCGACGATGGCCACGCCAACCGACCCGCCCCAGCTTTTCACTTCGCTCTCGAGCTTGTCGATCGCCTGCTCGATGGAGCTGACCTTTTTGTCAGCGGCGGGAGTGGAAACGCTCGTCGCGGGGGGAGGCTCGGGGGCAGGATTGGCAAAAGACGCGACGGAGGAGAGCGTCACGAGGGCGGCGAAAACGAGCGCTTTGCGGCGGTGATCACCACGCGCGAGCTGCAGAAACGACGTCGAAGGCGAGCGGATCCACATGATTGGTTCTTACAACGTCCGGGCCGGGCGCGGCCATCCGACGTCGATGCTCTTCGGTGGGTTCGTCACGGCGCACGCCATCTTTTGTGCGCCCGGCCAATTGCTTGCTAGGGTCAGATAAATTCGACCTCTACCGGGGAGGACGCGCCTATGACACTTCGATTTTCGACCTCGCAGACTTTCACCATCGCTCTATCGCTTTCGGCTGCTGCACTGCTGCTCGGATGCGGCGGAGCACCAAAGCAAGTGGGTGACGAATACGGCTTCGACCAGCAGCCGCCCAAACCGTCGAACAGTGACTCCAACTCGAGCGGCGATTCGAAGCCCGTCGAGGAACCTGAGAAATGGACGGGTGCTGCCGAGCCCATGAAGCTCAACGCCGATCAGGAAAAGCAGATCGAGATCGCGTTGACGCGTGGCGAGAAAAAGGCTGCGAACTGTACGCAGGTCGTCGACAACGCGCCGACGGGTGAAGGCGTCGTGAAGGTCACGTTCGATGGCAAGATCGGCAAAGCTGTCGATGCCGAGGTGCTTGCTCCGTTTGCGGGCACGCCGGTCGAGACGTGCATCAAGCGTTCCTTCGTCGGCGAATATTGTTTGCCGTTCGAGGGCGAGCCGCTGGTCAGGCGGCAGAAGATCATTTTGCCGGCGAAGAAGTAACTCGTGATGAAACGTTCTGCGTTTTTGATCGCGCTCACTCTGGGGCTCGCGACCTCGCCATGTATGGCGCAGGAAGATGCGCCCGAAGAGCCTCGATATCCGCCTTCGTCGGTGAGGTGGAAGCTCATTGCCGGAGGGCTTGGCCTGACGGTGGCAGCGTATGGCGGAGGCCTGCTGGCATCGTATCTGGCGCCTGATCAACCGGGCATTCTGAAGCTGCAGATCCCCGTCGTAGGTCCGTTCATCGCGATGCCGGAAAACGCGTGTGTCGAGTTCGGCTCGACGGAGTGCGCTCCTGAGCTCGTCGGTCGCATCTTCGTGTACGGCGTTGCGGGCTTGGCGCAGATTGGAGGCTTGGCGCTCGTCACCCAAGGGCTCGTGATGAAGACCCAAGCTCAGGCGCCGCAGCCGAAGCCAGAAGCCGCAAGGTTTTTCGCGCCAATCCCGATCGTGAGTCGCAACATGATCGGCTTTGGGGTCGTCGGGAATTTCTGATCAGCGCGCTTTGCGACAGCTCGGTGGCTCTGGTCCCTGCACCGGGCGCGACGTGAGCTTTCCAAGGCGTTCCACCGACACTTCTAGCGTCGTACCAAAAGACAAACCCAGTTCACGAATGGCCGCGCGTGCACCGACAATCGGTTGAGCTCCAACGAAGTCACCAGGTGCGAGCGGCACGTGTCTGCTGACGAAAGCGATCGCTTCAGTGAGCGACCAATCGCTATCTCGACGGACAACCAGGTCGCGCGTGTCGCTTGCGACGCGTAAACGCACGCGGGCTTGTTCGATGTCGCCTGCTTCGTCTTTCGTTACGAGCAATGGGCCGAGGGACGTCGCGAAGTCTCGACCGTGCGAATGTCCGCCGCGTTTTTCTGCATTTGGCGCGACCCAACGCACGAGGATCGAGTAGCCGACGATCGCGTTTTCGACTTCGGCAACCGTGCTCGAACGTAGCTCTTCGCCGATGAGCGCGGCGATGACGACATCGGCTTCGGGCTGTTGTTCGTCGTGAGGAAACGGAACCGTTTCTTGGTGTGCATACAATGTTCGAGCGTTGCCCAGGTGATACCGAGGCAGCTCATCCAAAGCACCTGGGCGCGGCAGAGCATCAAGCTGTGCGTAGAGCACTCGGTCGGACGAACACGGCGGCAGCCACAGCAGGTTAGCTTTCGACAAACGGGCTTCCGTGGGCCTATCGCCTCCGCGAAGGTGATCGTCGAGTTTGTCCAGACCGACCCCGCGCAGAGCGAACACGCGCAGGTGGAAGTCCGACGTGTCGAACGGGACGGTTTGCGATACGGGCGAGCCGAAGTGCCTATCCAGCTCGGCAGCATCGTAAAGGCATCCATCACGCTCGAGTGCGACGAGCGGAGCGGGCGATTGCGAGTGAAGAACACGTGCGAGTCGCATCGTGCAACCGGGATCGGCGAGTCTAGCAAGTGTCGGAAATTTCGTCGCGGTTACGGCGCGCCAAACGCTCAGTTCACATTCACTGCGTCTGCGCGTTGACTAGGGACTCGGGACGCCTAGACTGCGCCCCGAAACGAGTCGGGCAGCGTGCACCTCTGATGAGCGAGCAGCGTCGTCCGGCAGTCACGAAGAGCCGAGCGCGGCTCGTAGAACACGCCGGGCCGGAGCGGTGGTCATGAGCAAGCGGACCAAATTCGTCTTCGTCACGGGTGGAGTTGTTTCATCGATCGGCAAAGGCCTTGGTGCCGCGTCCATCGGTGCGCTGATGGAGGCACGCGGACTGCGCGTGACTCACATCAAGCTCGACCCGTACATCAACGTCGACCCGGGCACGATGTCGCCGTATCAGCACGGCGAGGTGTACGTCACCGACGACGGTGCCGAGACAGACCT
>CAZETM010000019.1:0-32789 GCA_964514885.1 uncultured Polyangium sp. | reverse complement strand
TCAGCGTTGAAGGCCATACGGACAACGTGGGCACCGACGAGCACAACCAGAAGCTTTCGGAGCTGCGTGCCGAATCCGCGTTGAACTATTTGGCCAACCACGGCGTTGCTCGTAAACGGCTTGTTTCCAAGGGCTTTGGTACCAGCAAACCCATCGTGCCCAACGACACTGAAGAAGGTCGTGCGAAGAACCGTCGCGTCGAGTTCCACATCGTGACGCAGGCGATCGAGGGGCGATGATCGGCCGCGCGAGTTGCACGTATGTCCGTGCGCTCGCGCTGGTTTGTCTGGTCCAGCTCGTTTGTCCACCCGCAGCAAATGCGGCTGGCGAGATCATCCTCGGAGTCGATCGTGACGACGACGATCTCGATGGCCGGCCCGATGCCGAGCAAGACATTGTTTCACCGTCGAACGATCTGTTCGAGGTGCCGCTTCCGAAGTCGAAAGATCGCTCCATCCGCGTGCGTGGTGATGCGGTGCGCTTGCTCGTCGATGGTCGTGCATGGACCGGCGCTGTGGTGCCTGCGGGTGCGGCTCGCGTGTCCGTGCAAGCGGTTCGTCCGGGTCAGGCCGAGGTGGATGCATTTGGACAAACCTTCACGTTTGCGGCCATCGATGTACGACCGATGGACGGTCAAGACAAACCAGTCGATCCCGTTCGTTCGCATGCCTCGTTCGAGCGAATGCCACCTGAACGGGTGAGCGGCAGTCCGTACGGTAAAACCACGAACACCGATGCGTTGCGGTTTGTCCTGATGGGCGCTGCGAACGACTTGCCCCCGCTCGTGAGACTTGTTGGACGTGATCCAAACGGCGGCGTGCTCGACGTGCTCGATTCGGTGACGTTTGGCTCGGTGCCTTGTCCAGACGGAACGCCGGCTTCGCTTGCGTGTGGATCGACGTCTCCGATTCGAGTCGTGCCGGACGAGATCGACCGTGATCATCCGATGAGTGTCGAGCGTTCGATTCGCGCGGTTCTTGGTGGTGCGGTCGAAGTCGTCGTTCCTGCGGATGGTCGCAAGCTTGGGCGTTTGCGTGTGGGAGGTCCGCGGATCACGTCGCTTGGATCGATCGTTCGATATCGCGGGCGGCTGAGGGTTTTTCTTGTTCGACCCACCATGGGTGGCCCGCCACCTGTGGGCGGTGACGATGCGGGCGCGCTGTCGTTGGCACGAGCGGAAGTGGCGCAAGCGAGTGCGCTTTGGGCCGCGTGTGGGATTGGTTTTGGACCGCCTTCGGAGCTTGAAGTGGCGATCGTCGATCCACCGAAGCCGCATCTCGTGGCGCTCGGATGTGATCATGGTTTGTCCGCGGCAGGTGGGGGCAAAGTGCGTGTGCGTGTCGATGGTCGCGAGGTGTCCGTGGCGATCGAAAAAGGCGTCACACCTGCGGGGGCGGCGCGAGTGCTCGCGGCGGCGATCACCAAGGCGGGTTTGTCTGCACGCGTATCGGACAACGCCGTCATTGGTTCGGCTGTGCGGGGCAGTTCCGATGTTCTGGTGCGGCGCAAATCAGGCGAGCTTGCGCTCGTCGAGCCTCCGGCGGCGGGCCCGATCAGCACGGATGCTCAGCTCACCGCGTGTATTGGACGTGTTGATCTCGAAGATGGTTTGCAGCACTTCGGCGATGTCGACGCCATCGCGGGAACGGTTGAAGAACGGGCGCTCATCAAGGCTTTTGACGACGGCGATCCTTCCTCGATCGAGGTGTTTGTCGTTCCAAGCTTCGGTGGTGGTGGTCGTATTGGCGAAAGCTTCATCGGTGCGGATGGAGGCGCGGTGCGCAACGTACTGATCGAGGATCGCGCGGCGCTTCGAGCGGATCGGGCTAGTTTCGCGTTGGCGCACGAGCTTGGGCATGTACTGCTCGACGAGCCTGGACATCCTGACGACTTCGGAAGGGACACGCCTTCACGGCTCATGGATGCGGATGCGGCCAACGGAACTGCGTTTGGTCCGCGCAGGTTGCTCGTGGACGAGTGTGTGCGCGCCTTGCGTCAAAGCGGCCCGTCGGCGCCTGTTGCGCTGCTCAAGCCATGGCCTTTTGTTCAGTTGGGCAAAGAGCGTTAGGCGTTCGGGACGTGGATCCGTTCGTGCTCGTAGGGCGGAGTCGACATTCGCGAGATCAACGAGTCCCGATGCGTGATAGACGTCGATCCACGCATGTCCGTTCGACAATCGAGGGCCATCGCTGGGGCCGTTGCGCTATTCGCGTTCGCTGCGGTGGTGCTCGAGATCGGGCTTGTGCGGATGTTTTCCGCGCTGCTCGGCCAGCATTTCGGCCTGTTGTGGGCGGCTCTTTTCCCGCTCGGTGCGGGTCTTGGTGCGCTCGTAGGCGTGTTTGCGACGCGAGCGGGGCCGAACCTGTTTCGTGCTGCGCCTCTCGCGCACATCGCCGCGTTTACCGCTCCTGCCGCAGCGCTCACGGTCATCTTCGGCATTCGTGCCCGCAGCGTCGACAACTTCGACGTGCTTGCGCTCAAGGACCTAGCGCTTTTTCTTGGCACCTCGCTGCTCCCGTTTGTCCTTGTGGGAGCCTTGTTTTCGCGTGCGCTCGGCATGGCGAAGCGACAGGCGGGCGCGGTGCTTCAGATGGCGTTTGTCGCGGCGGCATGTGCGGTCGTGGCATCTGCGTTCCTCATGCGGTTTGGCCCGGCACGCATCGGCTTGGGCGTTGCCGTTACGTTCAGTTTGTCCGCGCTTCTTTTCGCACGAGCTTCGCGTTTTGATGACGACGGCGCTCGGGCAAACCTTTCTCTCGTCATCACGTTCGTCCTTGGCTCGTCCGTCGTGCTCGCGGGCGAAATTGGCGCGCCGTACCTGAAGCTCGCGTCGTTGCGGTGGACGGGCATCGAGCGGTTCGAGACGCAGATTTGGACCCACCGTGGGTTTTACACGGTGGACAAACCCCAATCGAACAGCGCGCTCTTGCGGGTCGACGGGACGTTTGGAACCTCGATTGTGGACGGCAAGCAGCTCCCGCCGCTCTCGCCGGACGAGATGGCGTATTTGCTCCACCGAGGAAAAGATCCGGTGCTCGTCGTGGGCGTAGGGGGTGGTCGCGAGGTGCGCGCTGCATTGCGACAGGGGCAGAAGGACGTCCGTGGTGTCGAGCAGGACGTTACCATTGCCCGCGACGTGATGCGAGGTTCGTCGTATTCGTTTAGCGGCGAGCTTTACGATAAGCCCGAGGTCAAGATTGCCGTCGAGGGCGCGAGGAATTACGTCCGCCGTCATCTGCAGACGTTTCAGCGTATTGTTTTGGGTTTTACCGAGACGCATTCGGCGGCTTCCGTGGGGGCGCTCGCGGCGGTGCCGAATTCGACGCTCACGACTGAATTCGTGCAGGACTTATTGGCGGCATTGGCTGTCGATGGAACGCTGACCATTTCGAGGCCCGATGCGGAGTTGGATCGGGTATTGGCGCTCGTTGCGCATGCGTTGCGCGCCAAAGGCTCGACGTCGCCTTCCGCGCATGTATTTGGCTGTGCGAAGGACAAGGTCGTTACGGTGCTCGTCAAGCGTTCGTCGTTGCAACAGGACGAGCTGAACACGCTGCGCACGCATTGTCGGCGGCACAAGTTTGCTGAAGTGGCTTCACCGGACGCCGTCAAAGACGAAGGCCGTCGGGCGATCATGGCGGGATTGAATCCATTGGGCGTTTCGCTTGGACAGACCGCTGATCTACGACCTCCCACGGAGGATCGTCCTTTCTGGCATTTCACGGCCGCCCCAGGACGTGTTTTCCAGGCAATGCTCGACGCGCGCGGCATGGTGGAACGTCAACGCGTGCTGCTCGTCGTGACGTTCGGGTCGATGTTTGCGGTCGTTGCGGCTTTATTGACGTTGCTCGTGTCCCTCGGGCTTTCCGGACGTTTTTGGGGATATCAGTCTCGTCCGCCCGTGACCCGCGTGTCGATATCGTTGGCTGCCGTCGCGATGTCGATAGTGCTGCTTGCTCATGCATTCATGGGTCGAATGGGGCCGATGGTCGGGCGACCGGACGTGGCGGGCTTGTTTTTGCCGCTCGTGTTTCTTTTCAGTTTATCGCTCGGTGCAGGATTGGGGCGTAGGTTCGACGAGGACGACATTCGCGCAGGTTTGCAGCGTTGGGCGTTGGCGACGAGTTTCCTCATGGCTCCGTTGCTCATGGCGTTTGATGATATTCTCGATCTGACGATCGATTTGCCGCTCCTTGCGCGAATTGGAATTTTTTCGACGATGATCGGAACCGTCGGGGGTGGCTTGGGCGTATCCCTCGGGCTTGCCGTGCGAATTGCATCTACGTGGGGCGTGCGCGCGTGTTCGTGCGCTATCGGTTTTGCGGGCACGTTGACGGCATTCGCGTGGCTTGGCGGTACGCTGCTTTCGATGTGCTGGGGATATAGCGCTTCGCTCATAGCGGGCAGCATATCGATTATGAGCGCGGCGATTTTTGCGGCATCGTCACGAATCGATGTGCCGCGTGAAGACGCGCATTTTCAGCCAATGACGACGAACGATACGGCTTTGGATGACGAGCCGGCGCAATTCGACCAAAACGTTTCTCCGTCCAATACGTATTGATTGTCGATTCCGCCTGCGGGTGAACAGACAAATCCACAACAGTATTTTGCGGGCGTGACGAGACGCGGGGCGCGTCATGTGTCATAAGAATTACGAGCGTTGTCGGTGGCTCGGGGGGGACGCCGATGTGCTCGCGAGCGGGGGTTACGGACGCGTAATCCCTGCTCGTTTTTTTTGCGTGATTTGGTGCATTTGAACCTTGCGCGAAGTTTTCTTGGCCTAGCGACCTGGACGCTGCTAGCTAAATGCTTCGGCACTCTTCATGCAGCAATCGCAAAGCATTCCCAAGGAAGGTCGCTCCAATCTTCGACGTTCACTCGTTGAATTGCTTCCGGTAGCGGATGCTCTCGGGGCGCGCGATCTTCGCGAAGCCGCCGAAGCGTGTCTCGTGCTGCTGGATTCGCCTTTTCGAGTCGAACAGAAAACATTGGCGCCACTATTGAAGCTCACGCACGAAAGAGCGGCGGCGGTATTTCGCCAGGGCGCTCGGGACGCAAAAGGCCCACTTCGGGCGCGGCTCGAAGCGTGTCGGGTGCGTGCCGAAGCGCAGGTGGAGCAGATGAATCGATTACTGCCCACGATGTTTTCCTGAATTTCGACTTTCCCACCAAATAGGATGGACCGGTTATTGGTCCCTGTCGTGTAGGATCGAATTCACTTGGTCCGCGTTTCGACTTGTCCGACGATGGCAACGTAACGCGGTGCGTTTAGCTGGCATCCTGTCCCAGGTGGCTGGTGTCAAACGTCGCGAGCGCCCGAAAGCTAGGGCGACGGAGCGAGGAATCCTCCTGGATTTCGAGCGATGTCGACCGACGATTTCGGGTGCGCAGCAGTTTGACACCAGCCACCTAGGTGCAACATTTGTCCTTAGAGCGTGGTTAACAGGCGTTGCATCGCTAGCGCACAAGCCTGTATCATGAACGTCGTGGACTACATGGGAGACATCGTTTGCCGCGGCGAAACAGCTCGTGCGGCGAGCGTTTCTTCTTACCTTGCATGGGAGCAAATACGATGAAGACGCTGGCTCGACAATCCGTTCGAACTCGAACCATCAAGCAGGCTTCTCCTGCTCTCGCGCTCGCGAGTCCCCCGAAGAAGGCGGCACCGTTTGCGCTGCGCAGGCGAACGTTTGTCCTTTCGCTACTCGGCGGAACTGCGGCGGTCGTGGCGGGGTGTACCCCGGATCCGGACCCCGTCAAGCCCGCCGCTGCGCTTGGACTGTGCGAAGTGCCCGACAAGGTTTGCATTGAAGGCATCAACGCGGGCGAGGACATCTTCGCGTTCATTCAGCGCGAGAAGGGCGCGTATGACCACGAGCTGTACAAGGCGATCATTGGTGCAGCGAACGAATACAAGGAAGGCGACGAATCTCTCGGCATTTCGGCTGCGAACGAGGCCACGCGTGGTTTCGCCAGGACGCTTCTCGCGAACACGAAGATCGGGCCGCTCGCGGACAAACCCATGGTGGACGACGACGTCTACAAGTTGGTTTTGTCTGCGACTGACAAGGCGGTTCTCGACGCCAATCGCGACATGACGATGGGGCAGCTCAAGGACATGTTGCTGACCAAGTCCGAAGCTGAGATCAAAGCGGTGATGGTGGGTTTGTCCAGTGACCTCATCGGCATGGTCGTCAAGTTGATGACCAACGACGAGCTGACCAAGGTCGGACAAACCGTGTTCAATACGCTTCCGGGGACGAGCATCGGGGCGAAGGGCTACATGGGCGCGCGTATTCAGCCCAATTCGCCGACGGACGATCCGGTCGACATTCTCTGGCAGGTGTTCAATGGGTGGGCGTTTGCAGTGGGCGATGTGTTGCTCGGCAACAACCCCGTTTCGAGCGAAGTTGCGAGCGTGCATCAAATCCAGCTCACCTTGAAGGATGCGCTCGACACGTTCGGCGTTGCGGATCTCATGCCGCATTGCTGTTTGTCGCATATCGACGTGCAGGCCGAGGTCGAAAAGCAATTCCCCGGCTCGACGGAGCTTTGGTTCCAGAGCTTGGGAAGCACCGATGGAGCCAATGCCACGTTCGATGTGACGACCCAGAAGATGCTCGATCACGCTGCCAATCGCGAAGGCAAATACGGTTTGTACTTTGAAACGGGGCAGGGTGCGGACGCGACGAACGGCCATGGCGATGGGTTTGACATGGTCATCCACGAGTCGCGCAAGTACGGGTTTGCCCGGGCGCTCACAGGGGCCGTTGGCGATGCGCAGCAGGCTGCGGGAGGCATGGCGAGCCCGTGGGTGCACTTGAACGACGTCGCGGGCTTCATCGGTCCGGAGATTTTCCGCACGAAAGAGCAGCTCGTGCGCTGCTGCCTCGAAGACATCGTCATGGGCAAACTGCACGGTTTGTGCATCGGCCTCGATATTTGCTCGACGCTGCACATGAGCGTCTCGCTCGACGACCTCGATTGGTGCATCGATCAGATCATGCCGGCAAACCCTGCGTACTTGATGGGTTTGCCCACGAAGAACGACCCGATGCTCTCGTATCTGACGACTGCATTCCAGGATCACGTTCGTATCCGCGACAAGTTTGGTTACAAGGTCGAGGACAAGGTGTGGGAGTTTTTTAAGACGCTCGGCGTCATCGATGCCGCTGGAAAACCCACACAATGGTTCGGCAACGTCCGGTACGTGTACGCCAAGTATCTTCAGAAAAAGGGCGACTTGCGCACGGAGCAGGAGATCATCGACGATCCCGCGACGCAGACGATTCTGGACGACATCAAGAAGCGCGGTGTTTTCATTGCCGACGGGCATGGAGCAAATCCGTGGGACATGAATCCGGCAATGGAGGCGTACATCCGCACCCTCTATGAAGATGGCAAGAAGAGCATTTTTGCCAATCTTCCGGCCGACTTTGCGAACACCGTGGCCAATGCCGTCACTGTGTGGACGGGATCCAAGGATCGCGACGATTACATTCTGCATCCGCCGACGGGCGAGAAGATCAAGGACGACGCCGTCACGGTGCTCGAAACGCTGCGCACGCAACAGGCGGGTGCATACGACGTGCAAATCATGATCTCGGACGGTTTGAATGCGTATGCGATCACCGACAAGGATCATCTTGCGCCCTATCTGACGGACGCACGCACGAAGCTCGAAGCGGCTGGATACAAGGTCGCGCCCGAGCATATCGTGTGCACGTCGGGTCGGGTGCGAGCGGGTTATCACGCTGGCGAGATCCTCTTTGGGCAAATCGCGGACAAGACGAGCAAGCGCGCGATTTTGCACATCATTGGCGAACGCCCCGGATCCGAACATCATTCGTATTCGGTGTACATGACCGCACCCAAGGCCGAGGTTTGGGCGCAGTCGGGCGTTGTCGACCACGACATCACGAAGGTGATTGCGAACATTGCCGACACAGCGCTTTTGCCGTCGATTGCAGCGGATCAGACGGTCACGCTGCTCGGACAGCTCTTCGCACTTCCCTGAGCGATAGGTGTATATTTGCCGGGGCGCTCACCCGCCCCGGCTTCATTCGGGCACTGCAATGGCGCGCAATTCGGTCCCCGCCGCGTACGAATAACTCACGTACGCATCGAATCCCCCCACGTTTACCAATATCGGCACACCGGCATTGAGGGTGTGGACGCCGTCGTTTTGGTTACCCGGATTGATCGTCACCGGATTGGTGAGCGGATCGATGATCGGGAAGCTCATTTGACAGTGGTATGCATAATGCGTCGGCTCCTTGCCGCCGCGTTCTTCCACGGTCAACCCATCGGCGGGCTGCACGTCGCAAACCTCGGGTCGCAACAAGATGCTGCTGTCGAGGACGACGCCCGCTCCGACCGGCGCGACCACCGTAATGTAATCGAAAGCGTATTTGTCCGGCGTGAGAAATACGTAATCGGGCCTGGCTTGTTCCAGCGGTGGAACGATGAGCAAGCTGGGATCGCCCCCGGGCAGGCCGCGTTTGACACCGACGGCGTCTTGGCTGCCCATGATTTGCGCCACGTGAATGGGCTCGCTGCTCTCTGCCATGAAGTCGCGATAGGCTGTGACTTCACGGAAATCGCCGAGCCAGCCCAATTCGATGACGTCATCCGGAGCGGGCAATGTCGTTTTGATTTTCGCGCCGCTCTTTGATGCCGCGACAAACCGTACGTAATCTGGCTCGGGGATTTCCGCCGTGAGCGCTCCGGCTGCATTAACCATTCGGGTGCGGCTTGGGTTGTGCGCAATCGCGAATGACTTTCCGGCCGTACGAATGGGATCGAGCTGATCTTCGAGGTGATCGGCGCAGCAGCGGCGTTGGGATAATTTGTCGAACTTGGGCGCGTCGGATGCTTCTCCGCCCGTGAATACCGCAATCGGCGCGTCGGCGTCGATCAACGTGCCCGTGAAGTCTGCATTGAAGTCGGCGGTCTCGAGGTTCAGCACGTCGAATGCACCGATCTTGGTCTCGATGAGGCCATTCACTGGCGTTTCCGCGACGGGACCGCCCGCTACGATTCGAGCTTTCGTGCGTACGCGAATTGTGGTGTCGGCTTGTGTGCCGACGATGGTCAAGAATGCGCGCAGATTGATGGGGTAATTCGAGCTGAAGTTGGTATCGGGATCGTCGGTGATGGCAATCGTTTGCGGCCAACCTGCGACGACGTAGGACGTCACGAGCGCTCCTTCGTTGCCGAACGACAATGCTTCGCGGGGTTTGAGCAGCGAGGCGTCATTCGAGAAAACTGATACGTTTTCGAGCGGATTGAATTGGTATGCGACGACGGGAAAATCGGTCTTGATGCGGAAAGCGTGGCGCGTGAGGGCAGTGTGCGTTCCCGTGTTGTATTGGCCTTCGGGGCTGCCATCGACTTCGCGCGGGCCGAGCTTGAATACGACCAGATTGCGCGGCGCAATGAACGAGGTGGCAATCTCGTACGGGGCGGGCGGGTCTCCGGGGGCTCCGTCGTCTTGAAAAATGCGTGCGGTGACCACGACGTCCGTGTGCGGATTGGAGACGACGACGGCGAATTGCTGGGCGGCTGCGTTGCTCGTGCTATCGATCATCGCATTGTCGAGATCGACCGCCCAATATTCGCAACCAACGTTGCTTTTCTCGACGCCTGCGCGCCCGCAAAGATCCGTGCAATTTCCCGCGCGACACGCAATGCCTTGGGTGTAGTCGCATGTGGCGACCAGCGTTGTTTCGTTGCCCGCGTCATCGCAACGCACCACGTCGATTCCGCTACACGCCGTTTGATTGGGAACGCATTTTTTGCATTCGTAAATGCCCGGAACGCAAATGAGGCCGGCTGTGGCGCAATCGTTGGCAACTGCCCACACGATGCCCGCTTCACCTTGATCTTCGCATCGCTCGACGGCGGTCTGCGTGCACCGAAGTCGATCGATTTCGCACTCCGGTGGAGGCGGCGGTTTCGGCTCGACTTCTTCCCACCGTGTGGATTTGTCAAAGCAGCTTGCGAGCGCAACGACGAAGAGCGCCGTTATGGTGCGTCGCGAAAAACGACCGCGATGTTTCCTGGTAGGTATCGATTTCATAAGAACGAATTGAAGTAGTCGAGCGAATACGCGGTCATGCCACTCGGGCGAATGTCACGATAACGAAGCGCACCGTACGAGAATCCATCGACTCGTGCGCCATACACGCCGATCGTAATGGGTCCTTCGGGCAAACCTCCGTCGGGGAAAGGTAGATAGGAAAGGTCGGGAACTTCGATGGAGTGTGCCCCGGTTGGTACCACGACGGTCCAGCGCATGAGCCCATTGCCACTGGCGACTTCGTATACGGACAGGTCGATGGCCGAGCCGCCGCTGCCGTATTTCGTGGCCAAATGGCGTCCGTCCCAACCGCTTCCAGAAGCAGGGGTTTCGAGGATCGGAATGCCGACGAATCCTTCGAGCAATGGATTGGTCGAGGTGCTCGTCGTGAGCACGCGGCCAACGACGGACATCGGCGCGGAGGATTGCGGGCCCGTGACGGCGCGGGCCGTCGACAAATACGCGGAGCCAAGCAGCGAGCCATCCAGAGCAGGCACGCCAACGAAGGAAATGGGCCCGGAAAGCGGCAAGAGAGGCGATTTCTGACCTGCCGGCAGAGTGGCAAATCCATCATTGCCGAGCATGACGGAAACGGTGGCCCGAACGCGATCGGGACCTTTGGGCCCAGGCGCCGGAGCAGTGACATTCATGGTCAATGCTTGATCGAGTGTCCGGTCCATCATGATATAGACCTCGGGCGAGATGACGCCCGGCTGTACACTGACGCCTTTCACGGTGCCCATTGCGTACGCAGTGAATTTGCGAGGAGCCGTTTCGCTTTCGATTCCAGCGAGCGCATAGAGCGCTCGATTGCCTGGCCAGGTCGTCAATTGGAATTCGTAACCAATTACGCCAGGCGAATCCGGCAATACCGCATTGGCTACAGCGGGGAGTTGGAAATCGGCCGATGGATCCGTCGTGGCGAGGAAAACGTAGGCAGCTTGGCGTTCGCTGGGCCCAGGGGCGGGAATGTTGATCCACGTGCCTTTTTTGAATTCGCTGCTCTTCTGCCAAACCAATTCGCCGCGAATGCCTCCCTGCATCGAGGGTTTGCCCCCGACCGGAGGTGGATCGCCCGAAGATGCGCAGATCGGGCTCATGACGGGATCGAGATACACGGTGACCGTGTCGACGGGCATGTCGATGAACGTGATCGGGTTATGGCACCTGGCGGCAATGGTGACGGTGCGCGGAGCATTGAGGGATGCATTGGAAAAAACGGCTACGCCCGTCGTATCGGCCAGCGAGACCAAAGAATTGGCTGGGTCGGTTCCGACCGTGACCACTGCGCCAACAACGGCATCCCCCGTGAAATTGTTGTATACGAGCACCTTGAGATTACCGGCCAGCGGCGCGCCAGAAAGGCCGCCTTTGAAGCCATTGGTGCTGTCTTCGTAGGTGTATCCATCGAGCACGACGATGGGTTGTCCGTCGCCGTTATCGACCGAAATGGGTTTGGCGCCGGGGGTTCCTTTGGGAACGGTGCAGGTGAGGCTCGTCGTGGAATTGACGGTGAGGGTCGAGCAAGGCTTGCCGCCGATTTTGGCAATGGTGGTCGGGCCGAAAGTGGTGCCTTGTCCGTTGATTTCAATGGTCGTGCCGCCTGAAACGGGGCCGCTCGAGGGGCTGGCGAAAATCGTGTCGTAGGCATATCCGCCGACGAGAGTGCGCCGCGTCGAATCATCGTCGCCTTTTTGCACTGCGAGCGTCACGGGGCCGGCATTGCCTGGCGGAGCTGTGATTTGAAGCCGCGTCGGATCGATCGGCACCATGGTCGTCGCGTCTGCTTCGACCTCGCCGAACCATACGCGAGTTTTGGACGCGAACCCATTGCCGCGAATCAGCACGCGTTGGCCACCGGTAAACGGTCCGTGCGTAGGATCAGCACCGATGATCGCGTAGGGATCGACTACGCCGACATCGGGCGCGGCGTCGATCTCGAACGATCCACCGTCGAAATTGATGAAGTCCTCGTCATTGTCTTCGTCGGTTTGTCGGCGAACGCCATCAGGGGCGCTGGCGATGCATGCGCCCAGAACGAGCGCGAGAGGAGCGATGGAGACGCCGGCGAGTTTCAACAAGCGAAGATGTAAATGTCGCACGCGACGAGTGTACGCGTGGAGCGCGCGGCATGCGACCCCAGAGCACGGGGAATGTCACGGCCTTCAGTCGTTCTTCGAGCCGACGAGACGCGCTTGTTTTTCGGCCAGGGTCTTGACGTCATCGAGTTCGTTTTCGGGAAATGGCTCGGCGAACTGCACCGCGACGGCGTAAGGCCACACGTCCATCTCTTCGAAGCTGCGGCGTTCATCGCGTACCACGCGCCCTTTGACCTCGCGCGCCTGATTCGGATCGCCCGTGAGGTACAGGTACAAGGTGATGTCGTCGCCGATGCTCACCTTGGCGCGGGTCAACATCATCACGCCCGTGACGCTGAGATCCCGGATCATCGCCGACCGTTTGGCTCCGTTTCCCACTTCGACTTCGGCTGGGAAGAATGCGTGGTGTCGCAAAGCGATGCGCCTGTCCGATGCGGAAGGAGGTGGCAGGTCCGAGGTCATTGCGCGGGCTTCACGATCACTCATGAGCATACCTTTGGCTCGCGCGAGCACGACGACGCTGCGCGGGCATGCGCATCATCCCGCGCGATCGGCCGTTCTGACAAGAGCTGAACAAGCGCAGCACGAGCATGTGCCGAGCGGGGTTACGGCACGGCGGGGTTTTTCTCGGTTTCAGTTCCGGAGACCAATCGTGCGACGGTATCTAGCAACGTGTTCAGGTCGAACGGTTTCTTGAGGAATGCGGCGCATCCAAGATCTCGAACCTGCCTACGGCTTTCCGCCGCGCTCATCATCACCACGGGGATCTTCGACAGCGAGTCTTCTTCGCGCATGAGGCGCAACATCTCGGGCCCGTCCACCAGCGGCATCATTCTGTCGAGCAGCACCAGGTCCACTGGCGTTTCATGCAAACGCGCAAGGCCTTCTCGACCGTTCGACGCCGTGACCACGCGATATCCTTCGGCGGTGAGCAGATCGCCGAGCACGTCGACGATGTCGAACTCGTCATCGACGATGAGGATCGTCTTCACAGTTTGCCCCTGCTGACTCGGCTCAACCATGGAGTTTCGAGGGACAAACCTTTGCTTGTGATGCGTAGGCGCATTGGGGCGAGGTCGTGAGCAATCCCCTGCACTTTGAGAGCCGCCAGCAGTCTGTGGGTGTGTCGTCCTTTCGTCACTTCGCTCAAGGCGAGCACGTTGTTCGGCGACATGAGCGCGACCGTTTCTTCTGGTGGTCGCGTCATGGGTGCAACCTCGGCCATCAAGGTGGTTGCGTGGCAAGCGGCGAGTCGAGTGATGAGCGCGGCGTAGAAGTGTTTGGCTCGTTGAGGGTGGGCGAACATCGTCAACAGTCCTTCGACGCCGTCGATGAAGACGCGTTGATTGGGCTGCCGACCGGCAAGCTCGAGCAGTTGCCAGGCGACTGCATCAATGGAGACTTCGGTGGTGGGAAACCACAGGATCTTCAGCGTCTGTTTTCGGTGCGCTTCCGCAAAACTGAGGCCGATGCTCTCGGCTTGGTAGATGATTTCTTCGGGTCTCTCTCGCAGCCCAACGAAGATGCCCGGCTCTCCACGCTCGATGCCTGCAGCGAGAAAGCTCGAGCCCAGCAACGTTTTGCCAGTCCCAGTTGCTCCGATGACGAGCGTCGTCGAGCCCGCGAGGACGCCGCCTTTGAGCGTTGTATCGAGTCCCGGCACGCCGAAGCCAAGTCGCTTCGGGGGTTGGGACAGCGTATGGGGCTCGAGCTTTAGCGACTCGATGCGTGGATACACGTGCAACCCTTCGGTGTTGATCTCGATGGCGTGCGGCCCGAGCGCGTAGCGTGTCGCCCGCATTTTCTCGACGACGAGCTCGCGTACGACGCGCGGTCCGAACGCGCGTTTTTCGAGCGTGATGATCCCGTCGACGGTGGCGTTTTCAGGCTGTGCCTCGCGCACGTCCCCGACACTCGAGATGAGCAGCGTCGTGCATCCAGTAAGGCTGGCGGACGTGGTGAGCCTGAGTAGGAAGCGTTTGAACCCGTTGGTTGTCTGGGCAAACTCTTTGGCCGTGCTCAGACCATCGACGATGAGCAGCGAAGCGGAGTGTTCACGAATGGTGCGCGTGAGCAATTCGAGCAGTCCGTCGAGACCTGCTTGGTCGAGCACGCCGTAGCCGCTCATGTAGAGGACTCGGCGCGAAACCATGTTGGGCTCGAAGAACGAGATCGGCCCGAGATGCGCGAGCATGCGCGCGTGGGATTCGGCGAGCAGCGTGACGTACGCGGCAGTGCTTCCCGCAGCGGCTCGGTTGAAAGCGAGCTGATTGGCGAAGATGGTTTTTCCAGTGCCAGGCTGACCGAGCACGAGCTGGACACTGCCAGCGAGCAGCCCACCGCCCAGGACGGTGTCCAGGCCTTGGATGCCCGTGGGAATTCGTTCAAGTTGCGGTCGTTCGGGTTCGTCTTCGCGCATGTTGTGCATCCGTTCGATGCCGTGCTGGGGGAACAAGTCGCGGTCTTGGCGAAGTCAAAGAAAAAGGCTGGGGGTCCGTTGACAAGACAGACCTCACGGGGCAGGATGCGCGCCCCTGTTTGCCCGGTACCGGACAAGCAGAATCCACACGCTCTCCCGGCATGCGCCCATCTCGGTGGGACTTCGGGACCGGTGCTTCTCTCGTCACTTCACATGCTGTGAGTACGAAGAGAGGTTGTTCCGAGGATGGAGAGCGGAGGCAACAACCGAAAGGATTGCGTGTCATGTCTGAATCTATGTCTAGCGCGGCAAATGCCGGCACATTCGTTCCCCCCGCGGCCGGTGAATTCCCGCTCCCGCTCCGTTCGATGCTCGATGCAGGCGTGCATTTCGGTCACCAGACGAAGCGCTGGAACCCGAAGATGCGCCAGTACATCTACGGCGCTCGTAACGGCATCCATATCGTCGACCTCGACCAGACGGTCCGCCTCTTCAAGAAGGCGTATGACTTCGTCGTCGATGCAGTGTCGAAGGGTGGTCACGTTCTTTTCGTCGGCACCAAGCGCCAAGCTCAGGACATCGTCCAAGAAGAGGCTCGTCGCTCGGGCCAGTACTTCGTGACGAACCGCTGGCTCGGTGGAACGCTCACGAACTTCCGCACGGTCAAGCAGGGCCTCGATCGGCTCCGCACGCTCGAGCGCATGAAGGAAGACGGGACGTACGAGCAGCTCCTCAAGAAGGAAGTTTCGCGTCTCGAGAAAGAGCGCGAGCGCCTCGAGAAGTACCTCGGTGGTTTGAAGGGCATGGCTGCCGTTCCCGCTGCCGTCTTCGTGATCGATCCGCATCAAGAAGCGATCGGCGTGAACGAAGCCCGCAAGCTTGGCGTGCAAATCATTGGCATCACGGACACGAACTGCGATCCCGATAAGATCGACTTCGTGATTCCTGGCAATGACGACGCCATCCGTTCGATTCGCTTGATCACGGCTCGCATTGCCGATGCCGCGATCGAAGGCATGCAGCGTCGCAAGGATTCCGAGCGCGACCAAGACCGCGAGCGTCCCGGTGCCGGTGCGCAACAGGGCGGCGGCGGACGTCGTGACGAAATCAACGTCTACCAAGGTGGTCGTCGCGGCGGTGGCGGCGGCGGTGGTGGTGGTGGTGGTCGTCGCGGTGGTGGTGGTGGTGGCGGCACCGGCGGCGGCGGCACCGGCACCGGCGGCGGCGATCAGCCGCAGCAGTGACCCTTCGAGAGCCGGCCTCGACAAACCTACGGTCGGCTCTCTTCTACCGTTTCCCGTTCATCGAGGGGCATTTCTGTCCGTAAAACACGGCAGGGGTCCCTCTCGTCATTGGTTTTTCTTACGTAGAACAGCGTCCACATTTCTGGAGGAATACGTCCATGTCCGGCATCAACGCGCAGGCAATCAAAGAACTCCGCGAGCGAACCTCTGCGGGTATGAGCGATTGCAAGTCCGCCCTTCAAGAAGCCGAGGGCAACATGGAGAAGGCAGTCGAGATCATCCTGAAGAAGGGTCTCGCCAAAAGCGCCAAGCGCGCTGGTGCCGTCGCCACCGAGGGCGAAGTGCGCGCGTCCGTTTCGTCGGACAAACGCTCCGCAACGGTCGTCGAGGTCAACATCCAGACCGACTTCGCCGCTCGTAACGACGCGTTCCGCGAATTCGTCGGCCAGATTCTCCAGGTGGCAGAAGGCGCAACTGCAGGCTCGGACCTCGCTGCACAGCCTTTGCTCGGCAAGACCGTGAACGACGTCGCCATCGACCTCACGGCGAAGATCGGCGAGAAGGTCGCCGTTCGTCGTTGGGATCGCGTCGAAGTTCCTGAGGGCGCGAGCGGCCTTGTGCACTCGTACGTCCACCTCGGCGGCAAGATCGGCGTCGTCATCGTCTTGAAGACGGACAACGATGCAACGGCAGCGCATGCCGATGTCGCCAAGTTCATCGACGACACCGCGATGCAGATCGCGGCGATGAACCCGGCAGCGCTTCATCGTGCGCAGATCAGCGACGAGCTGAAGGCCAAGCAGAAGGAGATCTTCGAGGGGCAACTTCGCGAGGATCCCAAGCCGAAGCCCGCGAGCTCGTGGCCCAAGATCATCGAGGGCAAGTTCAACAAGTGGTTCTCCGAGGTGACGTTGACCGAGCAAGAGTCGGTCGTGGTGCCTGGACAAACCATCGACAAGCTCCGTCAGGCGGCCGAGAAGGCTGCAAGTGGCACGGTCGAAATCGTTCGCTTCGTTCGTTTCGAGCGTGGCGAAGGCGTCGACAAGCCGACCACTCCCGACTTCGCCGCTGAAGTTGCCAAGATGGCCGGCGGGGCCTGATTCCAACACGGAGCACTCGGTCTAAACTTACGATCCCGTGCCCCGCTCTCTCGCCGCCATCTCCGTCGACCTCGACGGCATCTCCCACTACCACGACATTCACGGTCTCGCGCCTTTGCCCGCGGATACTCCCGCGTTGGATGCCGTGTACGACCTCGCGCTTGGCCGCATCGACGACTTCTGTCGGGCGCATGCGATCACGTCGACGCTGTTCGCGATTGGCGCAGACCTTGGACGTCAAACGAATGCGCAAACGCTTCGGCGACTATCCGACCGAGGTCACGCTGTCGAGAACCATTCCTTCGCGCATCGATACGACCTGTCGCGTTTGTCGCGGGAAACCATTCGAGACGACATCGCCGCGGCGCAACACGCGATCTGTGATGCAACGGGACGCCGTCCAGCAGGCTTTCGCGCACCGGGTTATACGGTGAACGACGTCGTCCTCGACGCGCTCGAAGATCTTTCATTCGCGTACGATTCGTCGGTTTTCCCTTGCCCACTTTATTACGGCACCAAAGCAATCGTGATGGGAGCGATGCGTATCGTGGGTCGTACGAGTGCTTCGGTGCTGGATACGCCTCGAGTCGTTGCTGCTCATACGAAACCATATCGTCCGGGCAAACCGTGGTTTGTCCATGGAAACCGATCGCTCGTCGAGCTGCCCATTCAAGTGACGCCGCATCTGCGGCTGCCGTTTATCGGCACGCTCATCGGGCTCGCTGGTCCGACGGCGTCACGCGTGTTGGCGCGCTCGTGCGCGAACGAGCCGTTGGTGAACATCGAGCTGCATGGCATCGACTTCTTGGATGCTTCCGACGGTCTGCAGCATCTCGTGGCCCATCAGCCCGAGTTGCGAGTGCCGCTCCATCGACGGCTCGATGCGCTCTCCGCAGTCGTGGAAGAACTCGTGCGCAGTGGAGCGAGCTTCGTGCGGCTCGATGAAGCCGCAGAGGTTTTACAAGATCAGCTCGTCGGGTGAAACGTCACTGAGTTTGTCCCAGTTGACTCGACCTTTTGATCGTTCACGCGTGAAATTTTTTCCGGCGCCACGCCTGACGCAGCGATGAACTCGCGTGCGATTTGGCTCTCGCCGTTTGCGAGTTCGTCCGGGGGACCGTGGGCAACGACTTGCCCTTGGATGACCAAGAACGCTTGGTGTGCGATGCGAAAAGTGCTCGCCATGTCGTGGGAGATCACGACGCTCGTGATGCTGAACCGGTCGCGTGTTTCTTCGATCAGGTCATCGACCATGCGACTCGTTGGCGGATCGAGACCGCTGGTCGGTTCGTCGTAGATGAGGATCTTCGGTTCGAGCATGAGGGCTCGCGCCAAACCCACGCGTTTGCGTTGACCGCCCGACAGCTCGCTCGGCATGCGCTCCTCTTTGTTTTCGAGGCCGAGCAGGTTGAGCATGCTCACGACTTTGTGGCGGATCTCTGCGTCCGACATGTGTTTGCGGTGTTCGCGCAGAGGAAACGCGACGTTGTCGAAGATGTTCAGCGAGTCGAGCAGCGCGGCGTACTGAAACACCATTCCGAACTTCTGACGTACGCGGTTCATGTCGCGCTCGCCGAGCGGTCCGATGTCTTCGCCATCGACCCAGATGTGCCCGCTGCTCGGTTTTTCAAGGCCGATGAGCAGCCGCAAAAGTGTCGTTTTGCCCGCGCCCGAGCCGCCGATGATCACGGCGGTTTCCTTGCGGCGCAGATGCATCGTGATGCCCTTGAGGACGTGCGTCGATCCGAACGACTTCTTCACGTCGTCGACGAAAACGTGATCCTCGGGCGGGATTCTGTGCGTCTTGGTATCGCTTTCGCCCGGCATGACGTGCGCCAAGGTATCACGAGCGGGCGCGCGGAAACGACGGTGACCCGTGACGGCCGAGGTCAGGGAGGGCTAGCGCTTGACGCGCGGGGCTTCTGAGCGGAAAGGTGCGCTCATGACCGAAGACATGTTCCGCTCGGTGCTCGATACCATCGGCGCCAAACCCGACGATGAAGGCAACCTCCGTTTGCCCGAGGGGCAGTTGATTACGCTCTACATGGCGCACGACGGCGTGCCTCTGACGGTTGCCAAGGTCGAGTGGTTGCGCGTGACAAACGGCTTCCTCCGCGCACGCACTTCCAAAGGCGAATCGTTTTTCGTCGCGCGTGAAGACTTGTTTGCGATGAGCTTCGATGGCGGCGCGCAGGTGCACGCGGGTCGTAAGGCTGGTTTTCTAGGCTGATCAGCCGAGTTTGTCCGGGCAATCGCTGCCGGTCAGAACGTTCCGAAGGCATTGAATGCGGGTATCGACTGGCCACGAAAATCCGTGCCCACCGTCGGCCCGAGCCCAAGGAGTTGGAACTTGCCGGCGGCGAATTGCGTGTTGCGTGCGTCCATCTGTTCACGTCGTGGCGTCGTCGCCAGATCGATGATGCCCAGCGTGACGGGCACGATGAACGTCAACGTGATGGGCACGAGGTACGTCGGATCGTTCCAATCGACGAGCGCTCCGGCGGCAAACGATCCACCACGCAGCGCCGTGTACAAAAAACCTTTGCCGTAATCACCCATGTACAATCGTGGAAGGCTCGGTGTGACCGAGACAAACGCGCCCATCGCGAAAAGCGCGGGTTGCGATGGCTCGCTGCACCACGTCGAAAGGCGGTCGCCACACATCGCTGAAGTCATTGCCGACACGGCGTACGCGGTTCCCGAGAACATCGTTCCGAGACCGAAAACGATGCTCGATGCGATGAGCGCGTTTCGTCGTCCGGGATCACGTGCGTAACGCGGCTTCATGGCCTGCGTCGGGTTCTTTACTGGCGGATACAAACGCGGCGCAGGCGGTGGTTGCTGATGCGCAAGCGGGCAGGCTCCCGGAGGCGTTTGCGATCGCGCGTGTGGATCGACATCGACTCGGTTGCATCCGTATGCGTGGACGGTGCCAGCACTCGTCGTTGCGTGGACATCGACGCCGGCTTCTGGTGTGCGCGTGACCGAGACGTTTCCGTTGGGCTCGGTCGTGATGTTTGGCGGGACTTGGTCGGCGGGAACGGGCTCGAACCAAGGCGGCGGTTCTTCTTGCGCTGAAGCTTCACCGCAAGCGAGGAAGACTGCGAGCGTCATCACGGAGAAGCACGTCGACTTGCGCATGGCAGCCAAGTGTAAAGCAATTTCGCTGCCACCAGCTCGGTCAGCGTGGCCTTCATGGATCGAAGCGGTGGGCTCCGCACGATGCTTCGGGACTCTCGCCGCTCTACAGGGTTCAGCGTGGCCTGGCGTTCACGGTCGAAGTGCGTACGAGAGCACGATTGTGTGGAGCGGAAGGTTCGGGCCTGGTGGTACATTGCATCGAACCATGGAGCCGTTCCGGCGAGCAGCGCGAGTGATGTTCGGTGTGCCCGTGTTCCATGCGTATGGTGCATGCGCGGCGCACGAGCATCTTCTCGGTGGATTCTGTCCCGATGTCGCGCGCTAAGCATTCATCTGTATTTCCCCCGGATCCCAACCGTGAACGTGCGGTGGATCTGGCATTGAGCCTCGCGGAAGAACTCTTCGGTGTTGGCTCGAGTGGCGCGACACCTACGTGGGTGCGTGATCGTGTGCGTCGATCGCTGGAGCACACGGCCAAGAATAGCGGCGCGTCGATCATCGATGTCGCGAGTCGTCTCTTGGAGGATCGCAGTGCGGTCGAAGAGATCGTTGCGTCGTTGCGTGTCGGTGAGACTCGGTTCTATCGAGACCCGGCGCAGTGGGAAGCGCTCGAGCAGAACCTCGACAAGTTGTATCCGCCCGACGCTCAGCTCTCGGTGTTGTCTGCGGGATGCAGCACGGGCGAAGAGGCGTACACGATCGGCATGCTGCTCACGGCAGCTCGCAGGCGATTCAAAGTGCTCGGTGTCGATCGTTCTGCCGCAGCGATCGCAGTGGCGCGTGATGCGTCGTATCCGCGCGATGTCGTGAAGGACATCCCTCCGCCGTGGGTCGAGCGTTATTGCGATGAAGACAAAGGGCGGTTGCGTGTCGGCATGCTCGTGCGCAATTCCGTCGAGTTCGAGGTGTGTGACTTGGTCAAGCGCGTTCCCAAGGGACCGTTTCACATCATCTTCTTCAAGAACGTACTGCTGTATCTGACTGAGCCTGCGGGCGGACAAGTCGCGACGCGATTGGCGAGCGAGCTCGAGGGAGGTGGCGTCTTGATTGCTGCCGCGAGCGAGGTCTTGCGACTGAACAAGATGGGGCTCGTCTCGCATCGCATGGCGCCGGGTGTGACGGCGTTACGCCGCGCCAAACGCGGTTCTCTTCATCGCCCATGACCTCTGAACTTGGCGCTCTCGCGCTTCGACGTGACTACACCGAAGGTCGCGCCGAGCTCGAACGACTCGTGCCTGCGCTTGGTCGATCCGTCGTGCTCGAAGACGCAGGTTTGGTGCTTGGTCGAAGACACGCTCGCTTGTGCGATCGGCTGCTGGTGTCGCTCTTCGAACACTGCGCGCACGAAGCTCGTCATGGTCGGCTTTGTCTGCCTGGTGGAGGTTTGGCGCCGGCCGAGCTGCATCACGCGTTCGAAGAAGTCGCGCTCGGGGGAGTTGGTGGTTACGGCCGTTCTGCTCTGGCGCTCGGCAGTGATCTCGATGTGCGTCTCGTCGCGCGAAACGTTGGAGCAGCAACGGTTGTTGCAGAAGCGCTCTTCTATCCGCTCTGGGACATGGGCGTTCCCGTGGGCCATTTGGTTGGAACCATCGACGAGCTTGTCGACAGCGCACGTACGGATCTGAAAGCGGCGACGAGCTTGCTCGACTATCGGCACATCGCCGGGAATCGTTTGCTCTCCAATGAATTGGAGCAACGGTGCCAAGCGGGCGTGTTTGCACATAGCGAGCTTCCGCGGCTCTTCTCACGCATCGAAGACGAAGTGCGCGAACGACATGCGCGCTTTGGAGGCTCGGTCTACTTGCTCGAACCCGATGTGAAGAACGGGGCAGGGGGCCTGCGTGATTTCGACATTGCGTGTTGGGCGGGCAAGGCGCGTTTTGGAGCCATCGAGCCTGAGGATCTCGTGCGCGTGGGTGCGCTTCTTCCTCGTGAGGCGGCGGAGATGGCCGCGGCACGTGAGCTGCTTTGGCGCATTCGCAACTTGCTTCATGCGCATGCGGGGCGACGAAGCGATCGTTTGACGTTCGACGAGCAGGAAGTGATCGCGTCGCTGCTTGGGTATGGCGATGGTGTTGAAGCCGTCGAGAAGATGATGAGCGCGTACTACCGCAGCGCGCGAAGCATCTCGAGTGCGCGTGAGACGATGCTGCTACGAGCGGTACCGGTGCTCGGCAAGAAGAAGCCTCGCGAAGAGGACTTGGGTGGGGGCGTTCGCGTGTTCGACGGATGCGTCACGATGAGCGATCCGCATTTGCTCACACGTGATCCTGCGTTGGCGATGCGCATGCTTGCCGCGGCTGTCGATCGTCGTGCACCGCTACTGCCTTGGGCGCGAAACGAAGTCGCGCGAGCGGCGGCAGATCCGAAGTTCGGCGAAGGCTTACGACAGAGCGTTGAAGCGTCTCGGTTGTTTCGAGCACTCGTCGCGAACTGTGAAGAAACGCAGATCAAGAAGGGATCGGCGATCGCTGAATTGCACGACCTAGGGCTGCTCCTGGCGATGATTCCGGAGTTCTTGCCGGTCGTTGGTCGAGTGCATCACGACGTCTATCACGTGTACACGGTCGACGTTCATTCGGTCGCGGCGGTCGATCGTCTCGCGTCGCTCGTACGTGGTGAGCTCACGGCGGATCATCCGCTCGCATGTCGACTTGCGGCTGAGATCACGCGCAAATCGATGCTGTTTTTCGCGACGCTTTTGCACGACGTAGGCAAAGCGATCGGCGGAAAGGATCACAGCCAACGCGGTGCAGACATGGCCGATGCCATCTTGCAACGTCTTGGGTTTGGCGCGGATGATGTCGCAGCAGCGTGTCATCTCATTCGTCAGCACCTGGTCATGTACCAACTCGCCACACGTCGCGATCTTGATGATCCCGGCACCATCGAAGAGTTTTTGCGTGCCGTAGGAGATCGCGAAACGCTCGACGAACTCTACTTGCTCACGCTTGCAGATCTGTCGACGACGAGCCCCACGTCGATGACGTCGTGGAAGGCAAGCATGCTCGAGGAGCTGTACCACGCGGCGTGTCGTGCACTTGGAGGCACGGCCGGGGACGAACAACGTTTGGTGCGAGCATCGGCGGCGGCACTCGAAGCGGCGCTCGCGCTTCCTGCCGTTTCAACTGATGAACGTGAAGCACGGCGAGAGTTTGTCCCGGGCTACCTCGCGTCCATGCCAGAGAGGTACGTCTTGGCGAACGCGCCGGCAGCCATCGCTGCGCATGCCGAGATTGCACGTAAGCATCACGAGCGTTCCGTGAGCGTGGACCTCGTTCCTTCACGTCATCCGCAAGCTGCCGAGATCTGCATCATCGCGTCCGACAGGCCGGGCCTCTTGGCGTCGATCACTGCGGCAATTGCAGCGTCGCGTCTCGAAGTGCACGCAGCGCAGATCAACTCGCGAAACCTGCCCGATGGATCCGTCGAAGCGGTCGATCTGTTCTGGGTTCGTGATCGTGGCGAAGGCGTCGATGGTGTGGCGCGCGCTCTTTCTGGTCTCGGGCGTGATCTAGAAGCCGTGCTCGATGGTCGAATTGATCCCCGTGAGCTTGCTGGAAAACGCTCGCGTGGTTCGCGAACGGATCGAGCGACTCCGGCGGTGCGTACGCAGATCGGCATCGATGATCGCGCTTCGCCGCGGCACACCGTGCTCGAGGTCATGACGCGCGATCGCCCAGGTTTGCTTTACGCGATTGCTGACGCGCTTTATCGACTCGGCCTGGTCATCGCGGTGGCGAAGATCAACACCGAGGGGATGCGCGTGGCGGACGTTTTTTACGTGAGCGAAGCGAATGGTGAGAAGCTGGCACCTGGAAAGCGCACGATCGAAGTGCGTGAGCGCATCGCGTCGGTGCTCGAGTCGCTCGAGCAAGAAAGGCAATGACGGAGCATGGTCGACATGTCGCTGAATCGCTGGACCATCCCCTTTGTGATTGCGCTGCTCGGCGCAGCATGTGGAGGCGCGACACAGCAACCCAAAGATGCGGATCTCGTCGCGGATCCAGTGCTCGGGGACAACACCGGCATCGAGAACGGCGAGGCGCAAACCGACTACCAGCGCGCACTCGCGTACATCGACAAAGAGCACTGGGCTGAAGCGAAAGTCCTGCTCACGCGAGTCATCAGCGTTTCACCGGACAACGCCGAAGCGCATGCGTACCTGGGGCTCGTTTTGGAGAAGCAGAACGACTTGCCTGGTGCGGAGAAGGCGTACATCGCAGCGCTCGATCGCAAACCAGGGCTTGCGGCAGCCGCGCAGAATCTGGCCGCGATCTATCTCAGCGCGAACCCTCCGAAGGTGGACGATGCGATTGCCCGACTCGAGAAGACGGTTGCGGTGGTGCCGGATGATGTCGGCGTCCTGCAAAATCTCGGTTACGCGCGCGCTTTGAAGGGAAACGTCGCGGGGAGCGCGAAGGCGTATCAAGCGGCGATTGCGAAGGCGGATTCGGCCGAGTTGCGGCTTGCGTTAGCGAACGTCTACTTCGATGCGAAGCAGTACGAACAGGCCGTACCGCATGCGAAGAAGATCGTTGAGTTGACGAAGGACAATGCGAACGTGCTGGCCACGGCGGGCTTGATGCTCGCGTACGGCAAAGCGTTCGACGACTGCGTCAAGGCGTACGACCGCGCGATCAAACTGAAGGGCGACGAGCCTGAATGGTTCGTGCGTCGAGGCACGTGCAAGCACGAGCTGGGTACCGAAGAAGCTGCGTTCGAGGACTACCAAGCATCGGTGCGGGTCAAGACCGACTTCGCTGCAGGTTGGTACTACATGGGCGTGTCGCAGCTACTTTTGCAGAAGCCGCAGAGCGCCGAGTTCGCGATTCAGAAGGCCGTCGAGCACGGCAAAGACACGCCGATTGGCAAACGCGCGAAGAAGAAGTTGCGCGAGATTCAGCACGGCAATCGACCTGAGTGACTAGGCAGATTTCGACTGCACAGCGAGCGACTTGCGCCGCCAGCGAATGATTGCTGCTCCAACCATCGCCACGATCCCAATGCCGTACATTGCGATGAGCACCGGCGTGGGGATGTCGAGCGCTCCACCAACGTACGCGATCACGAAGATGCGACCGAAGCGTCCTACACTCACCGCGAGCACGTACTTGCCCATCGGATAACCGCTCAGCGGCAGCAGAACTCGTACGATCAAGAAAGGCAGCGGCAGTCCTGCGAAGGCGGTGGTCGTCAAAAACGGAGCGACTTTCACCCACCCTTCAGCGCGTTGAAACAGCTTCGTTTGCCGTACTTCTTGCAGGCGTTTCAGCGAGAACGCGCGACGCACCAGCACGTGATCGATGCATGCCGTCAACGCTGCGGCCATCGCTGCGACCAGAGCCACGGCCCACGGCGCGGCGAACTTTGCTGCCAGTAGTGTTGCGGGCGCGAGTGGTTGCGGCACCAGACCGAATGCCACCACGAGAAACGCGCCGTAGAGCGCAAGCTCCGACCAGGCTACAGGCACCGCGTGGATCGTGCGGCCAGTCGGCCTCTACATCAAGCGCGGTGTGGGCTCACGCGCCGATGACGGCGAGGATCCGGTCCAGCTCGTCGAGCGATGCGTAACTGACGACGAACTCACCACGCCCGTCCTTGTCGCGAACTTCGATCTTCGTTCCGAGTTTGCGCATCAGGCGTGCTTCGAGGTCTTTGATGCCGGGCGACTTGGCCGGAGTCGCCTCGCCCTTGTTGCCTTTGCTCGTCGTGCCGTCTTTGGGCCCGCGCGTGTTGCGTACGAGCTCCTCGACCTTGCGCACGGGCAATCTTCCGCGAACGGCTTTGTCAGCGATGTCCGACATCGCGTCATCCGTTGGAGCTCCAAGGATTGCGCGCGCGTGTCCTTCGGTGAGGTCACCCGAGATCACCATCGACCGAATGCGTGGCGGAAGCTTCAGCAGCCGCAGGCTGTTGGCTACGGTCGAACGGTTTTTCCCGACGCGCTCGGCCAAGGATTCCGGCGAGTACGAGTGCTCTTTCAGCAGCCGATCGTAAGCCTCTGCAAGCTCGATCGGGTTCAGGTCTTCCCGCTGCACGTTCTCGACGAGCGCCAGCTCGAACGCGTCTTTCGGCGACACGTCTTTGACGACGACGAGGACGTCTTTCAGGCCCGCACGTTGAGCTGCACGCCAACGACGTTCACCCGCGATGATCTCGTATTTGTCCGTGCCCGGTGACGTCCGCCGCACGACGAGCGGTTCGATGATCCCGTGCTCTCGAATCGATGCGGCAAGCTCGTCGAGTGCTTCGTCTTCGAAGTGTTGTCGGGGTTGTCCTGGTTGAGGACCGAGCCGTTCGATGGGGCAGAAGAAGACGCTTTTGTCGCCGTAAGAAGCGCCGCTCGGTGTGGTGGTGATGGGCGCGGGAAGCAGCGCGTCGAGTCCTCGTCCGAGCGCTCGACGCGGCGGGTTTTTCGGGTCCACACTCATGTTCGAGGCCTTGCCGCTTTGCCTTTGGCCCGGTTCCCTTCGAGGATTTCGCGAGCGAGCCCCAGATAACCTTGCGCGCCCTTCGACGACGCGTCGTAGAGCAGCACGGGTTTGCCGTGGGAAGGTGCTTCGCTGAGCTTCACGTTTCGCGGGATGATCGAGTCGAAAACCTTGAAGTGTCCCTTCACTTCATCGGCGACTTGATGCGTCAGCGAGTTACGTCCGTCGTACATCGTGAGCACGATGCCTTCGACTTCGAGCTGCGGATTGTAGGCAGATCGCACGCGATCGATCGTCGCCATCAGGTACGTCAATCCTTCGAGCGCGTAGTATTCGCACTGCAAAGGGACGAGCACGCGATTGGCTGCGGTCAGCGCGTTTAGCGTGAGCAACCCAAGGCTCGGCGGGCAGTCGAGGATCACGTAGTCGTAGTTGCCGATGTACGGAAGCAGCGCCTCGCGCAGCTTGAGAGCGCGATCGGGCGCATCGACCAGCTCGAGCTCTGCAGCCACGAGATCTTGCGTCGCAGGCACGATGTCGAGACGTGGAACCGCGGTCGAAACGATGGCTTCTTTCAGCGTCGATCGGCCGATGAGCACGTCGTAGAGCGAGCGTTCGATGTTCGCGCGGCGCACGCCAGATCCACTGGATGCGTTGCCTTGCGGATCGCAGTCGACGAGCAGGGTCGCCTTCTCTGCGGCAGCAAGGCTTGCAGCCAAGTTGACCGAAGTGGTCGTCTTGCCGACGCCACCTTTTTGGTTTGCGACGGCATAGATGAGGGTCGTACGGGCCATGAAGCGTGCCGAAACCGGCGCGCCGCGAGGGCGCGGAATGTGCTGCTCAGCATGCAGCGCTGCAGGCCTGGAGCAAAGGGCGTTCGAGACGTCCCCCGCCACCAGCCATTCGGTCGAGTAGGGGCTGCTTACACGACCCGCGTCGCTCCGTCGAGAGCGCGATGCGCACCTTTTTTGGCCATCGTCTCACAACGGTTTACAGTGGCTCACATGTCGCTCTTAGTGGGCACATGTAGTCAAAGTTCACACCCTCGGTTGACGGTGGTTCCTTCCGGTGGTCGGTCCGAGCGTCAAGTCGCTCGGGCGCCTCGGCTCTCACTTGCTGCGGCGCTTGCTCCGCAGCGCGAGCCTCTGGGCGCTGAGCGTGTGCTCGTCCGCACCTTCTGGGCGCCGCCGAGCACCACCCCGGGTGCGTGTGCTTTGGTACTACATCTGTTCGCTGATGAGGGACGAAAGACTACTTGATGACGCCGCTGCTACTGCGCTCGCTGAGCGAGCCAACATCAACCGTGAGGAAGGTCCATGTCCCTGCCGACTAGTTTCCAGAACTTTGCTGAGTTCGAGCGCGAGATCGTTCGCGCCAGTTACCGCCTCAACGTGAGCCTCGAGGACATGGTCGAGGACACGTCGTTCGAGGCCGAGATCGAGGTCGACGCCGACGACGATCCGTTCTCCACGATGCGCGACTACTGAGTTTTAGCGAGTGGGTTGGCTTCGGCCGGCTCGCTTGCGCAAGGAGTCTGGGGCAACGCCCTCTGATGTTGCCAAGCCTTCCGGGAAGGTGCTCGGTGTGATGCCGAGCACCTCATCGAGAGGACCGAGCCCCGACCGAGCCCTGACGGCGCCTCTCCGTCAGGGCTCTTTTTTTTCCTTCGCCGACAGCTCGGCTTGACCCCTCACGTTGCGCGTGGCAATTCGCCAACCCCCAACACGGATGCCCATGCAAGTCACCGTCGAAAAGCTTTCACCGGTTCTCGTCGAGCTCAACGTCGAAATTCCTGCAGTGCAGGTTCGTACCGAGATCGACAAGGCATACGCGAACCTTCAACGCAACGCGCGCGTGCGGGGCTATCGCCCTGGCAAAGCGCCGCGTCAGGTGCTCGCCCATCTGTATTCGGGCAGCATCCACGCCGACGTCGCGCGCAAGCTCGTCGATTCGACGTTGAACAAGGCTCTCGCGAATCAACAAGTTCAGGCTCTCTCGCAGCCGGAAATTGCCCCCGTCGAGCTCAAGCCTGAAGAACCGTTCTCCTACAAAGCGCGCGTCGAAGTGCGCCCCGACATCGAAGAGGTCAAGTGGGAGGGACTCGAAGTCTCCAAGCCCAAGACCGAGGTCACGGTCGACATGATCGACGCCGAGATCTCACGACTTCGTCGGGAGCACGCCACGCTGTCCGTTCCAGATCCCGAGCGTCCTGCGCAAGCAGGTGACGTCGTTCGCATCGGCTTCACGCTCGATGTCGAAAACGTTGCGCGCGAGACGAAGGAGCAAGAGATCGAAACCGAGGTCGGTTCCGGTCAAGTGTTCAAGGAAATCGAGACCGCACTGAGCGGCATGAATGTCGGTGAAACGAAAGACACCGAGGTTGCGTTTTCCGATCGTCACACCAACGAAAGCTTCCGCGGACGATCCGGGACGTTCCACATCTCGTTGAAAGAGATCCGCGTCCGGAACTTCCCCGACGTCGACGACGAATTCGCCAAGGACTGCGGCTTCGAAAACCTCGAAGCGATGCGCACCTCGCTCTCCGCAAGCATCGAAAAAGAAGTCACCCAAAAGGCGACCGACGTCGTTGCCGAGCAGCTCGTCTACGAGTTGTGCAAGGCAAATCCGATCCCGGTTCCGGGATCGCTCGTCGAGCAGCAGGCGCAACTCAGCGAACGCGAACTCATTGCGGCTGCGCGTCGTCAAGGCCAACGCATCGAAATGAACGCTGACGTGCGTGCTCGCGTCCGTGCCGATGCCGAGACCAAGGTACGTGCCGGCTTGCTCATGGCGGAAATTGCCAAGACCAAGAAGGTGCAGGTCACGCAAGAGGACATCGACCGTGGCTATGTCGAGCTTGCCGAGCAGACCGGCAAGAACGTCGCCAAGGTGAAGGCCGAGTATCGCGACCCGAAGAAGCAGGAGATGCTCATCGGGATGATTCTCGAGGACAAGATCCTCGACATCATCGAAGCGGCTGCGAACATCAAGACCGCCTGATTCTTCCCGCCATCGCTACTTGAATCGAAGCGAGCGTCCGCTTGGGCGCTCGCTTTCGTTTGTTCGCCGCAAGCGCTCGACGCGCCGGTTCGTCTTCTCGATTCATTGCTGCGCGCTCGGTCGCAGCATTTCTTCACATGATCCGCTCCATCAATACTTGCGAACGGGACCCTTCTGGATCAGGACTAGGGCCGCGCGGCACCTTTTTGCCAAACCACAGCGGAGCCCTTGGATGATCCGACGAGTCGAGACACGCAAGCAGGCCATGGAGTTGCTCGAGCGGGAGCATTCTTTCGTGGAGAGAGAGCAGGCATCGGGCCTGTCTACCCTTCGCGAGCAGGCTTATATCCTGCCGACAGTTACTGAAGTCACGCACCGCGGCGAACGCGAGTGGAACATCTTCAGCCGTTTGCTCAAGGATCGAATCGTCTTCATTGGCACGGAAATCGATGATTTCGTCGCCAATGCTGTGATCGCTCAGTTCTTGTTTCTCGAGAGCGAAGATCCGGACAAAGACATTCAAGTTTACGTCAATAGCCCTGGTGGCATTGTGACTTCGGGTCTCGCCATGTACGACACGATGCAGTACGTGCGTTGTCCCGTGTCGACGATGTGCATTGGTCAAGCTGCGTCGATGGGCGCGGTGTTGCTTGCGGCCGGGCACAAGGGCCGTCGATTTGCGCTGCCGCATGCGCGGATGATGATTCATCAGCCGCTGGGTGGTGCGCGCGGGCAGGCGACGGACATCGAGATTCAGGCTCGCGAGATCAAGAAGATGAAGGAAACCTTGATCGACATTCTCGTCGAGGCCACGGGCAAACAGCGTGACGAGCTGGCGAAAGACATCGAGCGCGACTTTTATTTGAGCGCGCCTCAAGCCAAAGAATACGGCCTCATTGATGAGGTATTGCCGAAACGAGTCAAGCCCACCGCGGCTGCTTGATCAGCGGGAGCACAGCAGAGTCATTGTGCTGAACGAAGGCGCGCACGGGACGAATTGACTGCGCCAAATCCAAGCGTGAACTTGCGAGTCAGCGTGTAGGGGACTAGGATCCGTTCACCGCGATGCGCTCGAAATGCCCTGCTTTTTAAGGCTCGAGCGTGCGAGTCCGACCGAGCGATCGGTCTGAGGGCATGAGCGAAACGCGAGCGCGTCGACGCGGCGAGAGAGGTTAGAGGACCGAAGTGGAGCGAAGGCGGGACGAACACTCGAACGGCAATCTGAGCTGTTCCTTTTGCGGCAAATCGCAGAAGGAAGTGAAGAAGCTCATTGCCGGTCCGACTGTTTACATTTGCGACGAGTGCATCGGGCTGTGCAACGACATCATTGCCGAGGAAGTCGAAAAGGACGAACCGTACACGGGTTCGGCGCCGATTCCGAAGCCGTCGGACATCAAGTCCATCCTCGACGAGTACGTCGTGGGGCAGCATCGCGCGAAGAAGATTCTCGCCGTTGCTGTGCACAATCATTACAAGCGCATCGACAGCCGCACGAATTCGGACGACGTCGAGTTGCAGAAGTCGAACATTCTGCTGCTTGGACCGACGGGATCCGGAAAAACCCTGCTGGCGCAGACCTTGGCGAAGATCATCAACGTCCCCTTCGCCATCGCTGACGCCACGACGCTCACCGAGGCGGGTTATGTAGGTGAGGACGTCGAAAACATCATCGTGCAGCTTCTGCAAAACGCCGATCACGACGTCGAGCGGGCGCAGCGCGGCATCGTGTACATCGACGAAATCGACAAGATCAGCCGCAAGAGCGACAACCCGAGCATCACGCGTGATGTGTCTGGCGAAGGCGTTCAGCAAGCGCTCTTGAAGATCATCGAAGGCACCGTGGCCAATGTGCCTCCGAAAGGCGGAAGAAAACATCCGCAGCAGGATTTCCTGCAAATCGACACCACGAACATCTTGTTCATCTGTGGTGGTGCATTCGTCGGTCTCGACAACATCATTCAGCGGCGCATTGGTCAGAACACGCTCGGGTTTGGCGCGGACATCAAGAGCAAGAAAGAGTTCAAGCTCGGCGATGTGTTGTCGCAGGTGCAGCCCGAGGACCTGCTCAAGTTCGGTTTGATTCCCGAATTCATCGGGCGTTTGCCGGTCATCGCTACGTTGCACGAGCTCAATGAGGACGCGCTCATCGACATTCTCACCAAGCCGCGAAACAGCCTCGTGAAGCAGTATCAGCGGCTGCTCGACATGGACGGCGTGAAGCTCAAGTTCACCAAGGGAGCGCTTACGGCGGTCGCTCGGTTGGCTCTCGAGCGACAGAGCGGTGCTCGCGGTCTACGCGCCATCCTCGAGTCTGCGATGCTGGACATCATGTACGACGTTCCTTCGCGGGCGGGTGTGAAGGAAGTCGTCGTCAGCGAGGACGTCATCGTCAAGCACGACGCTCCGCTCATCGTCTACGCGAAAGAAGCTGAGCTCGCCTAGCGTTTCGTACGCGTCCGTAAGATCCTCAATTCGCTTCTCTGCACAGTGCTCGTTCTGAGCATGTATCTGTCACCCACTGCTCGGCTGGGCCGGGCGTAGAAAGACGTCGGATGTTCTTCAAGAACGACAGCGATCGTGGCAAAGCCGTTCCGGACCATGGGATTGCGCCCCTGCTGCCACTTCGAGACATCATCGTCTTTCCGTACATGGTCTCTCAGCTCTTCGTGGGTCGCGAACGCTCCATCGCGGCCCTCGACGAGGCCATGAATCGCGGCAAGGAAATCTTTCTTTCCGCTCAACGTAACGCCAAGACAAACGAGCCCACCGCCGAGGACATCTACACGGTCGGATCCGTGGGCACGATCATGCAGCTTCTTCGCCTTCCCGACGGCACTGTCAAAGTGCTCATCGAAGGAAAGCGGCGCGCCAGGATCAACAAGTTTGTCCAGTCCGAACCGTTTTTCCTGGTCGACTTCGAAGAGATTCCCGAGAAGACCGCTTCGAGCGTCGAAGTCGAAGCGCTCATGCGCAGCGTGCAGAGCACCTTCGAAGTCTACGTAAAGCTCAACAAGAAGGTGCAGCCCGAGGTGCTCATGGCCGTACAGGCCATCGACGACTCTTCGCGGCTCTCCGACGCGATCATCGCCAATCTGCCCACCATCAAGCTCGCCGACCGCCAAGCGATGCTCGAGCAGCCCGACGCCAAACTGCGTCTCGAGCGGCTCATCGAGCTCATGCAGTCGGAGATCGAGATCCTTCAGGTCGAAAAGAAGATCCGCTCCCGCGTCAAGAAGCAGATGGAGAAGACGCAGAAGGAGTACTACCT
>CAZETM010000018.1:30622-33591 GCA_964514885.1 uncultured Polyangium sp. | reverse complement strand
GGGTAAACAGCCCGGGGGGCTATTTGGGGAAACGCGGCCACTTGCATGTGTGCAGCGTGGGGATTTGGTGGCGGAACGTGGGGAGCGCGTGGGGAGTATCGAGTTATGGTCGTAGATGGGGGCATGGGGCTGAAAAGTGGCGATAATTGACCAAAAAAGGCGACTTGCGCGGAGAAACTCGCGATATTCGGCGGTAATGCGAAGCATTTTCACCAAATGGGCGCGTCGGTCTCCACTGCAAGCGCATGGCACCAGCGACTACCTCGCTCGTGTCGTTGGGGGGGCTGACCAGGGCGCCACGGCATCTATGCCAGGCAATTCGGGAGCTTGAGCCTAACGAAGGAAATTCGCTTGAACTTCTGCGGAAAGTGGGCATCATGCTTCGCGTGCAGAACAGAAGCCCTACCAAATCCCACGCCGCCGCGCAGTTGACCGACTGGATTCGCGCCATGGCGTCGGAACGACCGGATCCGCTGACTCACCTGAAACTTCAGAAATTGGCTTATTATTGTTATGGAGCTCTGCTCGCTTTCGACTGTGAGCACCAGATCGGGCACGTCGAGTTCCAGGCGTGGAAGCACGGGCCGGTGTCTCCGGAAATTTATGCAATGTATCAATGTTTCGGGAAGACCCCGATTGGTCGTACACACAAGCCAATGCTGCATCCCATTGCGGAGTCTCATTTGTATGACGTCATGAACGTATTTGGTCGAATGACTGCTTGGCAGCTCCGCGAAGAATCGCACATCGAGAAGACGCCCTGGAGCAACATTTACACTGGCGCTCACCACCAAGTGATCTCGGACGTTCTGTTGCGGAAACATTTTCGGACGATGTACAGGGAATCGGTCCACTTTCCCGAAAGGCTATTCGGCTCGTCGAGTCTCGAGCTTGATCGAATACCGGTGCCAACATTTCGCAGCCTCCATGAGATGTCATTGGCTGCAAGTCGAATACTCGGCGATGCATAGCCCGCTTTTTCGTTCAAAAAATTTGCCGCGCTGAGAAAAAGCATATTCCGATTTGGAACACTGTTGGTAAATCTCGCCGCAAGTATCTCGCGGCCCTCGAGTACGCGCACCGCCACTACCTCGAGCGCGGAGAACGCGCGCTCATTTATCTCGAAAAATGGCTCGTGAATCAGATCGTAGCCACGACCGATGGTGACGATGAATTGTTGTGAGGTCGTCACGGAAACTCGGATTATCGCATCGTAAAGCTGATGGTCGCACCCTCGGTTTGGAGGCGGCCACATTGAAAGGCTTCGGGAACGGTGCATTCGCAGACATTCGTCTCTCGACCTGGAACGAATGGTCGAGGCTCATCTCTCACTGCAGGATATGCATCCCATAAAACGCCCACACGCTACCCGGCTCTCGTGATAAATTCGAGCGCCATGAAGACACTGCTTCTCTTCCAACGAGCCCTTCTCGTCACTGCATTCTCGTCCATCACCGCGGTGGTTGGTTTTGCGGGGTGCTCCAGTGAGCCTGCGAGTTCTGGCGCGACATGTACGGCCGACATCGCGTCCATTCGGCAAAACATAATTCTTGCCTCGTGCACACTAGCGGGCTGTCACGCGGCGGATCAACCTGCCGCGGGGCTGGACTTGACCCGTGAAGACCTCGAAGCAGCGCTCGTCGGCGTCCCGGCGGGATTGTGCAATGGGGCGCTCGTCGTCGCCGGCGATCCGGCTGCATCGGTGCTGTACCAGAAGATCACCGCACCTTCGTGCGGCATGCGGATGCCCATGGCGGGGCCATTGTCGGCAGATCAAATCGCGTGCATCGAGAAGTGGATTGCCGACATGCCCTCGAACGGTGCCGGTGGCGGTGGCGGTGGCGGAGCTGGTACTGGCGGTGGCGGTGGCGCTGGTGGGACCGGAGGCGCGGGCAGCGGAGGAAGCATGCCTTGCGAAACCTGCGGCGGAGCGGCGTGTATCGATCTACAGACGGACGCGAATCACTGCGGCACGTGCAACAATGTTTGTGGTCAAAACATGGTCTGCAATATGGGCACGTGCGCCGGTGGATGTGGAGCACTCACGCAATGCGGCGCATCTTGCGTCGATACGCAAACGGACGTGAGCCATTGCGGAATTTGCAACATGGCTTGTCCCGCGGGTACGCCTTGCACCAACGGCAAGTGCGAGTGTCCGGCCGGCAAATCGCCTTGCAACGGCGCGTGTGTAGACACGACGTCGGATCCGAACAATTGCGGCGCGTGCGGGCAGGAATGTGCGCTTGGACAAACCTGTAGCGATGGCAAATGTTCGTGCGGCTTGTCAAGCGTTTCGTTCTCCGGGGCGGTGCAGCCCATTCTGACGGCCAAGTGCGCGTCAGCCGGGTGTCATGCCGGCGTGGTGCCTCAAGCCGGTCTCAATTTGACGAACGGCAAGTCGTACGCGGCCATAGTGAACGTTGCCGCAAGTCAATGCAATGACGGCCGCAAGCGTGTCAAACCCAGCGATCCAGGGGCGAGTTACGTCATCGACAAGATGACCAATGTCGATATTTGCTTCGGAACGCAAATGCCGAAGCTCGGCCAGATCCAGTCGACGGAAATTCAAACGGTCGTCGATTGGATTTGCCAGGGCGCTCCGAATAATTAACCTCGCGGCCGAAACGTTCGGTATGGTTCTCTGCTTCTCGTCGCTCATGCACCATTGCGGGGACGTCTTGACTGACGTGGATGTCAAATGGTGGTGACGTTGCTCAACGCATGCCCTGGACAAACTCGTTCACGTTTGCCGCGGTCATCGCCAAGGGCAACCATCGTTGCAGCGTCTCCACGTCGCTGCATGCGGTGATGCGAGCACGCGCGTCTTGCGGCACGTCGAGCCCGCGAACGAGCAGCGCCGTGAGCAGCGCATTAGCGAGTCCTTGCGCTTGCCCATCCACGAAACCACTTGCGCGCCCATCCACGAAACCACTTGCGCGCCCATCCACGAAACCACTTGCGCGCCCATC
>CAZETM010000018.1:0-30522 GCA_964514885.1 uncultured Polyangium sp. | reverse complement strand
CACGAAACCACTTGCGCGCCCTTTCGCTTCAACCCACTCGTCGATGAACTTGGTCGCTTCACGGTCATCGAAGAAGGCCGTTACAGGCAGCGTGGACAAACCGTACTTGTCAAGCTCGGGAGGCAGCGGGACCTGAGCCCCCGGGCGATAAACGACCGATGCGACACCTCTGCGCAGCACTTCGACTTCGTGTCGCTCGGTATGTACAATCCAAACCGTGGGCCAGTCATGTTCGAGGTACAGTTTGACCTTTTCTTCGAGGTGGCGTTTGGATTGAGTTGCACGGACCTCGACTGCAAGCACCGGAAGCCCGCGGTACGCTTCGCCCTTGGGATTGACGACCTGATGGACGATCACGACGTCGGGTGCGCGAATCGACTCACCAAATTCATCGTCGAGAACGCAGTACACGTCAGGCATGACCGTGTAGGCGTCGCGTCGATGGTTGGAGAACAAAGTTGTCAACACACCCATGACGACGGAATGGATGTCGTGCGCCATCAAAGTCTCCACAAGTTCGCCGCGATGAAGCTCCCACGGGCTGCCGTCGTAACAATCCTCGTGAGTGCCAAGCTTTCGTCCCGTGGGACCGCAGTCGCGTAGTTCGATCGGCCCTGTTCGACGCAAGGGTCGATCCGAGTCGGCATGGATAGAACCGTCCATGAGCGTGATGTTAGCAGCTAGGAAGGAAACGTGGAAGTGGGAGCGATGGAAAAGGTAAAACCACGAGGTTTGTCGACGTGGACGCATCGAAAGCTACAGGCGTCTTTTCGTCGGCTGGAATTTCTCCCATTGTCGCCGCTTTCACTTCTCCCTAGGATTCGCCCCCATGCTGCTCCGTTCTGCTCGCCCGTTTGCCCGCGCCATCTTCCCAATCGCTCTACTCACCGCCGGCTGCTCCGATCCGGCCCAGCTTCCCATCGCACCGGCCGCATACGAGCCACCGCCGCAGTCGTCGGTCGTCGAAAATGGCCCCGTGCGAATTCGCCGCGAAGTGTTGGTCATCCCCGGTGTGACACCTCCGCCAAATGCGCTCACTGGAAATGGCACGCCTGCCGAATACAATGCAGTGCGCGTCGTTCGGTATCGATTGGATGCGGATCCTCCGCGTCCGGCACGCGCCATCGCGGTAATGATGCCTGGATTTTTGGGCGGGGCGAGCAGTTACGATCCAATGGCGCGCGCCATCGTGCGCCGGTCGACGACGGATGACGCATATGAAGCGTGGGCAATCGATCGTCGTAGCAATTTGCTCGAAGATCAACATGGCCTCGATGTCGCAGAAATCCGCAAGGATCCCGAAGTTGCGATGCGGTATTATTTCGAGGAGGAAGCCGCCGAGGGGAAAACGTTTACTGGATTCCTTGGTCAATCGCAGCTCGATTTTGCCTCGGAATGGGGCTTGAGCACCACCATTGGCGATTTGCGCAAAATCGTCGAATTGGTTCCACAAGCCGAACGTAAGTCGCGTGTATTCCTCGTCGGCCATTCGCTCGGTGCAACCATTTCGGAAGAATACTCCGCCTGGGATTTCGACGGCACCCCGGGCTACTCCGAATTGGCCGGTTTGGTGCTCGTCGATGGCGTATCGCGAAGGGAAGGCGAAGTTGCCCCTTCCCTCACCGAACAAGAATACCGCCAAGGCTCCATGGGCGGTCCGGCGGGATTCAATCCCCCCGGGCTCGACGCCATCGAGAAAACCACGCGTTACATTTCATTGCCCATTTTGGGCCTCGACGTATACCCCGTCGCCGCCATTTCCGGCATGCGCGCCATGTGGTCGCCCGAAGCAATCGTAGACGATCCTTATCGCAACAAAGCCTTCCTCACGCTGCTCACGTTATCCCAAGTTCCAAAACTCACCAATCGTGCCGCCATGGGTTTCGCCTTCGACGATGAATCCAATGGAGTCACCTTCGCCGCCGTTTCGTGTGGCAAAGGCACTGGCGGGCCCATCACCGAATACGACGGCATTTTCGGAAAGCTCGTCCAACCCTCCGACCCCACCGCCACCTATTCGTGGACCGAATACGACCAGGTACAGCCCCGTGAGCATACCTCGCTCGACGATATCTCCCGCTCCTGGTTCGAAGGACCCTCGCTCGATTTCGCAGAATGGTATTTCCCGGCGCGTTTGTCACTCGATGCCCAAGCCGCATCGACGCTCGTACTAAAAACGGGTGATTGGCCAATGGACAATTATGGTTTGCGCGCAATGCATGGCGCTTCCATGGATCTGCCCGTTTTCGGGGCTATCGCCAATCTCGTCGGCGACCTAACTGCACTGGACAAACTTCGGGCTCTCATTGCAAACGTTCCCATCGGATCCGGCCGTCCGCTCGAAGGTCAGCCGCGGACCAACCCCGATGCGTTTTTCGTGCTCGACGTGACGAAATTGACGCATATCGATCCGCTTTCTGGCACCGATGACCAAAAGGGAGACGTATCGAAATGGTACGACTCCCTCACCACATGGATGACCAAAAACAGCCCCTCCGGCGGCGCAATGCTCGCCACTCCGAATCCATGACGAAACGCTCGAACAACCTCGCGGTCTTCGTGCGGATCACGCTGCTGATCCTCATTACGACAATCTTTCTCGCTTGCGGCAAAAAGGGCGACGCAGGCCCCGGAGGCGGTCCTCCCAAGGGCAAACTCGCCTTTCCCGTAGAGCTCGTGACCATCGCCGCCGAACGCGTCGAATACACCGTCAGCGCCGTTGGATCGGTCGATGCCTACGAACGCGTGCAAGTGACCGCGCGCGTCGCCGGCGTGGTCGAACACGTGCGCTTTGCAGAAGGCGACGTCGTCAAGAAGGGCCAAGTCCTCGTCGAGATCGACCCGGCCAGGTACAACCTCGCGGTTCGTCGCGCCAAAGCCACACTCGATCGCACGCAAGCGACCGAGGCCGAAGCGAAGCAGAACCTCGCCAGGCGTGACAACTTGGGCACCGAAAATGAAGGCGTGTTCTCGAAAGAAGACGTCGAAGGTTGGCGCACGCGGCTGCGCACATCATCCGCGCAAGCATCCGAAGCAAAAGCCGCGCTCGACGAGGCGAACCTGAACCTGCGCGATGCCTACGTGCGCACTCCGATCGACGGCAAGATGCAAACGCGATCGGTGCAAACAGGGCAGTTCGTTCAAGCAGGAACGGTGCTGGGAACCGTGTTGCGACGTGATCCGTTGCTGCTTCGTTTCTCGGTGCCCGAAGCCGATGCGCCTTCGATTCGCAGCGGCATGGTCGCGAGGTTTCGCGTGACCGGCGATGAGCGCACGCACTCTGCAAAGATCACCCTCGTCGCAGACGCATCGGATCAGCAAACACGCATGGTTCCAGTCGTCGCCGAAGTCGACAGCGAGCACAAAGACTCGTTGCGCCCGGGCACGTTTGCCGACGTGACCGTACCGATCGGAACGAACGACGCTGCGCCCGTCATTCCGCAGACCGCGATTCGTCCGAGTGAAAGAGGTTTCCTCGCGTTTGTCGTGGAAAACGACGTCGCTCGAGAACGCGTCCTCACGCTCGGGATGCGCACCGCGGATGGTCGCGTCGAAGTTCGCAAAGGTTTGTCCCCGGGTGAAAAGCTCGTCGTTCGTGGCGCCGAACCCTTGAAAGAAGGAGCCGCCATCAAGGTTGGTCCTGCCAAACAACAAGCGCCCGCTGGCTCTTCGAGCACTGGACCGCCAGGCGCCGGTGGAGCGCCTGCGCCCAAGGGAGAACGCGCACCATGAACATCACCGAAGCGTGCCTCCGCAAACCTGTCCTCGCATGGATGATGATGCTCGCGACGATCCTCTTCGGCATCGTTGCAGCTTCGCGTATCGGCATCAGCCAATTCCCCGACGTCGACTTTCCCACCATCAACATCAGCGTTTCGTGGGAAGGCGCAGCTCCAGACGCCGTCGAGCACGACATCGTCGAGCAGATCGAAGAAGCCGTCGTCCAGGTCGAAGGCGTGCAGTCGATCACCTCGTCTTCGCGTCAGGGCGGAGCCTCGATCACCGTCGAGCTGGACCTGTCACGCAACGTCGATGCAGCGCTGCAAGACGTACAAGCGAAGGTGTCGCAAGCGCAGATGCGCCTTCCTCGCGACATCGATCCGCCCGTCATCTCCAAGACCAACCCCGAAGATCAACCGATCCTCTGGGTGGGTTTGTCTGGACCATTTCCGCCGCAAATGCTCTCGGATTTCGCGCGTTATCGGCTGAAGGAGAAGCTGCAAACGATCCCGGGCGTTGGCGAAGTCATGATGGGCGGTTCGCTCGAGCGAAACGTTCGTATCTGGGTCGACGCAGACAAACTTGCCGCCAGACAACTCACCGTCGCGGACGTGGCCGGCGCACTCCGTCGAGAACACGTCGAGCTGCCTGCGGGAAGGCTCGAGTCTTCAGGCCGTGAAGTCAACGTTCGCGTACTCGGCGAAGCCATCGACCTCGACACACTTCGTCGCATCGTCGTGCGCGAGCAAGGCGGCAGCGCCACGTACCTCGAAGACGTCGCGCTCGTCGAAGACGGATTCGAAGACGTACGCCGCATGTCGCGCGTGATGGGCATTCCGGCCCAAGGCGTAGGCGTCAAGAAGCAACGCGGATCCAACGCTGTCGCAGTCGCGCAAGGCATCAAGGCGTCACTCGAAGACATTCGCAAGACGTTGCCGGAAGGCATGGTCGTCGGGATCAACTTCGACTCGACCAAGTTCATCGAGCAATCGGTGGAGCAAATCGAGCACGAGCTGCTGCTCGCCATCGTGCTGACCGCCCTTGTTTGCTGGCTCTTTTTGGGCTCGCTTTCGAGCACGCTCAACGTGGTTCTCGCCATTCCGATGAGCCTGCTCGGCACGATCGGCGTGATCTACTTCTTGGGCTACACGCTCAACACCTTCACGTTGCTCGGTCTTTCGCTCGCTGTCGGCATCGTCGTCGACGACGCGATCATGGTGCTCGAGAACATCTTCCGGCACGCTGAACAAGGCAAAGATCGCGTGACCGCCGCGCGTGAAGGCACGGCAGAAATCACCTTCGCCGCACTCGCAGCCACCGTCGCGGTCATCGCGATCTTCATCCCCGTCGTGTTCATGAAGGGCATCATGGGACGCTTCTTCATGCAGTTCGGCGTCACGCTCTGCGTCGCCGTCGCATTGTCTTACGTCGAAGCGATCACGCTCGCGCCTGCACGTTGTGCGCAACTGCTCACCACCTCGCGTGAACATCGCAGCGGCATCGGACGGTTTGTCGATCGTGGCTTCGACAAACTTGCCTCGGGATACGGATGGATTCTCGCTCGTGGCATGCGTTTTCCGGTCGTCGTTCTTCTCGCGTCGGTCGCGCTTTTTGCCGCTTCGATCGTCACCTTTCAGAAACTTCCTGGCGAGTTCGTACCGTCGCAGGATCAAAGTCGCCTCATGGTTCGTCTCACGACTCAGGTCGGATCGAACCTGGACGAGACCGACAAGATCGTCGCGCAGGCCGAGCAGATCTTGAACAACAGGCCGGAGATTCAGCGCTCGTTCGTGGTCGTGGGATCTTTCGGAACGGGAGCTGTGAACAGCGGTCTCATGTTCGTCACGATGAAGCCGCGTGCTGAGCGGTCGATGACGCAGAACGAGTTCGCGGCCGTGCTGCGCAAAGAACTCAACTTGATCCCGGGTGCTCGCGCCGTCGTGCAGGATCTGTCGCAGTCGGGCTTTACGGCGCAACGCGGGTTTCCCGTCGAGTTCTCCATTCGCGGAGCCGAGTGGGAAACGCTCGTCGACGAAAGCGAACGCATGAAAGCGGAGATGGCCGCGAGTGGTCTCGTGGTCGATATCGACACCGACTACCGCTTGGGCATGCCCGAGCTCCAGATCGCTCCGGACCGCGCGCGAGCAGCGGATTTGGGCATCTCGATCGAAGAGATCGCCACCGCGCTCAATTCACTCGTCGGTGGTGTACGCGTCGGCAAATACAGCACAGGCGGGCGTCGCGTCGATGTGCGCGTGCGCCTTCTCGCGCATCAACGTTCACGTCCCGAAGACATGCAACGGCTCATGTTGCGCACGAAAGAAGGTGCGCTCGTGCCTCTTTCGTCGCTCGTGAAGTACGAAGAGAAGCCCGTGCTTCAAGCGATCACGCGTCGAGATCGCGAACGAGCGATCACCGTTTTCGGCAACGTTGCTCCGGGCAAATCGCAAAGCGATGCGCTCGCGCTCGTCGAGAAGATCGGCAAGGACGTCCCGACCGGCTATCACGTGGTGCTGGGCGGAGCGAGCGTTGCATTCCGCGAGTCGATGGGCGGTCTCGTGTTCGCGTTGCTGCTTGGCATCGCGGTCGCGTACATGGTGCTCGCGTCGCAGTTCAATTCGTTCCTGCATCCGATCACGGTGCTCACGATCTTGCCGCTGTCGGTGGCTGGCGCTGCGTTCGCGCTGTTCGCAACGAATCAGACGCTGAACATCTTCAGCATGATCGGGATTCTCTTGCTCATGGGGATCGTCAAGAAAAACTCGATTCTCCTGGTCGACTATGCGACCGAACTACGTCGACAAGGCAAAGGTGCGCTCGAATCAATGCTCGAAGCGGGGCCTGTTCGCTTGCGGCCGATCCTGATGACTTCGATCGCAACTTTGATGGCCGCGGTCCCCGCATCGCTTGCGCTTGGTGAAGGAAGCGAGGTTCGTGCGCCCATGGCGATTGCCGTCATCGGCGGTCTCGTCATCTCGACGGGCCTTAGTTTGCTGGTCGTTCCGGCGTTTTACGTCGTTGCCGATCGCACGCTCGAGTGGTCGCGGCGGGTGTTTCGCCTCGCCAAACCTATCGATCTTCCGGACGCACTCCCTCCGCCTCATCGCGATTGAATCGAGCTGGAAACTCCGGATACCAGGCCGATATCGCTGGTACGGAATTTTCGCGCCGGGTTGTTGCTAATCGATCGCGCGGGCTTTGCAGATCTGTCACCAAATGGATCACTGCAAAGATTGTTCCGATTCGTAGGGTTTCTCGGTTCGCTGCGGACGATACCAAATTGCACAAACGGCTTCGCGGCGCGCTTGCAACTGATTCACATCGTGTAGGATGAGCGCATGCCTCTGGGGACTGGTCAAACACACGACGCGGAGCAATTCTCATCGGAGGATTGTCGTGGCGTGGCAGTGACCAGGCGCGAAATAATGTTCACACGCGCGACCTCCGGTGACCTTCTGGTCAAGGGCAAAAATTTTTTACGAATTTTGGAAAGCTATTGGCTCGTGAGGAGTTGATCGATGAGTGCCAAGCGCAGAACCAATTCCAAAGCTGCTGCGGTTGCCTCGAAGGACACCGCGTTTCAGGATGCCGTGGTGTTGGTTCGTGAGCCTTTCGTCATCGATCGAACGGTGGCCATGCAGGCCATACGGTACACAAAAGAGCTATTGCCCGGCTCTTTTGCGAATGGAGAGCTCGCAGGGGAGCCTTCCACATCGGCCTCGTCATCGAGGCGGCGGCATCAAAGCGGTCGATAGCAGACCGCTGAATTATCGTCGCGAGCGCCTGAAAGCTTGGACCACTCAGCGAGGAATACTTCAGTATTTCGAGCGATGTCGGCCGACGATTTCGGGCGCGCAGCAGGTAAGTCAGCGGGCTGCAAAATTGTTGAACTTTCCTTCAACATTCTTCGACTCTAAGACACTAACCATCTGAATGTACATCCTTCACCTGTCGGATCTTCACGTCACCGAGCCGGGTCAGTCGCTCGACGACGTCTGGATGCATCCAGCGCAGGCCTTGTCCACGCTGCATCCCACGCCGTTCGACTTCGTCGTCGTCAGCGGTGATCTCACGCAGCGCGGCAGCGTTACCGAGTACGACGAGCTTTTAGCCTTTGCCGAAAAGCGATTGATCGAACTCGTGACCGATCACGACCGAGCCCGCGTGGTGTTTGTCCCGGGCAACCATGATGTCGATTGGAACGCGGATATTGGCGAGCCGGTGCGTCTCGCATCGCTCAGGACGGCCCACGAATTCGACTTGATCGAGCAGGACATGCAGCGCCTCAAACGCTCGCCGGATCTCTCCGACTTGCGTATCGACGTCGGCCGTTTCGGACATCTCGACCTGATCAAGCTGCGCGCAGGCGCCGAATACAACCGCCGTTTTGCCAACGCACAACGCTTCTTCGAGCGCTTCTATGGCACCTCGCTCGAAGGCCGCGGACGCGTCTTCGGTTTAGCGGACGCGAACGAGCGCGAGCACTGGTCGGCGCATGTCTTTGCCAAGGAAAAAGTAGCGTTTTTTGGCTTCAACTCGTGCCATCGCAACGATCGATATTGGCCGGGCGCGTGCATCTCGACGCGAGCTGTTTCAGCCGCGCGCGACTTCGCCAACGGCCTTGATCGCGACACGCTTCGCGTTGCTGTTTGGCATCACGGTTTCACCAGCGAGCGTGGACGTCCCGATTACCTCACGCTGCAAGACGTCGGCACGCTTTACTCCGCGGGCTTTCGCATTGGCTTTCACGGGCATACGCATCAAGAAAGCTCGAAGCTCGTCGAGCTGTTCAAGAATCGCTTCGTCATCATCTCCACGGGATCGCTCGGAGCCGCTGCGCACGAGCGTCCTGGCGCCGTGGGCAATCAATTCTCCGTCGTACGGCTCAGCCCGAGCACGGTCAGTGTCGAGGTGTACGAGCGAGGTGGTGAAGCTGGCGAATACACGCTCGAGCCGAAGCGCAAGTATTTCGAGGTGAACTGGGAGCCGGTTGCACAAGCCGAAAGGTTTGTCAAGGCACGCGAGCACCGGCGTATTTGGAACGTTGGCGACGATGGCATCACGCTCGTCGAGGTCGAATTGCGGGACTTCGTGGCACCGATCGACACGCCGATTGCCGTGCTCGAACCGCCGTACAACAACGTTCAAGCCGAACCTCGAGCGACGACTTGGCGTGGCCGTCGCGATGTCAAAGAAGAGCCGATTGGCAACGGCCGGTTGCGCTTCATGCTCCAGGGCGCGGACAAACCCGAGCGATACCTTTCGTGGAGCTATCATCTATCCAACGCCGTCGCGCTCAACCAGGCCGAGCTCAACTTGCTCGAGCGACGAGATCGTTGGTACCCAAACATTATCGACGGCTATGACGTTCGTTCGCACGTCGTGCGTTTCGAGGCTGATCACCTCACACTTGCGCTCGTGTTTTCCGATGCGTCGGGCGGGACGATCGAAGACGCCTATCCAATGGTCGAGCGGCATTACGAGCAGTTTGGCGAGGAACGTTGGGAGCCGGTGGAGTTCGAACAGGAACGCTGCAGATCGCACTTCATCGTGGGCAAAACCCATGTCGAGCTAAAGATTCCGGGACCGATTGTGGGATATCGGTATTCGCTTGCGTTTCGCCCGGGCGTACGAGGCAAGGAATATCCCGAGGCGGCGAAGTGGACGGCGCGAGCATTGCTCGAGCGTTGTTGTGGCAAGCCACTTTCCCCGACGTCTTTGGCGACGAAACTCACGGAAGCGGTAGGCGCGTCGATTTACAAGATTGGCACGGCATCTCCGTGGGGGGCACAAACGGTGCCGATTTCGCGTGGAGGGCTTTTAGGTGAGCGAGGTTCGTGGATGGGCATGATTTGGGATTCGCAGATTCGGCAGCTATGCCCCATTTTTGGTCAATTTTGGCCTCAATCGTGGGCGGCGCGATTTTCTTGTGGCAGCGGCGTTGCGGGTCATGCATTCCGTTTCAACAAGACTGCGGCGTGGCATCGAGATGCCAATGCAGCGACGAGCATCGTGTATCAGCCGAGCCCTGCGCATCACCGACTTTTTGCGCGCTCGTACCGCTGGATTCTTTCATTTCCACTGCGTCTTGCGCCGGAAGAAGAAGCCGCAATCGGTGTCGTGGGTTTGGCGAGTGAAGAAGAAAGCACCCAGGTCGAACGAGCGCTTGGTCATTTGGCTCGTGCCATTACCACCGAAACGCTCGATCCTGAAGCTGCCAAGCTTTTGCGAATGCTCGAAACCGTCCTCAACGTCGTCTTTTGGACGCTCGTGGCCGAAGCCAAAGATGGCCTTAGCGAAAGCGAGCAACGTTATCCCCGCCAAGTGCTCAAATCGCTGCTCGCGTCTGCTTCTGATTGATTCGTATTCCGATCAATTCTATTTCCCCCGCGGCCCCAGCCCGTGTATGCTCGGCCCGTGGCCCACACCGGCTTGATTTACGTCGTTTGGGAGATCACGCTCCGTTGCGATCTCGCGTGTGGTCATTGTGGCTCGCGAGCGGGTAAGCCGCGGGCGGACGAGCTGACGACGGCCGAGGCGCTCGATCTGGTCCGACAGATTGCGGAAATGGGCGCGCACGAGGTCACGTTGATTGGCGGGGAGGCGTATTTGCGCGACGACTGGGTCGTGATTGCCCGGGCCATTCGTGACGCGGGGATGGCTTGCACGATTACCACGGGCGGGCGCGGGATGACGCCGGAGCGAGCGAAAGCGGCATTCGATGCGGGCGTGCAAAGCGTATCGGTATCGATTGATGGCATTGGGCCGACGCACGACATGCAGCGTGGGGTCGTGGGTAGCTTCGACGCGGCGCGGGCGGCGATTGGCCATATGGCGCGGGCGGGTTTGGATGTCGCCGTCAATTCGCAAATCAATCGCATCAGTTATCCCGAATTGGGTCGGATTCTCGATTTGGTGACCGAAGAAAAATGTCATTCGTGGCAGGTTCAATTCACGGTGCCGATGGGCCGAGCGGCGGATCATCCTGAATGGCTCATGCAGCCGTACGATTTGCTGCATGCGATTCCTCTGATTGCCGAATTGGCGGGCGAAGCGGAGCGACGCGGCGTGCGCGTGTGGACCGGAAACAATGTCGGTTATTATGGCCCGCACGAGACGGAATTGCGAAGATGGACGTATGGCGAAAACAGCCACGCATCGAGCTGCGGGGCTGGAATGGCCACGATGGGAATCGAAGCGGACGGGGCGATCAAAGGTTGTCCTTCGCTGTCGACGAAAGATTGGACGGGCGGGCATATTCGCGTCATGTCGCTCCAACGAATATGGGACACGACGAAAGAATTACGTTACACGCGTGATCGCACGGTGCAAGACCTCTGGGGTTATTGCCGTTCGTGTTATTATGCGGATATTTGTCGGGCCGGGTGCACGTGGACGTCGGATGTGTTTTTCGGTCGCCCGGGGAACAATCCGTATTGCCATCACCGGGCGCTCGAGCATCAAAGCCGCGGTTTGCGCGAAAGGCTCGTGCGCGTCGAAGCTCCGCCGGGCGAGCCATTCGATCATGGGAAATTCGACATCATCGTCGAGCCTTATCGAGATGAAGGCGTAATGCCTTTACGGATTGAAGAGCCGCGACGCAAAAAGCGATTACCAATAGCTGATCCATCTTCGACTCCGGAGTCAATCAATGACTGATTCTCTCGTTCGCTGTTCGACTTGTAAACGACATATTTACGCAACGGAAACCTCCTGCCCATTTTGCGCCAGGTCGGGCATCGTTTCGCCTGTGGCCATGGTCGTTGCCGCAGGGCTCGTGATTGCTGGTTGTGGCGGACAACCGAGCGAGGTGAAAAACGCTGACGATGCGGCTCCTAATCAGCCCGCACAGGTGGCCACGGAACAGCCTCCGGCGCCGCCGAATCCTAACAGGCCGGATTTCCCGGTCGCGCCGGCATATGGTGGACCTCCGCCAATCATGACGGCCCCTGCGGTTTTGCCGCCACCGGCCGCCTATGGCGGTCCTCCGCCGCCGTCTTTGCAACCGCCAATGCCGCCCAAATAAGATTCGCATCAGGACCTTTCTTGACTTCTCGGAGGGATAAATGCATATGAACAGAAACTCGATTCGCTGGATCTCGTTGGCGACATCGACGCTATGGCTTGGTTTGTCCGCAATGGCCATTGGTTGCGGTGGCGACAGCATTAGCTTCAACCCTGGCAATTCAAGCTCGTCCGGCAATGGTGCCTCCGGGCAAGGCGGTGCTGGTCAAGGCGGCACCGATACGGGCGGCAATGGTCAGGGCGGGATGAATACGGGCGGAATGGGACAAGGCGGAGCGCCTCCCATGTGTTTGCCCGACGGAAAACAATGCTCGTCGCTCGCCGATTGTTGCTCACAACAATGCAACAACGGCATTTGCGGCGCGCAAACCATGTGTGTTCCCGACGGAAAACAATGCTCGTCGATCACCAATTGCTGTTCACAACAATGCAACAACGGTGTGTGCGGAGCCCCCACGTGCAAGACGGACGGCGACAAGTGTCTTTCCCCCGTCGAATGCTGCAATCAGCAATGCAACAACAACGTTTGTGGACCGATTGGGTGCCAAGGCAATGGTACTCAATGCGCCCTCGATTTCCAGTGCTGCTCGGGCACCTGCATCGGCAATACGTGTCAACCCGCCCCTGTTTGTTCTCCTGACGGATCGCAATGCTCCGGCTCCGATCAATGTTGTTCGCAGCTTTGCCAGAATGGCGCATGCGTCGCGAGCTGCAGCCCGGACAATCAGCCGTGCCAAACCAGCGCCGATTGCTGCTCGCAACAATGCACCAATGGCACTTGCGGAGGCGCGGCCTGCACCCCCGACGGACAGCAATGCTTCGACAGCACGCAATGCTGTTCGAAGAGCTGTATGAACTTCGTCTGCCAGAAGACCTGCAAACCCGCTGGCATGCAATGCACCGTCGGCGCAGAATGCTGCTCGCAATCGTGCCTCAATGGGCAATGTCAACCCCCCTGCACGGCCAATGGACAATTCTGCAGCACCGCCGATCAATGCTGCTCGAAAAAGTGCAACTTCGTTTGCGTCCCCTGACGTCAGCCGATCACTAACAAATGCCCCACAGACAATCGTCACGGGCAGCCCGCCTTGAAAAAAGTGACGAGCGGCAGGACAGGTCGCCCGCGCGCGCAGTTTCGAGACATGCATAAAACGCAAGACAGTTCAACGAGTTACGAGTTGGCACAGAATTCTTGTTGTACTTCCACCCCCTCCGTCGCCTAAGCTTTTCGAGGGCAGATCATGACACACGTGATCGCAGCAGGAACAGCACAGCCATGGGACGTCGTCGATGAGGTCCCACGTAAAGCTCGGCCGGACGAACAAGCGCTACAAGCACTCCGGCGTGGCGATCGCCGCGCAGCGCTCGTTCTTTTGATGAGCGAATACGGGTCGGACATTCATCGATATTGTTTCAAAATTCTGCGCAATGCCGCCACTGCGGATGATGTCCATCAACAGGTCTTCATCCAGGCGTACGAAGGCTTTGGGTCATTCTCGGGCGGGTCGAGTTTGCGCACGTGGCTTTATGCCATCGCGAATCACCGATGCCTCGATGCGTGCAAAGCAAGTCGCCGGTGGTTTCATCGCTTCAAGCTGAGCGGCGCCGAGACACACGACGAAGTGGATCCTGCGCCGTCCGGGGAAGACCGCGTGGCGGCGCGAAGCGTCGTCGAAGCGCTCGATGGATGCTTGGAAAAGCTCGAGCCTCACGTGCGAATCGCCGTCGTGCTTCGGTACCAAGAAGGTTTTACCTACGAGCAGATGGCGCAGATTTGTCAGGAAAAACCAGCCACCTTGCAAGCGCGCGTCGCCCGAGCGATGCCACTTTTGCGCCGGTGTCTCGAAAACAAAGGAGTCGATTTGCCATGAATACCACTGGACTTTGCGATCGCTTCGAACGCGAGGGCATTCTGCAAATCGAACGCGGATTGCCACTCGATAACCACTTTGCCACGTGCGACTCGTGTGGGCAGGCGCAGCAGACGTATGCCTCGCTTTTTGCTGCATTGCCGAAATCCGCACCCGAGGTAGCGCCTCGAATGGGTTGGCAATCGCGCGTGCTGCAAGCTGCCGCGGAAAAAGAAACCGTTCGACCGACATTTTCGTCGGCTGGCCGCGGGACGACGGATGCTTGGACGGCCATTGCCATGATTGGAGCGCTCACGGCCGCAGCATTGGGATTTGCGCCACGCCCATTGCCATTCGACATGCAGGCGGAAACCCAAGTAACCCGAGCGCCCGCGACGCCCGAATTGGCGTTGCCGTCGCTCCCGGAATCCGAGCCCGAGACGGCACCGGCCCCCGCGCCGATCGCTCCGAAAGCGCCGCCCAAGCACGTGCATTCTGCGCCCGTGACGGTGACCGATGCACAGCCCCAGAGTGCGCCGAACATGGTGGCGACGCCCGAGCCAAAGGTCGATCGATCGAGCAAACCGGAAGTGGTGCGCCCCGACAAACTCTACGGGTTTTCGATCAAATATCCGCGGGCGGCGATGGAGGCCAAGGTGCAAGGCGATGTCCGTGTGCAATGCACCATTCGTGCAGATGGGCGCAATGCGAATTGTCGCATTCTGAAAAGCCTTCCATTCCTGGACGAAGCTGTTTTGCGAGCGCTGGCAGCCGCTCGAACGGATCCGATCAAGGTCAATGGCAAAGCCATCGACAATAGCGATCACATCTGGCACATCACGATTACCTTGCGCCAGCCCAAAGAAGAGCCAATGATTGGACGCGGAATGCCAATCGTGAATTGGAAGTGGTGACTCGCCTACGCTTCGTTTGGCCGAGCCGGTAGATTGGGTACAATCAGCAAAAGTAGCGCTGCGCCGACGACCGCAATCACGCCCGCGATCGAAAACGCAGTCTTGGCCCCGATATGCTCGTACACGTATCCGAACATTACGTTCGCAAGCAATATCGCGCCACCTTCCAGCGCTAGCTGCACTCCATAAGCTCGCCCGCGAATTTCAGCCGGCACCAGCTCCGCCATGATCGCGCGTTGGCCTCCCTCGGCCAAGCCATAATGCGCAGCATACAAACCCAGCCAAATCCAAGCCACAATCCACGAGTTTGCAAAGCCAAACCCTGCGTACGTCGCTCCGTACAACAGCCACGACAACGCCAGAACTCGTTTGCGCCCATATTTGTCCGAAGCTCGCCCCCCGGGAACGTTGAGCAAGCCTTTTGCCAATTGAAGCGAAATCCAAGCGAGCGGCACGAAGGCCGGATCGAGACCCAAATCCGTCATGCGTCGAAGCAAAAACAAGTCGCCCGATGCAGCCAACGAAAATACAAATAGCGCCACGAGATACTTTTTTGCGGCCGTAGGCAATTTCGGTTTGTCGACCACGGCTGCTGGTTTTTCGTCTTTGAGCGGCTCTTCTTTTGGCGTGATCAAAGATGGATCGCGCACGAACAGCAGCACCACGAGTACCGCCAAAAGCCCTGGAATGGCAGCAAAAGCGAATACCGTTCGTAAAGGCAAACCGACGAGCCATAACAGCGCAAATGCGAACACCGGCCCAATCGCGCCACCGAAATTGTCCATCATGCGGTGAAACCCAAACGCATGCCCACGCTTGTCTGCCGGCACGGCACCCGCCAACATTGCATCTCGGGGTGGACCTCGTAATCCCTTGCCCACGCGATCCATGGCGCGAATCAAAACTGCGTGTAATGGCGATGCCGCCAAAGCAAACAACGGCCTCGATAATGCCGCAATGCCATAACCCATCGCGATCAGCGGTTTGCGCCACTTGGGATTGTCGCTCAAACGTCCCGACACGAGCTTCAAGCCCGTACTGACGATTTCCGCAATGCCCTCGAACCACCCGAGCCAAAACGCGCCCCCACCAATCGAGCGCAAAAGCTCAGGCACAAGCGGGTAGATCATATCCGACGCCGCGTCGGTCAGTAAAGAAACCCACCCAAGCGCCACGACCGTACGCGGAAGCTTCTGCGAGGTCGCTTTCTTGTCTAGGGTTTGGTCAGGACGACCAGGTAACGCGTTGCTCATGCGTCGGCACGCATATCGCAACGTGCGTTCAGCGTCCACTGGTTTGTCCACCAAAACATTGCTCAAACCTTAGACAGCCCTTGTCAGGCGCCTCGATGTACGCTACGAACAAACGGGCTCGCGCGACCCGCATGGATCGCGCAGCTTGTCCGACAAAACCTTGAGGAGAGCTAAACGAGATGTACGTCCCTAACGCGGCGATCCGGCCTCGGCTCGAGATACTTGCACAAGCTCCTGTGCCCACCCAGCACGGGCTTTTCGACATGATCGTGTTCCGCAGCGGCAAGCCCGATGAAGAAACGGGGCTATCGCCAGACCACATGGCGCTGGTGATGGGTGATGTGCGTGGACGATCTTCCGTGTTCGTTCGCGTTCATTCAGAATGCCTCACGAGTGAAGTCTTCGGGTCGCTCAAGTGCGATTGCAAAGGTCAGCTCGAAGCGGCGCAGATGGAGATTGCCCGGCGTGGAGTCGGTGTCGTCTTGTATTTGCGCCAAGAAGGTCGCGGTATTGGCCTCGCGAACAAAATTCGCGCCTACGGCCTGCAAGCGCGCGGGCACGACACTGTCGACGCCAATCGTTTGCTCGGCTTGCCGGATGATGCGCGTAGTTATGCTCCAGCCGTGCAAATGCTCGAGCATCTTGGTGTCAGCTCAATCGAGCTGATGACGAACAATCCGCTGAAGGTGAATGCACTTCGTCAACTTGGCATCAATGTTGACCGACGTGCCCCAGCCGTGGTGGACTTGAATGCATTGAGCGGCGCGTATCTGGAAACCAAACGCGTGCGTATGGGGCACACCGTGGCACCCATTGACGTGGCGGAATTGTCGGTGGCGCACATGCATCCTGCCGACGCCGAATGATTCTTCTACTCGCTTGATTTCTTCGCTACGCCTGCACCGAAGCGAGCCTTCAACTTCGACGCATACCCTGTTTTGTTTTCCTGCTTGACGCGCGAAATCGCGAGCGCATCATCGGGGACGTCTTTCGTCACGGTCGTGCCCGTGGCGACGTAGGCACCTTTGCCAATACGAACTGGGGCAACGATTTGCGAATCGCTGCCAATGAATGCGCCCGGGCCGATTTCGGTTTTGTGTTTCTTGAAGCCGTCGTAATTGCAGAAAATCGTTCCGGCTCCCACGTTCGCGCCTTCGCCGATATCTCCGTCACCGAGATATGCCAAATGGTTTGCTTTGGCGCCGCGCCGAACGATCGTCTTTTTCGTTTCCACGAAATTGCCGATGTGCGCATCCGCTTCGATTTGGCTATCTGGGCGCAAATGCGAAAATGGTCCGATTTGTGCGTTTTCGCCAATCGTCGACGATGTACACACTGAATAAGGTTTGACCATCGCGCCTGACGCAACGATTACGTCCGTCAAGACCGATCCCACATCGATCTTTGCGCCTACGCCAATACGAGTTTTGCCGCGTAAAACCACTTGGTGCTCGATCACGGCATCGGGCTCGATCGTCACGAGCGCATCGATCCGCGCGCTTGCTCGCACCGTGACGCCCGACTTCCGCGCCCTGTCGGCGATACGCGCGTACATGACTTCTTCGGCCGCCGCGAGCTGCGCGCGATCATTGACCCCCACGAGCGCCGCCGTGCTTTCAGCTCGCACGGAAGCCACTTCGTCGAGCGCGGCGGCTTGGGCCACGATGTCCGTGAGATACAGCTCGCCTTGCGCATTGTTCGGTTGCAAATTCGCCACGGCTTCGCGCAAAAACGCCGCCCGAGCCACATACACGCCCGTGTTCACTTCGGTGACGAGCCGCTCTTCTTCAGTTGCATCGCGCTGCTCGCGCACCGCGGTGATACACCCCGACGTATCGCGCAAAATGCGGCCATATCCAGTTGGATCGTCCGCTTTTGCGGTGAGCATCCCGAGCGGAATGTTGCCTTGACAAACCGCACGCAGCCGCGACAATTCGGACGCATCCACGAGCGGCGTGTCGCCACATAGAATGAGCACGTGATCGGTTTGCGCACCAATGACTGAAAGCGCCGCGCCGACGGCATCCCCGGTGCCTCGTTGCGTGTGTTGCACAGCCGTGCGCACTCGGTCGCCAAACGTTAACGTCAAATGTTGTTCGAGTTCGTCTCGACCGTACCCGATGACGACGACGATCTCAGCGCATCCTGCTTCGAGCGCTGCGTCGACGACGTAGTCGATCATCGGTCTTCCACACAGTTCGTGCAGCACTTTCGGTCGCGCACTTTTCATGCGCGTTCCTTGACCAGCAGCGAGAATGACGGCGGAAAGAGTGGTGGGCGCGTGAATCGTCATGGCGCGCGCAGCGTAGCAGAAGGACGAACACTGGGTAGTGCCGAGAACGATGCTATCGAGCAGCCGAGAGTTGTTTTAGGTTTCCGTAACGTCTCTCCTGCGTCATACTCGGCTCGCCATGAAGCCTCCGATTCCCCTCGAAGAACTGCTGCAAGCGGAAAGTGCTTGGGTCGAGTGGAAAAAGGCGGGGGATCCGATGGCGATCGTGGCTAAGCTCGTCGCGTTCGCGAACGACGTGACCGATAGCGGGAAAGGCGGCTGGGTCATTTGCGGCGTAGAGGAAACAAAGGACGAGCATGGGGTTGTCCGGCCGAACGTCGTGGGCGTTTCGCAAAGCGACCTGGACAAACTCAGTGGTAAAGTCACGAGCGCATGCGCCCAACATGTATCGCCACCGATTGTTCCGTCGGTGTACCAACATGAAGCACCGAGTGATCCGTCTCGTTTAGTGCTGTTTTTTCACGTGCGCGTGACCGGGCAAGTGCACGCGCACGACACGAAACAGGGCAACAAGGTATGGGTGCTGCTCAATAGCCAAACCCATGAGGCGAAACCCGAGCTTCTGCGCGATCTCCAGTCGCGTCGAGGCGTCATTCCGCCATTTTTGAATCGACTTGCATACGATTCCTATCGCCGTCGGTTTGCGACGATGGATGATATTTATATGACGGCCGCGGATGAGTTCAAGCGCCAAGCCAAGCTGCCCCGGCCCATGGCAGAATACTTCAGCCCGGACGAACGTATCGATGCTACATCGCCGCCATTGTGTGCCGAACACGAAATTGCTCCTGGGCAAACCGCCGTCATTCCGACGAACCTAGCCATCCTACTTTTCGGCCATGAGCCGACGCGATTCATTCCCGGAGCGTATGCGATTGTTTCGGTTTATCCTGGGACGGATCGAACCGGTGTGCATAGTGCAAGGTTCGAGTTCACAGATTGCACGACCAAGACAATCAACGATGTTATCTCAAAACTCAAAGGATACATGGGCGTATCCATGGACAAGAGTCGAAGCGCCCTAGAAATTCGGCAAAACCGTTCCCGCTATTCGGACGAAGCTGTTCAAGAAGCCGTCATGAATGCGTTTGCGCATCGGGACTATGAAAATCACGAACCGCTACGCATCACGGTTTTCTCAGATCGTATCGAGGTGGGAAGCCCTGGTACTGTTCCGCAGGGTCTCGATATCGATCGGATTCGCAATGGCCAGTCCGTTGGTTCGCATTGGCGCAATGTTGGTTTGTCAGGATTTCTCCGACGCATGCAACTCGGCGTTCAAGCCGAAGGTCAGGGCATTCCTAAAATCTTCCAAGAAACGGTCGAAACAGCGGAGCGGCCCCCGATATACGAAATAGATGCGATGCAGGTAAAGATTACCCTGCCCGCTTATGAGCCTCCGCCTCCGTCACCGCGTGCGCCACCTCGATCCCCGATTGGCCCAGCGGAAACGGAACTCCGCGATGGCATCGTGCTCATTTCCATCGGTGGCCCCTCATTGCGGTCGCAAGTCGAGCACGCGCAGTTGCGTCTCGGCCTTGATAAATGCGACATCGTCACCGATCTTTCGATTACGGACTATGTGCCCGCCGAGCCGGACGCTTGGGGGGAAACGGCAAGACTGGTTCGAGCTGCCATTGAACCGTATATCAATGATCCGACGCGTCCGCGGCTTCATCTCTTCTACCGCGGCCCAAACATAATCGGCCCAGTCATCGGCGCCGCAGTTGCAGGCGCCAAGCCACTCGTGGTATATAGCTACTTCGACGGAGCGTACGAACGAGCATACACCCTGGACAGGAGGTTGTTGCGAGCAGGCAAGTAGCCGACCGATGCGGTACAAGGCTTGACATTAGGCCCCTCGTCGTGCGAACGGCGAGTGCAAATCGGGTGAATTGCCGGAAACTCCGGAGACGGACAACCGGCAGCCAAGACCAACATGGCGGGCTCAATGCCCAAGGGGTTGGTAAGGTTCAGAGACTAGGACCCGAGCGAAAGCGGTAATGGTCCCACGAGCGCCCGACATCTCTCAGTGAGAGATGATGAGATAGTCCGTTCTGCCGAAATAATCTCCAGTAAAACGGCAGAAGCAGAGGATAAAGAGCCTCCGCGATAACAGTGCACCGGCTAAAAAGGCCCCCGGTACCCCGCATCAATTCCAAGTGCAGTCACGAATCGGCTATATTCTCTCCCGCCAACGTCAGGATCCGGTCACGAATCGATCCGCGCCTGGTTATTTGACCAAGCGCATTGCGTCATTATCGGCGAAAGCTTGCTCAATCGAGTGACTTCGGTTAGATCTTTCCCAACCCATCGTGAAATCCAAGCTCGTCTCTTTGTGGAACTGGTTCGAGATCATGGCGCTCGTGTTCATCTGCACGTTTCTCGTCGCGATCGTGTTCGTCCTGACCGCACCTTTCGATCGCGTCCGAAAAGTGACCGGGCGGTTTTTCCGATTCTGCGGCACGCTGCTCATTCGTTTCAATCCGCTATGGAGCGCAAAGATCTCCGGCTGGAAACGGCCTCGAGGGTCCGGGCCGTTCATCGCGGTGGCGAATCATCAATCCATCGCGGACATTCCGGCGATCAGTTTTTTGCCGTGGGAAATGAAGTGGGTATCGAAAGAATCCAACTTCAAAGTACCGGGGTTCGGGTGGATGATGACCATGGCGGGCGACGTGCGCCTCAAGCGTGGCGAAAAAGAAAGCGCCAAGAGCGCGATGTCCAAATGCAAATGGTACCTCGACCGCGGAATGAGCGTAATGCTCTTCCCCGAAGGAACGCGATCGAGCGACGGGGAGATCATGCCGTTCAAGGACGGTGCATTTCGGCTAGCGATTGAAACGCAAACGCCGATTTTACCGATTGCAGTGGCTGGCTCGCGTCACGCAATTCCGAAGAATTCGTGGATTTTTGGCGTAAAATGCCAAGTGCGCGTCGAAGTCTTGCCGCCGATTGAAACCAAAGGTTTGACGATGGACGACTTGGACCAGCTCAAGGCACGCACGCGTAATGAGATTGCTGCGGCGTTCGAGCGAATGGGCAAGTGGATGCCGACGTTGCCCCATGATGGCGTGATCCTGAGCGCAGACGCGGCAGCCGGCGTCCGAGCGCCCAACGATGCAACAGCCAGTTCATGATTACCTAGACAAACTCATTCACTGACACATCGAAATCACCATCGTCTCCAATATCGCTTGAGCCGGCCTTCGCGAGCTCTTCAATGCTCGATCCGCCTCCGCCAATAAATTCAACCACACATTCAGCGTCCCCTTCGGAAGCGATTTCAACGTTCTTTCGATGTCCCCAGCTCGAAATGGTGGAACCCCCGCCGCTTTCGCCGCGTCTGGCGAATTCGCTCCCCCGCGAAGCGCCGAATCCATCTTCACCATTTGCCGCACCGACCAAGCCACCGTCCCAAGCAGCTTCAGCCCTCCCTCACGCGGATCCACCACGTCCGCCAACGTCGCCAATGCCTTGTCCAATCGCCGCTTCGCCAATGCATCCAACAATTCCCACACCGTGCTCGAACGCACCCGCGTCACCATCGTCGCCACCGCATCATCCGTAATGGGTTTGCCCTCGCCCACGAACAATGACAATCGCTCGAGCGCGTCCGCGACATATCCCAATTCCGGCCCGGCAATCTCCGCCAAGTGATCCGCCACCTCGAATGAAATGTCGTGACCTCGGTCCTTGGCAAACTGTTTGACCACGGACGGTAAAACCTTCCGACTGATCGGCTCGCACGCCACCAAAAAATCTTCTTTCTTCGCGAGCGTCATCAATTTGCGCTGCCCATGCAGCTTCGTCGCACAGAGCAACATCACCGTGCTCGAGATCGGTGCCTTCGCATATTCGGCCAGCGCATCAAGCGGGCTACCGCTGTCCTTCGCCCCTTTTTTGCCCTCCGCTTTCGCCGGCGGCGCGTCGTCATCGTCGTCATCGCCGTCGGACTTGCGCCCTTCCCACTTCTCGAGACCCCGCACCATGACGAGCCTTCGCTTCGCCATCATCGGCACCATTTTCGACGCCGACAATATCGCGTCCACGCTCGTCTCGCTCGCCGTGTACTTGTCCTCGTTGAACCCCGCGATGCCTCCCTTCATCGTCGCGTCGCGCAGCGCATGCACCACGCGATCGGCCAGGTAACGTTCTTCTCCCACCACGAGGTACACCGGCTTCAGCGTCCCCTTCGCGGCTTCTTGCATCGCTTGTTCAGGCGTCACGACTCGTTCGCTTCGAGCCTCCACATCCGCGCGTCAAGCGGTACCTTTCACCCACGATGATCGATCGTCTTTCCCACACCCTACGCCCTGCAGGCCGCCCCGCTGGTTTCCAAAGATGGCGAGATCTTCTCTTTCTCCACTGGGAAATCCCTATCCAAGCGATCGAACGTTTGATCCCCAATGATCTCACCGTCGACACGTTCGACGGCAAAGCCTGGGTCGGTCTCGTCCCGTTCACGATGCGCGACGTCGCTCCACGCTGGTCGCCTTCGGTCCCCGGCATCTCGCACTTCCACGAACTCAACGTGCGCACGTACGTGCACCACCGCGGGCAAAACCCCGGCGTGTGGTTCTTCAGCTTGGACGCAGCAAAAGCACTCGCCGTCGCGATCGCTCGAACCGGTTGGTCGCTTCCGTATCACTACGCATCGATGCGTCTGGACAAACAGGACGACACCATCGACTACTACAGTCAGCGTCTTTTCCCAGGTCCGAAGCCCGCGGAGTTTGTCGCCAAGTACCACGTTGGCGCAGCGTTAGGCTCGGCCAAACCCGGGACCATGGAACATTTTTTCGCCGAGCGATACATCTTGTACGCGCAAACTCACTCGGGACTGTCCACGGGCCGAGTGCACCACGTGCCGTATCCGTTACACGAAGCGCGCGTGGAAATGTGGCAGGAAAACATGCTGGCAGCCGCGGGTTTGCCCAGGTCCGACGTCGAACCGCTCGCGCTCTACAGCCCAGGCGTCGACGTCGACATCTACGCGCTCACCAAAGTCGTTTGAACACCAACGGTTTTCGTTTGGTTTGTCGAAGCAAACCCTACGAGCCACCATTCACGAACCGGGGCGACGCTTCATCATGGGCGAGGATCTGCTTCAGCACCTGTGGATCGAGCGGTTTGACGAGGTGGTGATCGATGCCTGCATCGCGTGCCTTGCGCCGATCTGCATCTTGCCCGTACCCACTGACCCCGATCACCAGCGGCCTCATCGCCCCGGGCAAACAACCTCGAAGCCGCCGCGCCACCTCGAACCCGTCCATGCCTGGCAGTCCGATGTCGAGCAGCACGACATCGGGACGGAATGAACGCGCCATGGCAACAGCGTCTTCACCGTTGCCCACCGAACGCACTTCGTAACTCCAAAGCTCGAGCAATTCTTTGAGCATTTCCGCCGCGTCCGCGTTGTCCTCGACGACGAGCGCTCGCTTTGCACGACCCACCTCGAACGCATCGGTCGCCGACGCTGAGGCACCTGAGGCGACGGAGCTGTCGCGAACTCTCAGCGGCAAACGCACCACGAATTCACTGCCGCGACCAATGCCCTGGCTATGCGCTTCAATGCTACCGCCATGCATCGCCACCAGACTCTTGGCCATTGTCAGACCAATGCCCAGGCCGCCCTGAGCGCGATCGAGCGACCTGCTTCCCTGTACGAACAAGTCGAACACATGCGGCACGAGATCGGGCGGCATACCCATGCCAGTGTCTCGCACACGCACCACCGCCTGACCATCGGAGTTTGTCGCGGATATATGAATTTTGCCACCAACTTCGGTGTACTTCGCAGCGTTATTGAGCAGATTTACAATGATTTGCTCGAGCCGCGTGGGATCGCCGACCGTCATGAGCGGAAGTTCCGGCAGCGAGATCGACAGCTCGTGCCGGCATACATCAATGAGCGGGCGAGCTGCTTCGATTGCGCTTTGCATGACGGACCTGAAATCCAGGTACTTCGTTTGTAGCGTAATGGCGCCGCGCGTAATGCGCGAGACGTCCAGCAAGTCGTCCACAAGACGAGTCAAGTTGCGCGCTTGACGATCGATGACCATTCGATAACGCTCGATCGCCAGATTGCCGGACGACAAGTGACGCAACATTTCGGTGGCCATCAGAATGGGCGCCAACGGATTGCGCAGCTCGTGCGCGAGCATCGACAAGAACTCGTCTTTGCGTCGATCGGCGTCCAGAAGAGCTTCGGCCTTGTTGCGAAGCTCTTCCTCCAGCCGACTACGTTCTGTTATTTCCGCACGTAATGCATCATTGACGAGCGATAGCTCCGCCGTGCGTGCCAGCACTCGTGCTTCCAGCTCGTCATTGGCCGATCTGAGCGCCGCCTCGGCAGCTTTGAGCGCGGTAAGGTCCGTAGCGACGACGGTAAAACAGGCATTCGGTTGACCGATGTCACGAATGGACAACATCACCGGGACTTGATTGCCGTTTGCAGATACAAACCGCAATTCCCCTTTGGAGCTTCCTTTCGCTGCGTGCAAAAGCAGGTCCGAAAGCACGCCGGCGTTGTCCGGAGACACATGGTCACCAAGCCGTTGACCGACCAGTTGAGAAATCGGACACCTGAGCATTTCGGCTAGCCGTTGATTTGCAAAAAGAATGGTGCCGTCGACCGTGACGGTCATTGCCCCTTCATTGAGCGTTCCGAACAAAATCTGGTGTGCGTAATCGGCCCCTTCGAGCACGAGCACACGAGGCGCTTCACCTGCGTCAATGACGAACGCATCGACATGACCGGCGCGGATCGCTTGCAGGGTTTGCTGCGCTTCCTCGACGGGGAAGAGCTGCTCCAATGGCTGCGCTTTCCTTGCTAACTCGGCCGATGTGTTCTTTACAAAACCCGTTGTGTCGCCGTTTTTCATGAAGCCCCTTCGTCAACGCGGACGCAGATCGAGCCCCACGAGAACACGTTCGGTATTGGAAAGATCTCCAATGATTTTCCGCATCGGCGAGGGCAATTTTCGCACGAGCGTCGGAATCGCGAGAATTTGGTCACCCCTGGCGAGCTGCGGGTGTTCCAGTAAATCGATGACCTCGATTTCATACTTTCCTGCCAAATGCTCTTCGCACACCCGTTTCAAATTGGCGACCGCTGCCAGCGACTTTCTGGTCTGGCCCGCGACATAAAGGCGCAACTGCCATGTCTCGTTGGGATCGCCATGCGCGTGCTCGTCTTCAGCGTGCTCGTCTGCGTTTATCATTCGCCCCCTCCGTTGCTCGATTCTGCATTTCGCAACCGCACCATCTCGCCCCGCTCCGCGATCGCCAATGCCTCGCCCTGCTGATACTCGCCAATGATCCGCAAAGCTTGCTCTTGCTGGGAGTCGAATTCAGCGCGCAAAGCCAGGATTTTCGCGTCGAGCAACGTGCGCTGACGCTCGATCTCGTTGTGCTTGCTTTCGATTTCGCGCTGCCTGGCCACTGATTCGGCTCGGTCCTTCGATTCCTGAATGTATCTTGCAGCTCCTGTGACAACCCCACCAGGCCCCATATAAGCCTCGAGAAGCTCCACACCCTGTTTGCCGAAGCGAAACTCACGAATCTGATTCGAGTGTGGCATGCCACGCGACTTGAGCACGTACAACCCACGATTTCGTTCCCCGCTTCCCTCGAGAAAACGAACGAGCAGCCAGGTGTCCACCAGCGACGATATGCCCACCTCCTCCACTCCCCGTCAACACTCTCCGCCGTCAACGTCGTGAAAATGGCCGTCACTCCCCGGTTCTTCAGAAAGTCGACCAGCCTCATCAGCATCGAACGAACCTCGATTTGGCTCCCAACGGTAATGAAGTTCGTGAGCGGATCGATAACCACCACCGAAGGCTCGAACTCGTCCACTTCGGAGTGAATGGTCGCCAAATGCATTTCCAGGCCAAACATCGTCGGACGCGCAGCTCGAAAACGGAACAAGCCTGCGTCGATGAACGGCTGAAAGTCGAGCCCGATCGAGCGCATGTTGCGAACGAACTGCCCCTGCGATTCCTCGAACGCCAAATACAAGCAACGTTCGCCTCGACAAACCGCCGCGTGCGCCGTATGCGCGGACAAACTCGTCTTACCCGTGCCCGACGTTCCCGAAATGAGCACGCTGCTACCCCGGTAAAACCCTCGGTTTTCCAGCATCGCATCGAGCCCCGCGACTCCCGTCGGCATACGCTCGTCGGACACCTTGTGCAAAAGGCCAATCGACGTGATCGGAAGAACCGAAATGCCACGCCCATCAATGAGAAATGGATATTCGTTCGTCCCGTGCGACGTGCCGCGATACTTCACGACCCGCAAATGCCGCGTCGCCACCCGCTCGTGTACCCGTTGATCAAGCACGATCACGCAGTCCGAGACGTATTCCTCGAGGCCGTGACGAGTCAGTGTCCCGCTCCCCCGTTCGCCCGTAATGACCGCCGTCATCTTGCGGTCCTTGAGCCAGCGAAACAGACGCCGCAATTCGGCACGCAGAATCGCTTCATTATTAAACGCCGAAAAAAGAGCTTCGAGCGTATCGATGACGATACGTTTGGCACCAATTGAATCAATCGCACAACCAAGTCGCACGAAAAGCCCCTCGAGATCGTATTCGCCTGTCTCCTCGATCTCGCTGCGATCCACGTACACGTGGTCGATCGCCATTAGGTTGCTGCTGATCAACCCGTGGAGGTCGAAACCGAGCGAGGCCACGTTTTCCTCAAGCTCCTCGGCTTTTTCCTCGAACGAAATGAATACACCCGGCTCGCCGAATTCAGTCGCGCCCCGTACCAAGAATTCCATACCAAGAAGGGTCTTGCCCGAACCTGCTCCACCACAAACCAGGGTGGTCCGCCCATATGGGAATCCCCCGAGCGTGATATCGTCCAGCCCCCGAATACCCGTCGGGACCTTGCGCAACGAGGCCTGCCCCGCAGCTCGTGGTTCAGCGTTCTCATGCATCATGACAGCCAGCGAGCTCCTGCCAATCCCCAAAAGTTAATGTTCCGCTCGACCAGTAACGGTCGGCGAATACAAGGGAAGGCCGAGTCGCCATCGCGAAATGCCCGCCCCAGGCATTAGCAAACCATTGCACGCCCGGTCCTAGTTAGCAAGGAACATGGAAAATCGTGGCCGAGCCACCATGCGCTAGTGGAGTGGCTTGACAAACGTCAAAGTCGTTATTTGCGAGGACACGACCCAGCGGGGTCGCGCGATTAACCGGACGAGACCTTGCGCGTCAGCTCTTTGGTCAGGTTCTTCTGATGTGATTCGAGCGTTCCGCCGCCGATTTCCAGCAGCTTCGCATCACGCAAAAATCGCTCGACTTTGTATTCGTCGCAGTAGCCCCAACCGCCGAGCACCTGCATCGCGTTGTCCGCTACCTCTTTGCCCACCGGCGCCGCGAACAGCTTCGCCGCATCCGTGCCCAGACGGTTGCGTTTGTCCGGCCCTACCTCACGCGCCACCGTGTACACCAGCGCGCGAACCGCTTCGGTCTTCGCGTAGCTGTCGCCGATGTAACGTTGAATCTGTCCGTGTTCGGAAATCGGCTTGCCGAAACTCGCGCGCTCGGTCGAGTAACGAACCATGATCTCCATGCAGCGATCAGCGATGCCGAGGCTCATGGCTGCCAACGTGAGCCGCTCGATTTCAAGATTGCGCATCATGTTGCGCACGCCGCCGCCCACGGTTCCCAACACGTTTTCGGCCGGAACGAAGACGTCTTCCATGATGATCTCGCCAAGCGTACTGGCGCGCATGCCCATCTTCGGCGTCTTGTTGCCCGTCGACAGCCCTGGCATCCCACGTTCCAGGACAAACGTCGTCACTTTGTCTTCGACCTTCGCATACACGATGAGTACGTCTGAATCGACCGCGTTCGTGATGAGCGCTTTGTGCCCCTTCAACACGTAACCGTTGCCTTCCGGCCGCGCCGTCGTGCGCATCCCCAGCACGTCCGTGCCCGCTCCAGGCTCCGTCATGCCCATACAACCGACATGCTCGCCCGAGATCACCTTGGGCAAATACTTCGCGCGTTGCGCATCGTTTGCCGCGTAGAAAAAGTTGTTCACGAACAACATCGCGTGCGCGAGGTACGCGAGACAAAACCCGGGATCGCTCTTCGACAACTCGTGATGCACGACCACCGCGGCGGTCGCATCCATGCCTCCGCCACCATGCTCGGAAGGAATCGTGATCCCGTGTAGCCCAAGCTCTCCGACGCGCCGGAAAAGCTCCTTGTTGAGCGTCCCTGAGCGATCATGCGCATCCGCTTGTGGCTCGACCACATCACGCACGAAGCCCCGCACCATCTGCCGCAACATCCGATGTTCTTCCGTCGGATTCTCAAGGTCGAAGACGACGTCACTCATGCGCGCGACATTAGCACGACAGCGCCAACTCCTGTCCACGACGGCAACGCGATCGACTGCTGCAAAGGGGCACGTTCTTCGCAAGCGATGTCAACCGATGCGCACCTTTTGGAGCCTCACCGTAAGTTCACTTGTGCTTTGGCAACTGGCAGCCTGGTCTGTTTTTCCTGCCGGTCCTTGGATTCACATCCTGCTCGTCGTCGGATTGGCGCTCGGCACGACCGGACTGATCTTCCGTCCGATCGGCTCATAGACGCTATTCACCAGCTAACGAACCGGCTATACCGCTGGTGATGCATCCGGAAAGCTTGGAATTCACGCGCGACGAATTCATCGGCGAGCACGACGCGCAAGTGCACATTCGCTGGCTCGGAACCGCCGGTTTCGAGATTCGTTCTGGCAATCATGTCATTTTGATCGATCCGTATATCACCCGAGCATCGATGAGCAGGTGTCTCTTCGGCCGGTTGTCGCCTGATCTCGAAGGCATTCGCCGATATGTGCCTCGAGCCGATGCGATCGTCGTAGGTCACACGCATTTCGATCATGCGCTCGACGTGCCCGCCATTGCGCAACATACGGGAGCGAAAGTATTCGGCTCGCGTTCGGCGATCACGCTTTGCCGAGCGGCCAAGCTGCCGGAATCTCAACTGCAAATGGTCGAGCGCGAGCCTGGCCAAGAGCCCGTTTCGGCCGAGGTCGGTCCTTTTCGTTTACGATTTGCGCCCAGCGCTCATTCGCGATTTTTGCTCGGCCGAGTGCCTTTTCCCGGGGACATTACCGATTGCGACGAAGTTCCAGTCAGCACCGGAGCCTATCGATGCGGCGCAGTTTTTCGAGTCGAAATTCAAGTGGCGGGTCGGACGATCGTGCATCTGGGCAGTGCCGAGCTGACGCCTGCGGGAGCCATTGCCCACGATGTCGACATGCTTTTGCTTTGCGTGGCAGGATGGCGTTCGTCGCCGGATTTACCCGAACGGGTGATGCGCAGTTTGTCCCCGCAGCGTGTGCTTCTTTCCCATTGGGACAACTTTTTCTTGCCCATGGACGAGCCAGCGCGCGCACTTCCGGCCATTGGCCTGATGCCGCTCGTGGATCGATTGAGTAGTTTGTCGCGGGATTTGCGAATAGGAACGTTGCCTATTCGTGGTGAGATTGGGCTGTGAAACGATTCATTGGGGCGTTCCAGCGCGCCCGCAATGCCGCATTCCCATCGAGCGCGTGATACACTTCGATGAGACCGGTCGTCACAAGATGTTCGAGCATTCGCCTTCGTGCATCGGGTGATGGATCGAGCCGGCTCGATTGCCAACGCGTCACGAAATAGTTTGCCCCGACGTACCCATTGCGCAGACGTCGTTCAGCCGCCCTGAGCTCTTCGATGAAGTACGTTTCTTCTTCGGTCGGCTCGTAGTTGGATATCGGGACCGCGCCTTCGCCATTCTCTGGTTGTTGTTGTTGCGCAAACATGGCGGCGTCTTCTTCGGTCATCGAAGCGCCCGATGCCAAAAATGCAGTGGACACGACTGCGGGCGACGAATCTTTGGGCGCCGGCGGTGCCGGAGCCGCCAGCGACGGCGCTGGAGGAGCAACCTGCGGCGCGGGAGACGCGGGCGGCAAATCTTCCGCTGCGTAACGAGGCTCGGAGGCAGGTGGTACCGGCGGCAAAGCCCCGTCCGAGTCCTCGAAGAAGGACAAGCCTTCCATCAGATCGATATGGTCGAACGCGGCTTTTCGGAGACGCGCGGACAATCCCGCACGACCCCAGGTCGACACGTACGCTTGTCGTCCGATCGCTCGCACGCCTTCGATCGCCGGCGCATGATCCGAATCACCGGAAACCAAGACGAGAATGTCGAACGCGCCAACGGCGGCAAGACGGAGCATGTCCGCCACCATCGTCGTATCGACCTCTTTTTCTTGAGTATACTTGTTCTCTGCACCGCACGCGGCGCACTGAAACATCGTGGTCTTTCGTGGAAAACGCTTGACGAAAAACCCTGGCTGCAGCTCGAGCATGTCGAGAAAGCCAGCGAGTTTCTTCTGGCCCTCGGTCACGGATGCCGGGCCCATCTCGATTCCGGTGTAGTAATAGGCGCCCCAAAG
>CAZETM010000017.1:0-33779 GCA_964514885.1 uncultured Polyangium sp. | reverse complement strand
TTCTGGGCCGGGCTCGATCCCATATTCGGAGGCAGTCCACCGGGCGGACCTCTTTCGAACTCGCTGCTCGTCACCACCGTAGCCAGCACCTTGTCGAATGCATCGATTCGTCCTCGGTTGTGGATCGATTGGGGCCTCGTGCGCACGGGTGGCTTTCACAATGACACAATCGAGGCAGCCGCGACGATACGGGGGAAAGAAATGGTGGGGCTGCTCGAACAAACGTATGGGTACGCCAAAGGAAGCGAGCTGTTTTGGTATGAAGATCCCGAGGGCGGGCACGACGAAATTTCCTGGCAAAAACGATTGCCGAACGTGCTTACAGCGCTGTTTGGGCCTTGAGAAATCGGTTACGCTCGAAGCATGAACCGAAAACATACCCTCTTGGTCTCCCGCCTGTCGTTATTGCTCCCTCTCGTCGCCGGCTGCGGGGACGAAGCCAATAACCAAACGCCTTCGCCGCCCGCTCCGCCCGTTGCCGTCGCTTGTGATGTGCACGAAACCAAGGGCGCGGCGAAGTTTACCCGGCGCTCGGATGTTTGGGGACTGTCGACCGCCAAAGTCGTCGGCAATCGCCTGTCGAGCGCCGACGTCAATGGCGACGGCTATCCGGATCTATTCGTACATGCCATTGGATCGAACAACCGTGAGGTCATTGGACAAGGCTCGCGTCTCATTTACGTGCTGATGAACGAGCCGGCTCCCGGCGGCGGTCGAATCTTCGTCGATCGTACCCAAGAAAGCGGATATGCCACGGCTCCCGATTCGACGACCGAATATCGCTCGGCACAATCTGCCGTCTTCGCGGATGCCGATAACGACGGAGATTTGGACGCGCTGAGCATTGTCTACACCGCGCCCGACAAAGTCGCCTCGCCGCCCACACCGGCCGATCTCGACCGCACCAAACTTTTGCTCAATGACGGCAAAGGAGTTTTCACGGCCGCGCCCGATTCCGCGTTATCCCCCAACAACCCCAAACCCACGACCGGTGCCTCGTTCGTCGATGTCGATCGTAATGGGTTCGTCGACGTTTTCCTGGGCTTTTTCTTCACGAGCGCAGCAAGTCCGCAGCAACTTCTGACCGGTAATGGTGACGGCACGTTCACCGATATTTCGCAAAGCGCGGGTGTCGTAGGAGCAGCCACGCGGCGTGCCGCTTATGGCGTGACAAGCTGCGATGTAAACAACGACGGCGCACCTGAGCTTCTCGTGAGCGCTTATGCGCGCGGACCGAACGTGCTGTATACGAACGACGCGCCTGGACATTACGTCAACGTTGGAGTCGAATCGAAGTTCGCCTACGATGACAATCAAACGTACAGCGACAATCAGATGTTCGCTTGTTATTGCACGTTGCACGCGGCTCAAGCCGATTGTCAAGGAGTCGCGACGCCAATCATTCAATGCCCGAATCCGGCCGATTCTTATTGGAATCCGGTTGGCGACATCAATCCCCCGCGCCTCGGAGGAAACACGTTCAGCACGGTGTGCTCGGACATCAATGGCGATGGCAAGCTGGATCTATACAATGCAGAAATTGCGCATTGGTGGGCAGGCCAAAGCTCGGACAAATCCGAAATGCTGAAAAACGTGTCCGAAGGAAGCTCGATTGCGTTCGAAAGGCCGGGGCAAGAAGCTACGGGCCTGGTGTGGGAACATCCCACGACGGATTGGAACGAAGGCGGCATTTTCGCCGCTGCTGCCGATGTCGATAACGACGGGCGCGAAGACATCCTGGTGGGAGCCACCGATTACCCGGACCAATACAGCCTTTACTTTCACCAAAAGCCAGACAACACGTTCGAGGAAATCGGAGCGGCGCAGGGGCTACATCACGATTGCACGAGCGGCATGACCGTGGCCGATTTCGATCGTGACGGGGATCTCGATATTGTCGTGGGATCAGGCACGGCACGCGATTGCGGCAAAATTTGGTCGTCGAACGAAGTTCATTTCTACGAAAACGACGCCAATCAATACGGTCATTGGCTCGGCGTCAAACTCGTCGGGGACGGCACGTCGACGAATCGCGCAGGCATTGGCGCGCGCGTGACGGTTGATGCCAATGGCACGAAGCTGGTGCGTGAGCTCGGCGGCGGTTATGGCCACATGGGCCTGCAAAACGATACGATTGTGTTTTTCGGCCTTGGCGGCTGCGCCATCGTGCATTCCGTCGAAGTTACCTGGCCGAATGGCGCGCGCACGGTGGAACGCTTCGATAACGTCGTCGGGGATAGGTTTGTCGAGATTCGGCAGGGCGATCCCAAGGTTTACGACACTGCACCGACCGCAGCTCAATGAGCGTGGTCGTCTTTTCGGGGCGCTGGCTTAGGCGCTGGCTTAGACGCCGGTTTGGACGCTGGTTTGGACGCTGGTTTGGACGAATTAAGGTCCCACGAATGGGACACCGATAGCTGCCCAATTCCTGGATAATTGAAGGCCGGAGCGTCCGTCAAACGCAGCACCAGCGCTCGGAAGGTCGCCTCTACCTTCCATGCTGAGGCGAATTCCCAAGTAACGCCAGCACCTGCAAGCAAGTCCGTGCGGACATTAAAACCTTCGAGCGCGTACGATCCGTCCCAAATTTCAGCACTCTCGTGCGCGAGATCCACGGCAATGTGCGGCGACAGCTTCCATTTGGCAATGGGATACGCTGCCCGCAGCCCACCGAACAGTCGACTCGGCGCGCGAAACCCGTCCTTGTTTTCGTAGACGCTGAAAATACCAAGCGCCGATACGGAAAGCTGCACGGGTCCAGCCGGGTAGGACAAACCAATTCCGACAATGGGCATGAAGGTCCCGGTGCCCAGCATGATGTGCTCGTGCCACTTTCCTTCGGCACCCAACTTGAAAGGGTTGGGCTCGGTACGACCGACCGGAAAAGAAACTCCGAATCGAGCCGCCGTCATGAATTTCCCAAACGCTCCGCCCGCTCGCAATACGAGCCACGGATCGCCCGGACCAACCATCGTACGATCGTGATGGTGGATGTCATTCGGGACGAGCTTCGGGGTGCCATCAAGTTCCGAATACGTAGGCGTCGTCTTCACGATGCGCAAAAGAAGTCGCCCTTCGATTGCGAATGCAGGCGTGAGCCCATACGACACGTCAGCCGTTACATCCGATAGCCACAGCCCCACGTGATGGTAATACGGCACCGGTGGGGGCGTGTTTTTACACTCCGGCCCCAGGTCCGGGCATTCGGCCAAATGGCCAGCCGAGCCATACAGGCCGCTCATGCCTATGCGTACGTCGAGCCTACCGGGCGTGACCGCTTTCGTATCAGACCCGCCAACTGGCAGGTTTGGATTGCTTCAAGCGCCTCAGGCTTCGCCGTAACTCACAGCGGGCCATGCTGCGATCGCGAGCGCGACCAAGCCCATGGAAATAAACTTCAAGGGATTCTCCTAGCGACGCGCGCACTTTACCCGAGAAGCGACAACGTGCAAGCGCCGAAAACTCGCGCCGTAAATAATGCTTATCCGGCGCGACGTGACCTTTCCCGTGGAATGTCCCGTGGAATGCGAATCGATTGCAGCCTTTCCCCACCCGCCTGAAATGTATCGAGCAGTTGTTTTACCTCGTCGTCACTCACCGCCTCGAAAGCCACATAATATTGGCCAACGGCGTACAAACCTGGATCTTCAATGAGGCAAACGACAATGTCTGCTTCGGCGCGCAGCATGTCCGCTCGCTCCGGTGAAGCCACAGGAGCCGCGAGCACGACCGGCCTTGCCCCCAAAGCACGCATCGATCGCACTGCAGCCATTGCGGTCGCCCCTGTCGCAATCCCGTCATCGACGATGATTACCGTCTTTCCTTCGACGGGCGGACGACGATGTCCGTCGAACATGGCCTCGCGTCGCCGCGCTTCTTGCGTTTGATACGATAACTCGCCCTCCAAGTATTCGTGATCAACGCCCATGACGCGCAAAGATCGCGGATCGAGCCAATACGAGCCATCCGATGCGACAGCACCAATCGCTAGCTCGGGCTGATATGGCGCGCGTAATTTTCGCGCCACGACCACGCCCAGCGATCCACCGAGAGCTTCAGCAACCGGCGCGGCAACCGCGACGCCGCCCCGCGGAATTCCAAGAACGACCGCTCCCTCCAAACCCATCCCTCGAAGCCGCTCTCCAAGCCGCTCGCCAGCCTCGACACGATCTTGAAACACCATGCCAGTCACCTTCTGCACCGAGCATCGAGCCGTAATCGCTCGTGTCATGCACTCAGGTGATCATTCGCTCTTTTCCGGACGCCGCTCAGCTCCTATGCTTCGTCGCGATGAACCATCCGGTCAATGATCCCCTCGCCGCGTTTCGCGATGCGCTTGCTCGAGCGAGCCAGAGCGAAACGAGCGACCCGACTGCAATGACGCTCGCCACCGTATCGCCTGATGGGCGTCCATCGGCGCGTATTGTGCTTATAAAAGAGGCCGACAGCCGCGGTTTCGTGTTCTACACGAATTTCGGTAGTCGCAAAGGCCATGAAATCGAGACAAACCCATTCGTTGCCCTGGTCATTCATTGGGCGAAAGCAGCCGAGCAAGTGCGTGTGGAAGGTCGTGTCGAACAAGTCACCGACGCGGAAGCCGATGCGTATTTCGCCAGCCGTGCTCGAGGCAGCCAAATTGGAGCTTGGGCCTCGGCACAAAGCGAGCCCATCGAATCTCGTGAAGCGCTCGAACGAGCATTTGCTGCCGTAGCTGCTCGATTCGAAGGCAAAGAAGTCCCTCGTCCGCCGCATTGGGGCGGGTATCGGGTCATCCCAGACCGCATCGAGTTCTGGTTTGGCCGGGACGATCGTTTGCACGATCGTTATCTTTACGTGCGCACGGAAAACGGATTTTCCGCTTGTCGGCTCTGTCCCTAACCAGGACCAACCATACTTCGCGAGTCGTTCATGAAAACGACGGCGGCGGCGGGAATTGGCTGAGCCGAGCTTCCGTTTCGTCTGCGAGATCATCGAATACTTCGCGCACGAGCACGACTTGATCGCATCCCGCGAGCACGCCAATGACAATGTGTTTGGCCGAGGCGTACATCCTTTGCCACGGCTGCCAAGCAGCATATACATCCGGCGCAATGCTATGCCGCTCGTTCCTGCCCCCTCGAACTTTGGAATCGAATGCGGCGAGTGACTCACGCGTACGTTGCAGTGTATGAATCCACATCTCGTGCGTGGGCATCGCTGTCTTCGATTCTTCGACGACCGAGCGCGCATGATCGAGCCGTACGAGCAACTTTGCCGGCGTACGACGCAAAGCGGTGCTCAGCGATTCACCTTGAAGCAGGCGCGAGGCGAGCATGAAACCATCTCGACCCGTTTCGGCATCGTGCACGACTCCGCGTAGTGCGTCGCGAGCTTCGCGCACGAAATCAGGCTGTCCCGGGGACGGTCGATGCAAGAAAAATTCGGGTGTGCCCGACCGAATCATCGCTGCTTCCAGCGCTTCGCTCGTCGATGACACGCGTTGAGCCATCAGTTTCAGCGCGTAATCAAGCTCTGGATCGAGCCCGAGCAGTAGGGTTTGAATTTGAGCCGCCGTAAAACGGCCATAAGCTATGGCCTCATAAGGATCCATGATCAGCCTTGCATTGAAAGCGGAGCGTGACGCGCACGTCGGGCACCTCCCGCCGGCGCAGCAGCGACGATTATTGCGAACGGCACGCGCGCGTCAAGATCGCATTTGCCGACAGTCGTTGACGCGCGTGAATCGTGATGAAACAGTGCGCCGATGCGCCGCTCATTTTGCTTTGCCGCACTCGCCCTCGTCTCTGCATCCTCGGCAGCTTGTAACGACTTGCCTGCCGCGCCATCGAAACCTGCATCGACTTCCCACAGTTTCGATGCCCTGGGTCCGCCAGCCCCACTGCAAGCGGATTCCACTTCGCCCGTCACGATTTTGCGACAGGCCGGCGATGGCCGCCTTTTGCGCGTGCACGGCGAGTTTGTCTCTCGTGAACAAAGTGCCGAACGCGCGGCACGAGGGTTTCTCGCGCGCCATGCGTCGCTGTTCGAGCTTCGCGCAGATGAGCAGAGCCTGCAGCTTGCGACGACCCGACAAGGCCTTGCCGGCACCTATTTTCGTTTTCAACAAGTCGAACGCGATCTTCCTGTATTCGAAGCCCAAGTCATCGTACTCGTAACGAACGTCGCTGGGCGGCACGTCGTGCGCGATGTGAATCTTGCGCATCACACGCGTTTGTCGATAGCGCCACCAGCACAAGAAGTCGGGACGGCCCAAGCCATTGCCAATGCCCGCGCGCACGTAGGAGCGCCCGCCGAAGATGCCGTGCCCGAGATCGAACGCGGTATTGCCGGTGAGCTTGCGCGTGTCGTTTATCGAGTACGAATTTCCGCGAGCAGCCCGGTTGCTGCGTGGGAAGTGCTGGTCGATGCCGACAGCGGCCAGGTGCACTCCGCACGCGATCGCATCAAACGGGTAACGGGCGCGGGAATGGTTTTCGATCCGAATCCGCTCGCTACGACGGGCATTTACACGTTCACCGACAATAACAATATCACTTCGGCTCAGCTCGATGCGGCACGTTTTTCCGTCTCGCTACCGAATCTTGATGGAAGCGGTTTCTTGCGCGGGCCATGGGTCGATGCACGTACGAAGAATGCCAATCAGCGCGCAGTCAGTGCGACAAATACGTTCAACTTCGACAGGTCTCAAGCGGGGTTCGAGCAGACGATGGCATATTATCACGTTGATCGCACCCAGACTCGATTTCAGGCGCTCGGGATCATGAATGCGAATGCCCGCTCGCAGGAAGTCATCAGTGACGGGCAACAGGGCGACAATTCGTATTACGACCCGCAAAAGCTCCTCATCAATTGCGGTCAAGGTGCCGTCGACGACGCTGAAGATGCCGATGTCGTGGTGCACGAATATGGACATGCCGTGCAAGACGACCAAGTGCCCAATTATGGGGCAGGAATGGAATCCGGAGCCATGGGGGAAGGATTCGGCGATTACCTCGCATTGACGATGGACCGCACTCTTTCGCAAAAAATCGACGATCAGTATTGTGTAGCCTCGTGGGATGCGACCGCGTACGACACGAGCATTCCGCCTTGTCTGCGACGCGCCGATTCACCGAAACATTATCCCGAACATGCGGTGAATCAAGTTCATACCGATGGCGAAATGTGGTCGGCTGCGCTTTTCGCGCTCGATTTGACGCTAGGTGCAGACACGATGACCCGCCTGGTCCTCGAATCGCATTTCTCGCATTCGACAACGGAAACGTTTTTCGGGGCCAGCCAATCCATTCTCGATACCGACGCCAACCTCTTTGGGGGCATTCATCAAGATGTTTTGCGCAGGCGTTTCATCCAGCAGGGCCTCAGTCGCATTCTCTCTACGCCATCGCCACTTGCGAACGTCCTGCAAAGCATTCCCGTGTCAATCGACAACCCGCGCGCGAATGACGTGTATGTCAACAAGCTCGACGACGTGCAAACATTCACGTACCCTGGTGCCCAAGCGCTTCGCGTGCATTTCACGACCATCGTCACCGAAGCCGACGGCGCTTGCGTAGGCGGTGGTTGCGACAACGTGTATTTGACGAGCGGCCTGGGCGACCTTTATCAGATCATGTTCGGCAATTTGACGAACGTCGATAGCGTCGTCATTCCGGGTGATACCGTAAAGATTCGCCTGGTCGCGGATTCATCCGTGCAATTCTTTGGTTACCACGTCGATCGTATCGATGTGATAGGCGACGGGACGACCACCGGTGCTGGCGGAATGGGAGGAATGGGCGGCGCTGGCGGAATGGCTGGCTCCGGTGGAATGGGCGGAGCGACCGTTGGCGTTGGCGGCTCCGGTGGAATGGGAATGGGCGGCGCCGGCGGAATGGCTGGTACCGGTGGAATGGGCGGAGCGACCGTTGGCGTTGGCGGCTCTGGCGGAATGGGAATGGGCGGCGCTGGCGGAATGGCTGGTACCGGTGGAATGGGCGGAGCGACCGTTGGCGTTGGCGGCTCCGGTGGAATGGCTGGCTCCGGTGGAATGGGAATGGGCGGCGCCGGCGGCGAATCAACCGAGGTTGGCGGAGGTGGTGGAGCAGGCTCCACTTCGTCTTCCTCGTCGAGCAGCGCTGGCGGCCGGCCCGACACGTCGGACCCCGGAGGATGCGGATGCCGCACCGCCGGCGAAGAGTCAACACCCGCGCCGATCCCGTTCGGAGTCGCTGTCGCGGCGGCTAGCCTGGCCTATCGCCGTCGTCGGAAGATTTCGTGATCGTTTGATCACAAACCATCGAAAACCGTTGGTGCTCAAAATGTTGGTTTTTCCTTTGAGCACCAACGAATATTCCGTTCACGGACGTAACATCACGGAACGCGCTTGAGGATCTCGGGCATGAGCTTGGCGAGTTCATTGGAGTCGCACACCGGCCCGATCGTTTGACCTCCAACGGTAATTTTCGGGTTGAACACCGACACGATAAACCGATCCTTGACTGCGTCGGCAGCGAAGATGGGATCGCCGCTGGCGCCCTTTTTCTCGTAGCGCCGAGCCTGTTCCAAACCTTCGATGGGCTCGGGCTTGCTGCTGTCGACGGTGAATTCTTTGTACCGATCGAGCGCATCCGCAGCGCTTCCATGCCGCACGACACTGAGGCTGATGGTGCCCGATTCTTTGCTGCTGAAGCGACGGCTGCACAAACGTTCGGCACCGATGTCATCGGTGGGTTGATCTGCAGGCGCCTCGACTTTGACGCCACATGCAGCCTCGATGTCCGCGGGCGTCACGAGTTTGTCGCAGTCGAGCGGCGGATCGGATGGCGCGGCGGGAGCTTCTGCAGCGGCCGAAGCGCTCGGTGCGGCAGAACCATTTGCAGCGGCCGTGGGCATGTTTGCCGCGGGTTTCGACGTACCTGTCGCGCTCGGAGTGGTCTTCTGGGCCGTTGGTTTGTCTTGTGAAACCTGTGCAGCGCGGCCATCTGGCGCGGGCTTGGGCTCGTCTCGGCATCCGGACAGCAAAGCTGTCAACAAGATTGCCGGCCCCAGGAAGCTTCGGGACAGCGAAAATACGTGCATGGCCGCCACTTTAGTGGACAGTTTGGCGCCGAAGCAATGTGGGCATGCGCGGATCTTTCTGACCCAGCCCACCCGGTGCTAGCATCCAAAAACGCATGAAGGCCGGCGACCTCGTAGGAGGCAAGTATCGCCTCGTCCGACGGCTCGGTCAGGGCGCGATGGGGGTTGTGTGGGAAGCGGTCCACGATGTGACCGCACGTCATGTCGCGATGAAACTCATCGTGAACTCGACGGACAACCTTCGTTTGCGACTGCTGCGAGAAGCTCGCGCCGCTGGGAAGATCTCGCATCGCAACGTCGTCGAGGTCTTCGACATCGGAGAGACCTCCGAGCAGGATCCGTTCCTCGTCATGCAGCTTCTCGTTGGCGAGACGCTGTACGCCGTGTTCAAGCGCGAAGGCGGGCTCGACTATCGGCGAGGCGTCGTGATCATGCGCGACATTTCACGCGCTCTCGTCGCGGCGCACGCACAAGGCATCGTTCATCGCGATCTCAAACCAGCCAACGTGTTCCTGCATCGCGAAGCAGGAAGCCAAGGCGAGATCGTCAAAGTGCTCGACTTCGGTCTGTGCAAGCCGATGGGCGACAGCGAGATGCTCACCACGCCCGGAGGCATGCTCGGATCACCCGCGTACATGGCTCCTGAACAGATCATCGGAGTGTCCGACATCGATCCTCGCACGGACATCTGGGCGCTCGGCGTATTGGCCTTCGAGTTGTTCTCGGGCAAACGGCCCTTTCAAGGACGAGGCCCGGACCTGATTCACGCCGTGCTCAAGGATCCGATTCCTCGCTTGCGCGATCTGTTGCCGGGCATCGATCCGGATCTCGACGAGGTCGTCGCGGGATGCATCGTGCGCGATCGCAATCAACGCTTCATGCATGCCTCGGATGTTCTTTCGCGTCTCGAGCTGCTTGCCGATCGTGCAGATGGCAACGCGCCGCGCGAGCCGATGCCGTCGGTGGACGAAGAGGACAACCTTAATGCCACGCTGGTGTATCGAGCTGGCTCGCCGCCGCCGATGCAGACGTACTCGAAGGCGGGCAAGACGATTCCGATCATGTCGGCGAGTCACTTTCGTCCGGCGCCGCCGTCGACCGATACGGGGCCGCAGTTGGCGCAGACTCCAGTTCCACAACCTGCGCGTCCGTCTTGGCCTGCGAGTCCTCCGTCGAATCCATCGGGAACGCCTTCGATGCCCCCGCCGCTTGGTGGCAATGGGCCTCAGGGCGCGGCCATGATGCAACAGATGACCGATGCGGGGATGGCCCAGTGGCGCGCGCAGCAACAAGCTCAACAGCAAGCGCAGTATCAGCAACAACCTGGCTATCCGATGAGCCAAGGCCCGGTGGTGATTCCGCCGCCGCAAATGGATTCAGCAGCGCCACTTCCGCTACGTCCTTGGATAGCGGTGGTGATGGGTATTGGTATTGGGCTGGCCGCGCTGCTCGCAATCATTGCCGCCCTAAGCTTCTCGAGCGGACGTTAGCCGCGTTTTACGGTTCGCATCGCCGCGTATGAGCCTTGGACATGCGAATTCAATTTCGCACTCGCAGCTATGCAAAACACGTCTTTGCGATGTTATCCATTCCGCTGGATATGAAAATGGTGACTAGGTGTTGCCATTTGGGGACGCCCGCGACATAGCAGCGCTTGACATGCACGACCTACTTGGGTTTGCTGCCGGGGTCACCAGAGTTTAGGGTCCAGATTCCATGCAATTTCTTGCTAGTTTGCTTGTACGACGAACAACGGCGTGGGCGACGGTATTCATCGTATTTCTGCTTTCGGCGGCGAGTCTTTATTTCACGTCACGGGTCGATCGTGACGACGACGTGCTGGCGTTTTTGCCTCGGCAAAACCCGGAAGTGGGCATTTTTTACGATGTCAGCAAACGTTTTGGCAGCCTCGACGTGGCGCTCGTGGGAATTGAAACGGACGATGTTTTAGCGCCCGATTTTCTCGTTCGGCTTCGTACGTTGTCGAAACGGCTCAATGAGACGGACGGAATTGGCCATGCGATGACCCTGACGAATGTCGAGGACTTTGCGGCCGATACGCAACGCGGTGGCATTACGACGGACTATTTGATTGGCAAGATTCCGGAGACGGATGCCGAGCGTGCCGCTTTGCGCGAAAAGGTGATGTCGCGCGATCTCGTCGTCGGCAATTTGATCTCGGCGGATGGCAAGTCGGCGCTGATTTATTGTTTCGCCGGATATGGAACCGAGCACAAAGTCGTGGCGCAGAAGGTTCGCGCGGCGGTTGTCGAGGTTTTTCCTAACGAAACCAAGTATTGGGGCGGAGCGCCGTTCATTTCGACGTACATTTACGACATCACGCAAGAAGACATGCGGCGGCTCGCTCCGTGGGCCGTGTTCATCATCGTGCTCATCACGATTTGGTCGTTCCGGGACGTGATTGGTGCGGGTTTGGCGCTCTTGTCGACCGCCATTGGAATCGTAATGTCGCTCGGGCTCATGGGAGCTTTGGGCGTTTCGGTCAACGTCGTGCTCGGTTCGCTTCCGGTCATTCTGTTTGCGCTGGGCAGTGCGTATCCGGTGCACATTCTGAACCGCTATTATGCGGTCGCGTATGGCAAAGACCCCAGCACGGCGCTCGAGCAGACGCTCGTGGAGGTTGGGCCTCCGGTCATTGGCAGTGGTTTGACCACGGTGGTCAGCCTCTTGTCGTTCTTGTTCATGGATATTGCGCCGTTGCGCACATTCGGGATTTTCACGGCGATCGGCATTTTCATTACGCTGACGCTTTCGATGACTTTTGTTCCTGCGGTCATTTACCTCGCGCGGCTGAAAGGCAAACCGGCGAAAGACTTGGGGCCGGCGCGCTTTCACGTGTGGCTCTGCACGCTTCCGCAGCGCCGGCGCGCGCTCGTGGGTGCGGTCGTCGCCACATTGGCGGTCGCGAGCGTGTTCTACGTGAACAAAGTCGATAGCAAGATGGACAACGCGGCGTTTTTCACGAAAAACAGTCCGCCTGACCAGGCCGAAAGGTTTTTGCACGATAAATTCGGTGGATCGCTCTTTCTGCAAATCGACTTCGAAGGCGATATGACCGACCCGGTGGTTTTGCGAGAAATTCGCACGCTGGGCGATCGGCTGGCCACGTTGCCCCAAGTGACTTCGGTCAACCACATTGGCAACGTCATCGCGCAAATCAACGAAGCGATGGAAGGTGACCGGCGCATCCCGGATACGGCAGCGAAAGTAAAACTGCTCTATGGATTCCTCGCCGGTAAAAAGGCGGTCGATCAGCTCGTCACGGATGACAAGCGACATGGGCTGATGCACGTCAAGCTCAATACGAAGACCCCCTTCGAGACGGAGCCGCTCATCGTCGAGATTCGCAAAATCACGAAAGAAACCATAACGTCGTCTTATGTAGTGGCCGAAGGCTCGGGCGATCGCGGCAAGGAAGTTTCTGCGCGCACGCGAATGCAGGTCATCAGTCGAATTCGCGCGGTGGGGCGTCAATTCGGGGTGGTTATGCCTCCGGACGCGGATATCGAGCAACGTCTTGGAAAGCGAGATGGGCTCGACGTCTCCGAAACGGTGCAAACGGCGCTCGTGGGATTTTTGGGCTCGGACGAATGCAGCGTGGAGCTGGATGGGGCCGAAGCCATGCAGAAAGTTGCCAAGGCATTGGCTCCGCTTGGTGCAAAGCCATTGGAATCGAAAATGACCGAAGCGCTGGCTACGGCATTGGACAAGCCCGCGTCGGATGAAATGGTTGGCGATCTCGTCGGCACGATAAGGCGTCCGTTGGATGAAATCTGGCGGCGAGCGACGACGGAGGCGGCTGCAAAACGATTCGTGCAAGAAACGAAAGCGGCGGTGCCGGAAGGCGCTCGAGGTGAGCGGTTTTTGACGTCATTGTCCACGGCGCTCATGGATGAGGATTCTCCGAATGTGGCACTCGCGCCGAAAGCGGGAGAAGCGGCGCAGTCATTGGGCGTGGCGGTCACGGGATTGCCGGTGATGCACGCGGGCTTGTCGGCGAGCGTCGAATCCAATCAATGGAAGAGCCTGGGCTTTTCGTTGGGCATGGTGCTCATCATCATGACCGCGCTCTTCCGCTCGCTCTTCAGCGGACTTTTGGGCATTCTTCCGATTGTTCTGACGACGAGCATCATTTATGGCGGAATGGGTCTGATTGGTGTAAAGCTCGACATTGGCACGTCGATGTTGGCGAGCCTCATCATCGGTGCGGGCGTGGATTATGCGGTGCACTTGATGGTTTCGTGGAGGGCACCGGAGGGCGGCACGCTGGATGATTCGGCCAAGGCGGCCGCTCGCGAAACGGGCCCCGCGATTTGGGTCAATGCAATCATGGTCGCGGCCGGCTTTTTCGTGCTCACTTTGGGTGATGCCCGTCCGTTGCAGAATGTGGGTGGACTGACGGCGGCAGCGATGATTGCTGCGGCATTGGTGACCATGCTCGTGATTCCCTTGCTGGCTCGAAAACTACGCTATTATGGCGGAGCAAATAGAATATCTACCGTAGCGCTTCCGTCTGAGGCGCCCGACGCTGATCTCGACACGGGTACGAATCGGCCCCTGAACGAACGAGGCTCACGATGAACAAATCTTTCCGTAATTGGCTTTCCGTAGGTGCAATCGTTTCCACAGCGCTGCTCGGAGCGGGCAGCGTGAGCGCGGATCCTCCTGGAGATGCGGCGCTGGGCAAGATGGACAAGGCGCTGAATCAAGCCACGTCGCAATACCTGGAATACGAGATCATCAATCAGGAGCCTGGTAAAACCGAAAAGAAGATCGGCATGAAGGTGTACATCAAGGGGGAAAAGCGGCTCACGGAATTCACCGCGCCCGCGGACATGAAGGGCACGAAGGTTCTCATTCTGAGCCCCACGCAGATGTATGTGTTTTTGCCGGCATTCGGCAAAGTGCGGCGCATCGCGAGCCACACGACGGATCAAGGCTTCATGGGTATGACCTTCACCCAGGATGACTTTGCATCACAAGCGTACTCGTCGATGTGGGCGGCGAAGATGCTGAGTGATGGCGGCAGCGAAGCGAAGCTCGAGGCGACTCCGAAGCCGGGTCAATCGCTTCCGTATGGCAAGCTCGAGTTCACCGTCACGAAAGAAAAGGATTTGCCGTCGGAGATCAAATACTTCAATGCCTCGGGGCAACACGTGAAAACCGAAACGCGCTCGGAATACAAGTGCGAAGGCAAAGTGTGCACGCCGATGACGCTCAAAATGGTCGACCACACGAAAGGCGGCCATTGGACGAAGTTCACGACGAAGGTCTGGAAAGTGAACGAATCACTGAGCGACGACTTGTTCTCCAAGCGTAACCTCGAAAAGTAATACCCCGCCAAACCCTGCTGAATCCCCATGAATCGTCATGTCCGCTTGGGCGGCGCGAGCCTTGTTGCCGCCGCCCTTTCCCTCGCCGCTGCACCCAACGCCCATGCCGACGAGCTGGAGTTCAATTGGAGCGGGCGCATTCAAAGCGACCTGCGCTTTCGCCTGAATTCCGTCGGAGTCGGCGGTTTTTATGCGCGCCAGGAATTGCCCGCCGGCGTCGAACGAAATTGGAATACGCTCGGCCTGAAGCTGGATGCCAATTATGGCCGCTTCAAAGGCGTGGCGTCGTTCGAATTCGTCTATAGCGGTTTTCCCGAGCAGCTCACGAGCGTGTCGGATCTGTCACGTATCGAAAAGACGGATCCTTACCGCCTCGAAGCTCGTGCACTGTACGTGGAAGCCAGCGGGATCTTCCTGAAGAACCTGGACTTGCGCATCGGGCAGCAAATCGTGTCTTGGGGTGTCGGGGACCAGTTCAACCCGACAAACAATTTGAACTCCGACGACCTGCGCGATCCGTTGCTCTTCGGGCGGCAAGCTGCCAATTTCATGGTGAAGGCGGATTACTGGATCAATGAAGATTGGTCGCATTCCGCGGTCTTGGTGCCTATTTTCAAACCGGCGCTCTTACCGCTCTCCGGCTCGCTCGCGCTCGCTCAGCTCGACCGTATGCCATTCGTTTCCGATACGTTCCGACATCGAGTCATTGCGGAACAAGCCGCGGCGCAAACCTTGTTTGGTTTTCCGACCGTCGTCGGTAGCGTCACGCCAAAGCTCCCTGAGCCGACGCTTGACAACATGCAATTTGCGTATCGACTTGCAGGAACCATCAAGGAACACGACGTCGCGTTATCGTTTTACCGCGGTAGGAGCGACTTTCCTCAACCCACCGCGAACCATACCCGACTCGTCGACGACAAACGGTGCAATCCGAACGACCCGAATGATTGCATCAACGGTTTGCTGCTCACCGACGTGACGCTCGAATATCCGCAGATGCACGTGTATGGCATCAACGCAGCGGGTGAAGTCAATCCGCTCAAGTGGATTGACGAAGACATCAACGGCATTGGATACCGTTTCGAAGGCGCGCTGATCGTTCCGCAAGGCCAATCGATCAAAGTGACCAATGACGATTTGCCGCTCGGAATTCCTCAACCCGCCGGCGAATACGATTACGATGGTGATGGCCAACCAGGGGGCGGAAGGCAGCCTTTGGTGGTCGAGCAGAAGGCGTTTCTCAAGTGGGTCCTGGGCCTCGATTACACGTTCGGCGAGCACGTGTACGTCAATGCCATGTGGGTTCATGGCATGGTGGATGAATTCGGCGCGGGGGATTTCATGACGCCTGGTTATGCAGTACGCCAAAGCGGAGTCGTCGAAGGAGCCAACGTGCTTTCGTGCGCGCTCGGCAAAAATGGGCAAACCTGCGCTCGGGAAATCCTCCGCCCACGCCTCGGCGATTACGTGGTTTTGGGCACGGACTTCAAGTTCATGAACCAGGCGGCGCTTTTACGCTTGTTCGCCATTCTCGATGCCACGCCACTTCAAGAAACGACGTGGGACGACGAGCAAGGAAAACGCGTGAGCCGAAGCATTTCGCCATTGAGCGCAGAGGGCTTCTCGATGGTGCTCTACCCGCAGCTCGAATACAACTTCGGCAACGGTCTCGAGCTGACCGCTGGCGGGCTCTTCCAGCTCGGAAGGCCGTATACGAAGTTCGGCAGCCCCGAAACCGGCGGCTCGGGGTTCTTTACCCGCGGCAAGTTCAGCTTTTGACGACCATGCGACGATCTTTGGCTTCGGTGGCATTCGCAGCCCTTTTGATAGCGTGCGAAAAACCTGCCGGGGATTCGTCGCCTCCGCTCGCCGCGCGAGGAATCGCCAGTGCCGCGGCGGCTCTGCCCTCCCCCATTACGTCCGCAAAACCAAAACCAGCTTTGCCCACCGAATGCGTTGAGTCGCCCGAGACGTCGCTGTTTGTCTCTCCAATCACGCCCCGGCCGAGTCAGGCCCTGCGGTTTGTCGTGACCACCGATACGCCCGTCGAAGGAGCGCTCGTCATCGTCGACGCAGGTGGCTCCGAGGTCGCTCGAACGGAAACGCGCCATGGAGGTCCGCCGTATTTCTGGCGGGTCGAAATTAGTTCACCACCGAAAGGATCGTACCGCGCGTACTTCACCGATCAGTCCGCATCACGCGCGTGCAAGGAAGTGCGTGTCGACGAAACGGAGCTGCAAACACAGCCCGTCAAAGGCATGTGGCCGGCGACGCGTGTGTGGAACGCGGCGACGGAGGATCTGTATTCGGCGTGGATCGAGTCGCTCTTCGATGCGCCCATCGGTGAGCCGCTCACGTTTGCCGCTCTGCACGAAACGCTGCGCGATCCTCGTCGCAACTTCCTCTACGGGCATCTGGGCAAAGACGAAGATGCTCCAGGCGAAAAGGCCCCCGTGCTCGATCCGGACTGCGCGGATTTACCGTTCGCACTTCGCGCATACTTTGCCTTCAAGCTCGAGCTTCCGTTCACGTATTCGTCGTGCACACGAGGAGGTGGCGGACGCGCTCCCGAGTGCAAGCGCCCGCGGTCGAACCTGGAATGGCCGACGCACAGAAACCCCGATGTGATGGCGGGTTTTGCTGAGTTTGTCCGGACGACCTTGGCCGATACGGTTCACTCCGGCACGCCACGCACAGCCGGCGATGATGACGAGACGGACTTCTATCCGGTTCGTCTCGACGAACGATCGTTACGACCTGGAACGATCTATGCTGATCCTTATGGGCATGTGCTCGTGGTCGTTCGTCGCATGCCACAGACGTCGGATCGTGCGGGCATGCTGCTCGCAGTGGACGGGCAGCCAGATGGAACCGTGGCGCGTAAGCGGTATTGGCGAGGCAATTTCTTGTTTGCGCTCGACCCATCGCTAGGCAGTCCGGGCTTCAAACGATTCAGGCCGGTCGTGATGGAACGCGGCGTGTTGCGATCCTTGTCGAACGACGAGATCGCCAAGCATGCGGACTGGGGCGATTGGGGCATGGAGCAATACGAGCGCGGCGTGGAAGGGTTTTACGATCGCGTGGACGATGTGTTGTCCCCAGCGCCGCTCGATCCACAACGAGCGCTCATGGAGATGATCGATGCGCTGGAAGAACAAGTGAAAGGGCGCGTCGTATCCGTGGAGAACGGGCGGAAGTATCGACAAGGAGGCGGCAAGCTCGTGGAGATGCCCGAAGGCGCGGCGATCTTCGAGACCGTTGGGCCTTGGGAGGACTTCTCGACTCCGTCGCGAGATCTGCGACTGCTCATAGCCATCGACTTGGTGACGGGAGCTCCGGCGCGTATCGCGCGCAGGCCCGAGCGTTACGCGAACGTTCCCGGACAAACCAGCGAGGAGTCACGCGCGGCTCTTGAAAAAACATTGGCGGACGAGCTTGGTAAGCGGCGCTTTTCGTACGTGCGCAGCGATGGCTCCTCGTTCCCGTTGTCGCTTGCGGATGTCGTGTTACGGGTGCCAGCATTCGAGACTGGGTACAATCCGAATGACTGTCCGGAGCTACGTTGGGGCGCGGCGGAAGGCAGCGAGGAAGTCGCGATATGCAAGATGCACGCTCCATGGAAGCAGAGCGCGCGAATGCGCAAAGTGCGCAAGTGGTTCAAGGAACGCAAACGCCCAGTGCGCGGCAGTTGAAGCGCTCGGGCGAAATTCCTTTCACCTCAAACTAATTTTTGGACCGCGACGCTCCACAGCCGATGCGTTCGCCAATCGCTGCGATTTCTCGGCGTGCCGTGTCGAGCGCATCGGTGAGACGCTTGCGATTGACGGGTGGCAAAGATCGATTGGCAAGGTCGGCTTCGAGCCGTGCGACGAGTTCGAGCTGCATGTCGTACGTTTTTTGCAGCTCACGTGCGAGCGCGTCTTTGTCGCGCAAGGTCTCCACTTTGGACTGGGTCAGGGCGATCTCGGTGAAGAGCGCCGACGAGTCGCGCGGAGGTCGGTGTGAGTAGAGACCTTGGCACCGATCAGCTCGAGGTCCGATGACGACATTGGCCTGGCGTCCATCGGCTTCCTCGCTTCGTCCGGATTGATCTCCGAGAAATGCAATCGTGTAGTTTTTGACGGCAACACCGCCGAGCGTGCTGTATCCAGGGCCCTCAGCGTCGTTGTCACTGGGCAGCTCGACTTCATCGAGTGCCTTCTCGATGCACTCACGGAGCGCGGTGAGATCGCGCGTTGAGGATGTGCCCTCGCGAGGCTCGAGTGACTTCACGTGTGCGTTGCGGAAGTGCTCGCTTCTCGAGATTTCGAAATCGACGACGGCAATGTATTCGCCTTGAAAACCCGACTTTTCGTATTCTTTTTCCCAACAAGCAACGACGGGTCGCAGGTGTCCGGGAGTTGCTGCGTTCGTGATCTCGGCGGCGCGATCTCGTGGGGTTGCGCAACTGCACAAGGCCAGCGAAGCGAGGGGGAACAATGCTGCGCGAAGCAACTGGCTCGTCATCGCGAACTCTCTGCCTTGCCACCAGGCTCGGTGAGGATCGTTCCGCGGATGACGCTGTAATCGGCGAATTGTCGGGTTCCTTCGCGCACACCGATGTAGCGGATCGTCGTGGCGGCCTTCCGTTCATCGTAGATCTTGGCCATGTCGAGTTCGCGTTGGCACCCGAGTAGCCCAAGCAACACGACGCAGAGTCCGACACGTTGAGCACTCACACAGCGAACGCGTTTTGCAATAACCTGCGCGGGACGAGTCGCGAGCATCGGTGCCCGACGGTAGCAGATTTTGCTTCTCAATAACGAGCACCGATGTAGAAGCGAATCACATCGACAACCATCTCAGGAGTCCGGTGGAAACGCTTGCGGATCGAATTGCGCGGGAAGGTCCCGTCAACGAGCTCGACGCTGTCGGCTGGATCGTCAGGCTCGCGAAGAAGCTCGAAATGCTTCACTCGCGCGGTCTTGCGCATGGCGGAATTTCGCCTGAGGCCATCAAGACAGCGAGTGCATCGCGGTTGTCTCTCGGGATGCTGGTGCCGATGGGGGCCGTGCGTAATCGACTCGAGTTTCGATCGCCCGAGCGTCTTGGCGGCGAGCAGTCATCGGTCTCGGACGACGCATGGAGCACCGCTGCAACACTCTATGTGTTGCTCACGGGATCGAGTCCATTCGTCGGCGGAGATGACGACGCGACTCGGCAGAAGATTCGCAGCGGAGCGTTCTCTCCGCTGTCGTCGCTCGAGGTTGGTGACGAAGATCTTCAGCACATCATCGAAGGTGCGCTGAACGCGTCGATTAAGAATCGCACGTCGACGATCGCTGCATTCCGTGAGGCGCTTGAAGGGTGGCATCCCGATCCGAAGGTTCGCGAGTTGCCGCCTCTGGCGGACGATCAGCCTGACGAGGATGACGAAGACGAACGCACGGTGATGAGGCAGGTGGATGCATCGGATGCTGTGCGAGCGATCGTTGCGCAGCGTGATCTGGCATCGATGCGCCCGCCGGAACCCACGCTGCCCAGCGTAAATGAGACTGCGGCTCGAACGCCGGCACCGCCCGTTGCGCCGCCGCAAGCACCGCCTGTTGCGCCGCCGCCCGTGGCGCACGCGCATGGCTTGATGGAGGACGACGACGAGAACGCGAAGACGTCGCTCATCTCGATCCCGCCGCAAGCATACCTTGCAGCGCTCGCACGCGGCCCTGCGACGGTGCCTGCGCCGCCGCCTCCAGGGACGGTTCGATCTGCGCCACCGGTGCAAACGACATCGGCAACCGGTTTCGACCTTCAGCGTGCCCCAGGCGGTCTAGCTGCGCGCGCTCCGGCCGCGATGCGGCCCGCGGCGGGTGCCGCAGCGGTCGCGCCACCGGTAGGCATCTCGCGTGATGCCTTCATCGATGACGGAGACGGTGAAGCCACGGTGATGCGCGAAGCGCCCGTCGAGCTACTTCGTCAAGCAAAGTCCTCGATTGCACCGCCTGCTCTCGATCGACAAACACCAGTCGATCCCACGAGTGCCGCCGTCGCAGCAGCAGATGCTGCGCCGGTCAAAGAGACGGCCGCAGCCGCGTCGATGTCGTCGCTCTTCGACGACGAGACCTCGGACAAACCTTCGCCACCAGCACCAGCAGCGCCTGCGCAGACCGCAACGGACGACGAAGAGTTGAACGCGACAGTGGCGATGGCATCGCACGTGAGCGATCCAGGACCAGCTCCAGGGCGTGCGTCATCGATCCCGAATCCCTCACCTATTGCGAGAGTCTCGGTGCCTACGCCTGCACCGATCGTACCGAACTCGCCTCCGGTTGCTCAACTTGCTCAACCGGCACCGATTGTCCCGACAAACGAGCTCGCTCAAGCAAGCCCAGTCAAGGGTCTGCTCATCGGGATGGGCTTGGCCCTGGCGTTGCTCGCCGCCTTGGCAGCCGCGTATTTCTTTGTGCTCAAACCTTAACGACGACCACGCGGCTCTGCGCCACGTGCTGGCGCAGGTGTTCGCAGGCGTGAGGGCACGCGGAGAAGTTGCATCTCCGCATCGAACCCACCCATGTCCACGGGTGCGGCAAAGAGCCGTTCGAGGCCGAGATCTTTCGCAACGCGCGTGCTTTGCACTGGCACGGGTGTGATCCAAGCGATCCTTCCGCCAGGCGCCACGACCTGTGCTGCATGCGCCAAGAAGCGATCGAGAAACGAGTGCAAGTCTTCGCCACGCAGCACGCGACGACCCATCGGCGGGTTCGTAATGACCAACGTCGGACGATCGCGAGGCTCGAACGTGAGCGCGTCTTCGCGAAGCAGTTCGGCATTCGAAACCCCGGCGGCTTTGAGATTTTGACGGGCAATCTCGAGCGCTGCGGGCTCACGATCCGTGCCGATGAGCTTCACAAAAGATCCCGCGATGGCTCGTTCGCAAAGCTCCATGCCCGAACCTACGAAGGGATCCCAAACAATGTCGTGCGGACGAACGCCGGCAACACGCACGAGCGCTGCGGCGATCGTCGGATGCGATGCTGCCGGGACATCACCTTGGCGATAGGTGAAACGAGGGTCCGCCACTCGCGGTCGCAACTCGACCTGAAGCTGTCGAGGATCGTTTTGTTCATGAACGATCGCCTCCCACGTGCTTTCGGTCGGGTCGTTGATGATCGACGGCTTCGTGGCGGCGATCTGTTCTGCCGCGCGCCACGTGACCGATCGGTGTTTGCCCCCGTCGGCCCAGGCAATTCGAAAGCGGACCGGCCCCGCGGTGAAGTGATCGAGAATTTGGCTCGCGACGGGCGACGTGAGAGCACGCGTGAGAGCGGCGGCGACGTCGCCATTTGGAGCGATGGGCTCGGGTGGAAGAGGGAACCCGAAGAACAACATCGTACGAGCGCGAAACAATCTCTCGGGGGCAGCACGCAACGTGACGGTGACTTGGTCCAAGCGGTTTGCATGAGGAGGCAGGAACGGCGAAAGGTCGGACGCAAGCTCGCCGAGCAAGATCGGAGCGAGACCTGCTCGACAATGCAGCACGGCGGACACGGGGCCCGGAGCGACCTTGGAGGCATCGAACGTCGAGGGCACGTCACGGCCTGCAGTGCGTTGCGCGATGAGCGCTGCTTTCGACGTCATGCGAGCGAGAAGCTCATCACCTTCGACGTCGACGTGATCGAGCGAAGCGACTGCTTCCGCGCCGCCGGTTTTACCGAGGGCAGCCGTCATGGCTCGCCGTGCCGAGGCATCGGTTTCTTTCGCGAGAGCGTTCGTCAGAGCGGCCGCAACAACAGGTGTGCGTTGTTTGCCCAAGGCGTTTGCCGAGGCACGACGTACGACTGCATCGTCATCGCCGAGGCGCTCGAGCAAGAATGTCGTGAGGTCGTCACCGCCATGATCCGCCGCGATGCGCCCGATGATCGGCACGAGGCGTGCTCGCGTTTTGACATCGCCGTCGTTTGCTTTGGCGATCGCCACGCGTGCGGCATCGACACCGAAGCGCACGAGCGCACGCTTGGCGGATTCGGCTGCTGCAGACCCAGCAGTGACGAGATCGAGCAACGCGGCGACATCTGCTTGCCTCGGGAAAAACCCGGGATCTTCCACTGCCTTCTCAAGGCTGAAATCCGGGCCTCTACGCGCGGTCATCTGGACGTCTCATCCTCTGCAACGCATTCGACGCTCGCTCGTTTGCATCGTCGTGCATGCGCGGCGCGAGCATAGTTCGCGCTGACGAACGGACCACTATTCGCTCGTCTTTGGCCGCATTTTTCTCGGCCCGCGCACAAGTTTCATCAGTACACTCGCCCTCGCCGTGATCGACACCTCTGCCGTGATGCCTCGAACCGCGCTTGCCAACGAGGTTCTGCGAGCTGTGCTCGCTGCACTCGACCGAGGAGAGCGCATCGTCGTGGCCACCGTGCTTGCAAGACACGGTTCAGCTCCATGCACACCCGGTCAGAAGTTGGCGTTGTTCCAAGACGGCGCGGCTTTGGGAACCGTCGGTGGAGGTGCTGTCGAACGAGCCGTACTGCGTTCGATGGCCGAGTTGCTTGCTTCCCCTACCCCGCTTCCGCGAGTCGATACGTTTCGGCTCGGTCCTTCGCTGGGCATGTGTTGTGGAGGCTCTGGCGATATCCTTCTCGAGCCCATGACGCCTGCGCATCACGTGCTCGTCGTTGGTGCCGGTCACGTTGGAGTGTACTTGGCACCGCTGCTCGCATCGCTCGGCTTTGCCGTCACGCTTTGTGATGCGCGCGAAGCCGCTGCAAACCCCGCACGTTTGCCGCAATCGACCGAGGCAAACCCCATCGAAGTGCTTTGCGCCGAGCACGACGACCCGGTCGTACGTCAGGCGTTGCCCAAGGATCTCAGCCGTGTCGCGGCGCTTGTCATGACGTACGATCATCAGATCGATCAGGCGGCGATCGAGTGGGCGATCGGAGCCGGCTTTGGGTTTGTTGGGGGCGTGGGCAGTCGAGCAAAAGCTGCAAAAACGCAAGCACGACTTGAAGCGAAGGGTTTTCCTGAGAGCGAAATCAGACGTGTCCGGATGCCTCTCGGCGTGGACATCGGGGCGCGATCTCCGGGTGAAATCGGAGTCGCGATCGCTGCGGAGATCGTGGCTTGGCGAGCGAGCAAAACGGGTCTCGTGCGGCATGGCGCTCGAAGCCCGCAGCGAGATACTTCAACTTCAAACGTTTCCGACGAACCTGCTTTGTCACCGGCGGATGTAGCGGCTGGCGCGCCAACGTTTCGCGGATCAGATTCGTAGACAGATCACATGGCAGACACAGTGACGATCGTGCTCGCAGCGGGCAAAGGGCTGCGACTGGGCGGTCCGAAAGCTCTTCTCATGTGGCCTGGGCCGAAAGGAACGAAGCCCAAGCCGCTGGCGATTGCGCATGCAGAAGCGCGTCTTGGAGCGGAATCGAAACGCGTCATCGTCGTGGCTCGAAAGCACGTCGTGCAGGCATTGATCCCGTTCGTTCGTCCGGGGTTGGATCTTTTGGTCTCCAACGAATTGGACGAGCTTGGTCCGGCAGGCTCGATCGCTGCCGCGGCGGCTCGGCTAGGACCTGAAGACCGCGTGATCGTTTGTCCTGTCGATACGCTGCCTGCGCGAGCGGAAACGGTGCAGAAGCTGCTCGAAACGCTGGGCTCTGCAGGAGCATCACCGGTCGCAGTCAGGCCACGACATGCAGAACGTTTTGGACATCCGGTCGCCATGCAGACTTCGGCGCTCGATCGGTACAGACAACCGAATCCGCCGCCTCTGCGTGACCATCTTCGGGAGCTTGGGGATGCTGCCGTTGGAGTCGACGTGAATGATCCGGACGTGTTGGTAGACATCGACACACCGGCCGAAGCGGTTCGATATCTACATGGTCAGCCGACATTCCTGACCAGTTAGAATAGGCTGGCATCAACGGAAGGCGGCGCGGCCATGGTCGAAATCGTTGGGGGTGCAAAGAATCGGGCGGCGTGGGCTCGCGGCACGTTGTTTGGGCTCGCCGTGGGCGATGCGCTCGGCACGACGCTCGAGTTCAAAGTGCTCACGGCTCCGCCGTTTCCGACGCTCGCGACAGGTCCGCATGTCGACATCATCGGAGGCGGCCCGTTTTCAGTGGAGCCAGGGCAAGTCACGGACGACACGCAGATGGCGACGTGTCTGGCGCAAAGCCTGAAGCAGCATCGACGGTATCAACCGATGGATGTGGCGCAACGGTATGTCGCGTGGACGCAGCATGCGTTCGACATCGGCACCTTGACCAGTTCGACGCTGTCGATGATCGGGCGAGGTGTTTCGATCGGTGAAGCTTCACGACGCGCGTGGATGCACTCGGAGAAGCGCACTGCGGGGAACGGATCGCTGATGCGCATCGCGCCGATTGCCGTGGCGCTCGTCGATAAACCGATCGCACGACGTTTGGCGGCTCTCGCGGACAGCGCGATCACGCACTACGATCCGCGTTGTCGGATTGCGTGTGCAGCGTATTGCGCGGCGTTGGCCGAAGCGGGTGCAGGTCGTACCGATCCTGCATCGATGCACGCAGCGGCGGTCGCGGAAGTAAACGATGCGGCGCAAGCGCTGATCGATCTGGTTCCGAAAGATGGTCCCGACATCGAAGCTGCACAGGTGGCCATGCACCAAGACCTCGAGCTGGCCTTGCGTGACGATCCGGAATTGTACGGACCCGAAATACATTTGCATGAGCACCAAGGGTTTGTCCGGGTCGCCTTTCGTTTGGCGTTCTGGGAACTGATGCATGCGCCGACGTTCGAATCGGCACTCATCGATGCGGTCAATCGTGGTGGCGATGCGGACACGAACGGAGCGATCACGGGTGGGCTTCTCGGTGCGCGTTTTGGCGAAAGCGCTATCCCGTCCGCTTGGAAAACACGCGTTCTGGATGCGCTCGGAGCAGGTCCTGCGACAGCGCTACGTGACGTTTATCATCCGCGCCTCTTGTTAGAGCTTGCAGACGACATTCGTGAGAACTGAACATTGGAATCTACGATGACGACTGCCACATCTTCCCCCGCCTCTGCTCATGCGCCGTTTGTCGGAACAAACGTCCCGCGTGTAGACGGCATGGCCAAAGTGACCGGCCGAGCCGCGTATGTGGATGACCTTCCAGCAGCACCTGGCGAGCTGTTCGGTGCGACGGTTCGAAGCCCGGTTGCACGCGGAGTGTTGCGCGCCATCACGCTCGATCCGGCGTTCGATTGGAGCGACGTGACGGTCGTACGCGCCGATGATTTGTCGGTGAACGAAGTGCAGTGCATCTCGGCCGAGCAACCGATCTTGGCGAAGGATCGCCTTGCGCACGCGTACGAGCCCGTCGTGCTGCTCGCCTGTGCGGACAAACAGAAGCTGACGCAAGCGGTGCAAGCGGTGCACTTGGAGATCGAGCCTCTCGCGCCGGTGCTCGATCCGGAGGCGTCGCTCACGAAAGGCGACGTCATCTGGGGCAGCGACAACGTGATGAAGCGCGTTTCCATCACGAAGGGTCGTGCGGATGTGCCCGATGCGGAAGCGAGTCTGCAAGCGATCGACGCGGCGATCGCAGCGTGCGCGGTCGTGGTGCAAGGCAAGTACACGACGCATCATCAGGAGCAGCTTTACATCGAGCCGCAGGGTGTGATCGCGCATTGGGATGAAACGGGGGTGCACGTCATCGGGTCGATTCAGTGCCCTTATTATGTGCACAAAGCATTGGTGCACGGTTTCGGTTTGTCTGGGGAGCGAGTGCACGTCACGCAGTCCGTGACGGGTGGTGGGTTTGGCGGAAAAGAAGAATATCCGTCCGTCATTGCGTTGCATGCGGCGTTATTGGCGAAGAAAAGCGGCCGGCATGTGCGGATGATTTACGACCGCAAAGAAGACATCGAAGCGACGACGAAGCGGCATCCTGCGATTTGCGAGATCACGACGGGATGCGATGCGGACGGCACGTTGCGCGCGCTGCGTATGCGGATTTTGATGGATGGCGGCGCGTACATGACGCTGACGCCGGTGGTGTTGTCTCGTGGTGCATTGCACGCGGCGGGGGCATATCGCTGGCAAGACGTGCGTATCGACGCGCTTGCATTGGCGACGAATACGCCGCCGAACGGAGCATTTCGCGGATTCGGCGCACCACAAACGATTTGGGCGATCGAGCGGCATTTGGATCAGATTGCCCACAAGCTCGGACGCGATCCACTCGACCTCAAGCGGCAGAACATGTTGCACGAGGGAGACACCACGGCGACGGGGCAAGTGCTGCGAGGTTCGGTGGGGATTGAAGAGTGCGTCGAGAAGGCGATCGCCTCGAGCGGTTATCAGGAAAAACGTTTGGCGGGGCCAATCATCAAGGGACGAACGGCGCGTGGAATCGGCGCGAGCGTGTTCATGCACGGCGCTGGTTTTACCGGAGCGGGCGAAAATTACTTAAAAGGCCGCGTCGCAGTGGATTTGCTGGCCGGCGGTAGGCTCAACATTCGCACGGCGTCGACGGACATCGGTCAAGGAACGGAAACGGTGTTTCGTCAAATTGCGGCTGATGCGGCGGGAATCGATGTGCTTGCGGTCGATTTCACGATTCCTTCGACGACGCACGTGCCTGATTCCGGGCCGACGGTCGCATCGCGCACGGTCATGGTCGTGGGATCGATTGTCGAAAAAGCGGCGCGAGAAGTAGCCGAGCGTGTACGAGCCGAACAAGAAAAAGGCGGGGGCGACTTTGCGGCGGCTGCCGATCGCTTGCTGGCGCGCGAAAAAACGATTACAGCGTTGGTACAATACCATCACCCCGAATGGGTGAAGTGGGACGACACGACATACAAAGGCGATGCGTATCCGGTATTTGGATATGCGTGTGACGTGGCGGAAGTCGAAGTGGATCTCGATACGTTCGAGGTCACGGTATTGGGATTCTGGAGCGCCACGGACGTGGGGAAAGCCATTCATCCGCTGATGTGCAAGGGCCAAATCGAAGGCGGGAGCTTGCAAGCGATTGGATGGGCGCTATGGGAAAACGTGGTTTGGAAAGACGGACGCATTCTGAATCCGCGCATGACGAATTACATCATTCCCACGGCGCTCGATGCGCCCCCGTTTCATGTCGATCTCGTCGAGGCACCGTATGCGTATGGCCCAGGTGGCGGCGCGAAGGGTCTCGGTGAATTGCCCATGGACGGCGGTGCTCCGGCGATTGCCGCGGCCATCGAGCATGCGACAAAGCTCGTCGCCAATGACCTACCGCTGCTGCCCGAGCGACTGTTGGCACTGCACGTGGCGCAGCAACGTTGAGTTTGCATTCGAGGAGAACGATTCCCATGCGCATTTTGCACACCATGCTCCGCGTCGGCGATCTCGATCGGTCGTTGGCTTTCTACACTGAAGTGCTCGGTATGCGGCTGCTCCGCAAACGCGATTATCCCGAGGGGCGATTCACGCTCGCTTTCTTGGGATACGGCGATGAAGATTCGACGGCCGTCATTGAATTGACCCATAACTGGGATACGAAGTCGTACGAGATAGGCACGGGATATGGGCATATCGCCATTGCCGTCGAAGATGCCTACAAAATGTGCGCGGACGTGAAAACACGTGGGGGCAAAGTGACGCGCGAGGCGGGGCCGATGAAACACGGCACGACGGTCATTGCGTTCGTGGAAGATCCGGACGGATACAAAATCGAGTTCATTCAGCGCAAGGTGGAGGAATAGCCCTTGAAGATCAGCCTCAATGTCAATGGGCAATCACGGGAAGTCGACCTTCCGCCGCTCGTCCGGCTGCTCGATGCGCTGCGCGGTCCAATGGGCCTGACGGGCACGAAAGAAGGCTGCGGCGAAGGCGAATGCGGGTCGTGCACGGTGCTGCTCGATGGACAGCCCGTCAATGCGTGCCTGGTGTCGATTGGCCAATGCGAAGGGCGATCGATAACCACGGTCGAGGGACTGCCCGATACGACGCGGCAAGGACCGCTGGCTCGATGTTTCATCGAGTTTGGTGGCGCGCAATGTGGGATTTGTACGCCGGGTATTCTGGTGAGTGCGGAAGCATTGCTGACCAGGCGGCCCGATCCGACGGATGACGAGATTCGTGAAGCCGTTGCAGGCAATCTTTGTCGTTGCACGGGTTATCAACGAATCGTCGATAGCGTGCGTGAAGCGGCAAAACAACGTCGTGATGAACGCGGAGGTGCTGCATGAGCATCGCGGACCTCATCACGTACGATATGAAGCGGGCGGAGTCGCTCGATTCGCTCTGCGGCATCGTTGCGGAACGTCACGCGCGTGGCGAAAACACGGTTCTTCTAGCAGGTGGAACGGATTGGGTGGTCGAGCAGGAAATGCGCCAACCGCTCGGTGCGGGACAAACCGTGCCGCTGGTCGTGGACGTTTCGCGATTGAATGATTTACGAGGCATTTCCCTGCAACGAGGACTGCTTCGTATCGGAGCGGCCACGACGTACCTGGAAATGCGCAGGCATCCGGATATCCTTGCACGAGCGCCGATGCTCGAAAAAATGGCCAGCGAGCTGGGCGCCATTCAAATTCAAGCTCGCGGGACATTGGGAGGCAACGTGGCTACGGGATCTCCCGCGGCCGATGGAGTTGCCGCGTTGGCCGCGTATGATGCGACGATTGTCGTGCGCAGTGTACGAGGAGAACGCAAGATCTCATTTTCGGAATTGCAGACAGGATACAAGCAAAGCACGCGAGCGCCGGATGAAGTGATCGTGGCGGTCGAAATCGCAGTTCTGCCTGCGGGAACGCCGTGGATGTGGCGCAAAGTGGGCACACGACGAGCGCAAGCCATTAGCAAAATGGCCCTGGCTGCGGTTGCGGTTCGTTCGGACGAACGAGTCGTGCGGTTTGGCCTAGGAATGGCATCGGTTGCACCGGTTACGGCGACGTTGCCGAAAACGAGGGCGCTCGTTCTTTCCAAATCGCTCACGGAAATCACGGGCGACGAGCTGGACAAGGCCGTGCTTGCGGATATCGCGCCAATCGACGATGTTCGCTCGACCGGGGAATATCGACGGCATGTCGCGACGGCGATCGTGCGGGGCTTTTTGCGGGACCTCGGCGCATCGGTATGAGTTCCACCGAATTCGAGCTCCGTCCCATTCGTCCCGAAGACGACGCGGCAATTGCATCCATCATTTGCACGGTAATGCCCGAATTCGGCGCGGATGGTCCAGGGTTTGCCATTCATGATGCCGAAGTCGGAGCCATGAGCGCGGCGTATGACGAGGCTCGGGCAGCCTATTTCGTCGTCGCGATCAATGGACGCGTCGTGGGCGGCGGCGGGATCGCTCCGCTTGCAGGCGGGGATGGCACGACGGCGGAGCTGCGCAAGATGTATTTCTTGCGGGAAGCTCGAGGAATCGGAGCCGGGCGAGCTTTATTGCGGCACTTGGTCGCGACGGCGACACAACTAGGGTTTGCCCGCGTCTATTTGGAAACACTCACCGGAATGGATGCGGCGCAGCGGCTTTACGAGCACTTGGGGTTTCGGCGTATCGAAAAGCAAATGGGCGCCACGGGTCATTTCGGCTGCAATCGATATTACGTCCTCGATCTCGGCGTTTTGTAGGCGGGTCAGATTTGGACCCTCGCTAGCGCACGTAAACGCGCGCTACGCGAGGCCAGTTTACGACCAACTACCTCGCCCGCTTCTTCGCAGGCGCCTTCTTGGCCGCCTTCAACTCGCCCACACGTGTCTCTTCGCCCGAGCCTTTCGGCCACGGCCTACACCGTATCTGCTTCGTCCCGATGAACACCATCGCCACGGCTTTCAATTCATGACGCCGTGTCAACAATGACACCAATTGCTTGTCCGACGCGTATCGTTCGAGCTGAGCTTCGGCCTCGCTGAACGCTTTGGTGATGTCCGCCTCGGTTGATTCGGTTTGCAAATACTTCAATTCGATGAGCCATGAATACTTGGCGTTGGGCACATTGTGTTTGGGACTCATGAACAAGTCGCAATAGCCCTGAGCGAATTCCTTTTCGCTGAGCACGTGAAAGATGCTCGATAGAACAGCGCTCGTGATCAGGATCATCTTGACGGCTTTTTCGTCGAAAAGCATCAAGTCCCTCACCCCGAGCACTTTCATGACATGCTCGTGGATGGCATTGGCGAAGGATTGGATGGTGCCGTTTCTGGCCATGTCCAATTGAGCGGCAATGATCGCTGGGACGATCAATTCGATGCCGGCTGAATCCTTGAGGATGGCGCCGAAATGCTCCCATTGGAGGTCTCGGATGACGAGGTTGGGGATCTCGAACCGGTTCATCCAACCGAGAGGTGGCTCGTTGCTCAGCGTCAGCATCCCGGTGTAATACAAGAGTGAGATGAACTGTTCACGTGACGGTGGGAGAGGTTCCCGACCGAAGGTTTCGAGAAGTTTGCCCCAGATGGCTCCTTCGGTCATGACCGTTTCCAGCACCGTGCGCCGCTCTTCGGCAGGTTGTCCCATTACGTGAAACAAGCCGTAAAACTTTTGGTAATCGGTCCGCGCGTTTGGATCCAGCATCTGTTCTGGATACTTGCCTCGGTCGAAAAGTCGGCGCAGAAAGTAGAGCACCATGTCCGAATTAAAGACGCGTTCTTCCGCATCCTCCGAAAACCGATACCCATCGTAATGCCGCTCCAGCACATCGAGCAACGCGGCGCGGTCGCCAATGCCGGGCAGGGTCTCGAGATCCGGCCGGCTCGCGAGCAATTCGTCGAGCGCGCGTGCGACATCCGCGTGTGTGAAACCCGCCAATGCATTGAACCGAGGTGTCGTGGTGATGTTCGTCGCGATGTTGAATCCGGTGTACATGTCATCGAGCAAGAGCGGCGCCACGCCCGTAATGAAGATGCGGCTGATTCCACCGGTATCCACGCCGGCTTTCAATGTACGATAAAAGCTACGCACGAACCCCGTTTTTGCCGTCAACGAGTCATACAGATTCGTGCTGCCCGTGGAGATGAGACTGTTGGCAAAGGTGTCGTATTCGTCGATTAACACATAGAGCCGTTCCCCCATCCCATCGACGATTCCGATGAAGTCGTCCATCAGCCCCAATGGGTCGGAAATGTCTTGCAATCGGTCATGAAGTTGCCGGAGCATCGGGCTGCGATCCATGTGCCTTGGTAACATGCCTGTCAGGGAGCGCCGTATACACTGAACGAATCCCTCCCGAACTGCGGCGTCGTCAGTACCGCTGACCTTGCCGAAGTTGAGGTGCAAGACGACGAAAGCGTTTTTCCCGGGCGTAGGATGCTCGTGAACCCAAAGTCCACCAAACAGGCTGTCGAATTCGTTCGCCCGGGACTTGTCGTAATAGTGCGACATCATATTGACGAGCGACGACTTGCCCATGCGACGCGGACGCAGGAACACGAGGCTCTTGTAGCCAAGTTCGGCACTCTCGAGTTCGGCCAGGAACCGCGTCTTGTCGACGTAGAACATGCCCTCACGCCGAATTTCCGCGAAGTCTGCTTTGCCGTACGGGATTTTCATGATGCGTGACCCTGGTTCACGTGGACGGGCCGACACTACCACTCACATGGCGCGGGTGTCAAGCTCCCCGGTGAGCAGCATCACTGCGATGAAAACGCCTTCCAAACACCAAGCCGGCGTCTGTCGTGCATCTGCGGCGCAAAAAAATCAACGCGAACAACCATGACAACCACGATGCGAGCCAAAGCTCGCTCGGAATATAGGTTGGCATACAAAAAGAAGGAATGAGACGGCGCTCGCGCGGGAAAACGGCGTCGCACTATTATTTCTACTTTATCGACGAAGAACTCGGGCTCTGCCATGTTCGCGTTCCAACGTGGTGCCCATTTCGGCTTCAGGTTTACTTCAATGGTCATCATCAACTCGCCGCCAAGTTGAGGCACGCCGGCATTACGCACCAAACGCTCGACAACTCATTCACAGTCATTGCAGACATCGAAACCGCCCAGCGACTCGCTCGTCTCTTCGAGGCTCTTGTTCGTGGCGAAAACAACATCACCGGCCTGCGCAACAAGGACCTCCAGCAACAATTGCCCGAGCTGTCCTCCGGCGTGATTTCACGGGCGCTCAAGCGACTACGGGTGCACGGACTCGTCAAACGCGGTGGGCACACGTACAAATACTATGTCACCTCACTCGGATGTGTTACCGCTCCCTTTCAACAAAGCTTCGCGCGCCATTTTCAATCAAGCAGCTTGATGGAAGCGCTACCCGTCTTGGCGCGACGCCATTGCGAAGCGTGACTTCTTCTCTCTCCGGCAATCCTCTTCAAAATTCATCGTCTTAACGGCGGATCAGGTAAGGCAAGCAACTCACCACGCTTCAGCTGGATCGAGGGGGTCCAGGGGGAGACTGAAAACTTGTGGGGGCCTGTGGAGAGCTGGGGAAAACCAAAGCGACGTCAAAAGTTTTCCTTGACGCGACGGATCGAGTACGTCCTGGAACATGGAGGACGGGGCATCCGCGTACAGCGAGCCAAATAGGTGACGAAGAGGGCTCGCCGTGCAAAACCCACCCTCCCCGTCGTGCTCCGATCAAGTGAGCGTAAACGACTCGAATCGAAGCGACACCACCATAATCCAAAGCCACATCGATCTCAAGAGCTGGCAAGCACGTTTTCCATCAGTCGACGAAGTACGACCCCATCGCTGCCCAAAGTGTGGCGCGCCAAGCCGCCCAGTTGGCGCGCCAATCGTGATTCATGGCCATGGCCTCCGTGACCGCCAGGTCCGCGGTCCAAGCGCGCCTGATGCGCCACCCACCATGGTCGTCATTATGGCGCGACGATACTTGTGTACAGCTTGCGGCACAGTGCCCGTCGTCGTGCCTCGCGAAGTCCGCGCGCGGCGCTTGTACAGTGTCTCCGCAATGGCCTTGGCGCTCGCGCTGTGGGGCCTTGTGAAAATGCCGTCGAGAGTCGTGCGAGAACGCGTCAATCCAGCAAGGATTGTCGCAGAACCGACTCTTGGCTGGGTCACCGTGTGTACCGCTGCTCGAGCATCGTTCACGGACATCGCCGCATCGGGCGCTCGAGCCATTTCCGTTGCCGCGGCCTCGCTCGAATCGACACGCGCGGCCTTTTTATGCCGCTCAATCTCGGTTTTATGCCGCTGAAACAATGCTGCAATCGTCGAGGTGTCGCCCATTGCAACGCCACCCGTTGCACGCCCGCGCATGGCTTCTGACTTGACAGATTCTGATCTGGGGCGGGCTCGTGTTCGGTTACCAAATCATTTGTGCTCAAAAAGTTTGAGCTAGAACGATCCGATGGACGATACGTCGCTCTTGGCCGCTTCGACGATCTCTTGGGCGTATCGAGCGATCGCTGCGGCATCTTCGCCCTCGACCATCACGCGTAGCTTCGGCTCCGTGCCGCTCC
>CAZETM010000016.1:0-34266 GCA_964514885.1 uncultured Polyangium sp. | reverse complement strand
CGATTGGCCGCAGTATCGAAGGTCGACCGATTGACGTGGTTATCATTGGAAAGGATCGTCCGGGCAAACGCAAGATATGGATCACCGCGCGGCAGCATTCTGGGGAAACGATGGCGGAGTTCTTCGCCGAAGGCGTCATTGACCGATTGCTCGACGAGCACGACGATGTTTCACGAGTATTACTCGAAGAGTGCGTTTTCCATATCGTCCCCAACGTGAATCCCGATGGCAGCGCGCGAGGGAACTTCCGCACCAATGCGGCTGGCCAGGACCTCAATCGTGAATGGCGCTCACCGAATCGTGACACGAGCCCCGAAGTGTTTGCTGTGCGTTCGGCCATGGAGAATGCCGGAGTCGATTGTTATCTCGACATTCATGGCGAAGAAACCGAGCCATGCGCCTTTGCCGTGGGATGCGCCGGGAATCCTCGATATTCAGACCGGCTCCATTGGCTCGAAAGGCGATTTGCTTCCAGTCTAGCTAGGCGCGATCGCGGGTTCTTGCCCGAGCACGATTATGGTCCCAACGACCCGGGTAAGGGTGACTTGAGTATTGCCAACAATTGGGTCGGCGAACGATTCGATTGCCTGTCGATGACCATTGAAATGCCCTTCAAAGACGTGCATCCGGCAGAAGGCTTTTCACCCGACCGAGCGAAGGCTTTTGGCCGTTCGGCGCTCGAGTGTGTACTCGAATGCGTCGGCGCGCTGCGCTGAAGTAATTACGCGCAGTTCGGGCGCTCATTCCGATTAAAATGCCGCATCGAAAGTGCTTTGGAGTGGACACGGCGCCCAATCCGTCTTAAACGGCGTGTTTCGAATCTCCTCGATTCGGCGACGCGGTTATCATGAAGCTTCACGAACGGCTGGCAGCACTCGACTTTTCCCCCGTTCCAACCTGGGTGTTCGACGCGGATCATTTTTGCCAGCGCTGGGCAAATAGCGCGGCGCTGGAGCTTTGGCGCGCCAAGACGCACGAAGAGCTTTACGCCCGTGATTACTCGGACATGAGCGAATCCACTCGGACGCGCATGCAAGGGTATAAAGAGATCTTTCGCGCAGGGCGGAGCGCCGAGGAAGAATGGACGCTTTATCCCAAAGGGCAGCCGCAGACGATGAAGCTGTTTCTGTCCGGTGTGCCTCTCGACGATGGCGATCGCATCGGTGTGCTCATTCAGGCTTTCGTCAAAGAGCAGGCGCCATCGCCGGATCTCGTGCGCAGTATCGAGGCGCTGCGGCATACGTCGGTGATGGTGACGCTGCTCGATATGGACGGCAAGATTGTCCTGCAAAACCCGGCGGCCATTCGAGTGTTTGGAGCTGATCCAGCGTTTATCGTTCGATTTTCCGACGAAGTGGTAGCCGAGGCGATATTTGCAGCGGCGCGGGCTGGAGAAGTTTTCTCGCTGGAAACGGCCGTGCGAGCCGAGGCGGGGGAGCAATGGCACGCAATCGAAGCGCGGACGTTGGTGGATCCTGCCACGGGCCAGACGGTCATTTTGGTGCAACACACCGACGAAACGGCTCGGCGCAAGGCAGAACGGCGGGCGGAAGACGAGGGGCGGCTCGCGGCCGAGCTGCGTGAAACTCTGACGCTTGTCGAGCAGCAAAAAGCAGAGATATTGGCATTGTCTGCACCCATGCTCGAGGTGAGTGCCAAGACGATTGCGCTGCCGATTATTGGCACGCTCGATGCGCAGCGCGCGTCCGCGCTGGAGGAGCGAATTCTGGGAACGGTATCGTCACGTGGTGCGCAGAACGTCATTCTGGATTTGACGGGCGCGGATGCATTGACGACGGCGCAGACGGCCGAGCAGGTGGCACGGCTTGCGCGCGCAATACGTTTGCTTGGGGCGCGAACCATCGTGACGGGAATTCAATCGGCGCTGGCTCGAACGCTGGTTTTGGCCGGCGTGGATATGGGCGACGTGATGCTGCTGCGGAGTTTGCGCGAGGGAATCGAGGTAGCGAGGAAATCCGAACGCTCTTAGAGCGTGTCTATCAGGCTGCTGCGCGAACCGGTGCGTCGGTCAGCCTCACTCAGCGTACTGAAGTACGCTTCGTATCGGCTTCCCTAGCCCCGATTCGCTCACAACGCCTGATAGACACGCTCTTAGTAGGCGCTTGCTTTGCCACGCGGACGGATGTTATGCTACGCGCTTCGATGTTCCAGCAACTTTTGCAGCGCACTGCCGTACCAGCCATATTCGCCGAGGTCCGTGGATACATCCAGGCGACTTCGCGCAAAACATTCGTGGGCCTCCTCGTCGCGCCCATTTTAATGACGCTGGTGCTTCGGCTTGGCATCCATCCGATTGCGCAACAGTTTTTTAGCCTTTTCACAAGCGCGAAACTCGATCCGATCTACCATTGGTACTTCGTTTTCGTCGTGCAATTCATTCTGATGTATTGGATTCCCGTTGCCATCATCAAAGGAGGATTTCGCGAAAACCTAACGGATTATGGCCACCAAGCTCGCCCCCTGCTTCGCCTGTGGCCGCTGATTCTCATCTTTTTGGCCATCATGTTGCCGGTGACCTACGTGTCGTCGCAGCAGCCCTCATTCAGTACGTATTATCCTCTTTATCAAGGCGCATCGCGCGGATGGCGAGAATTTATCGTATTCGAGGCAGGCATCTTCGTGCTGTTTTGGACGCAGGAGTTCTTTTTTCGCGGGTTCCTCATCGAGGTGCTCAAACCGAGCTTCGGCCACCACGCGATTATGATCTCCACGGCGCTCTACGGAGTGACCCATTATGCCAAGCCGCTCCCCGAGCAAATGGGAGCCTTCTTCGTTGGCTTATTGCTTGGGTATCTCGGGGATCGCTACCGCACGTTCTATTTCGGCGTCATCATTCATTACTTGATCGCATTTTCGATGGACGCCTATTTGGTAATTCCACGGCTGCTCGGTCGAAGCTGGTAGCTCGGCGATTTACTCGTGACCGTTGGCCTTCTTCAACAGGCTTCCGGCCATGAAGGTAATGAAGCCCCGGTGAAAGACCTGGCTGAAGAATGCATTGATCTTGTTGATGATGCCGGGGATGATGCTCCGCTTCTTGCGAAACATGGCTTTCAGGCTGATTCGCGCGACCTGGTCGGCGGTGAGCACGGAAGCATTCATGACGGGAGGATGTTGCGCTCCGGCGACTTCGTTGAATTCGGTTTTGGTGACGCCCGGATAAAGCGTCGTAACGCTCACGCCGGTGCCTTCCAGCTCGAAACGCAGGGCTTCGGAGAATGAGCCCACGAAGGCTTGGCTTGCGGCATAGGCTGATACGTAGGGCGATGGAAGGAAAGCGGAAGCGGAGGCCACGTTGAGGATGTAGCCGTGTTTTCGCTTCACCATGTCCGGCGCATATTCACGGCAAAGAAACGCGAGCGCGTCGATATTGAGCCGGAACATGGCGGCCATCTTCTGGGTGTCCATTTCGATGAACTTGCCCTGAATTCCGTATCCCGCATTGTTGATCAGGATCTCGGTTTGCAGGCCGCGCTGCGAGGTTTCTGCGCGTAGGCGAGCTGCCGCATCGGGCTCGGACAGGTCCATCGGAATGACGCACACGTCGACGTTGGCACTGCTGCGAATCTCTTTCGCGAGGGCTTCGAGGCGATCAATGCGACGAGCGACGAGAATGAGCGGATATCCCTGGTCGGCTAACACGCGGGCCATGGCGAGTCCAATGCCGCTGCTGGCGCCGGTAATCAACGCATAACCCTTTTCCATGTTGATTCAGTCAGTCGGAGTCGGCGTGACGCGACGAGTTCTTCTTTTCGCCAGCGCGTTTGATGGGCAGGGCAATGCCATTGTGGTGGAGGTAATTGGACGACAAGCGCCAGTCCTCGTAATACGTGCCGAACAAGCGATCGAAGAACGAAAACCCTGCGGCGTGGTTGATGAGATTGCCGCGCTTGCAGTGGTGCAGCTTGTGGGCATGGTTGTCCATGAAGATGTAGCTGAGCCAGCCGATATTGTAGGTGACGCTGGTATGGTCGGTGGCTTGGAGCAGCAGAATGAGCCCATAAGCGACGAGCGTGGGGGCCAGGTCCATACCGAGCAGCCACGAAATGATGATGAGCGCCGGTTGGAATTGGCCGAGCGACGTATCGGCGAGCGACGATTGATTACCGCGGAGGAAGTCCAGCTCGGTGACGGAATGATGTGCGGCGTGCTTTTTGCGGTAGAATTTCAGAATCGAGTTTCCACCGCGGCTGTGGCTCATGAAGTTGTGAATGAGGTAATACGCGAAGTCGAGCAGCACCGTGGCGGCGCCGATGAGCCACCAATTGTTATACAATTTGCCGTAGAGCGGGAACTTCGAGAAGACATACCAGCCCCCGGCGACGAATCCACCACCGATGGCTATGCCCTTGATGAACACCATGAATAGACCATTCCAGATTTCCCTTGGCGTAGGTTTGGGAAGATCCAGTGAAGGCCAAATCTTTTCACAAATCAGCGTGAAAGGAATGAAGAAGGCCGACACCGCAAAGAACGTCCAAATGCTGGTCGAGAGCGTGACGCCGAAAATAGCTAGCAGCACGACGTAAAAGAACGGTGAGCCCAAATGAGCGAAGGTCCCAAACCAAACATTGCCCCGCTTTTCCTTGGGGATATCGGGAATCGCCAAGGTTTCATATTTCATGGCCGTCATGCGGCTAGCAATGCTCGGCGTAACTTCAGTGGGGGGGACGTCAATTTGTTGGGCCATGTGTCCGTTCCGTAGCGTCAGAGTTCGTATTGCTCGCGGGGCCTTCCACGAGTCAGTGCATAACGATGCGTCTACCGCTGCTGCGCGTAGGCGTCAACGTAAATCAGGAAATTCGACGGCCAGGCTCTGCAGGAAGCCCATCGGGATCTACACGTTTTTGATCAAGCTCGATTTCTACGAGCTAGTTCGATATGCTCGCCAACATGGGTCTGCTCATCACGCGTGACACGTTCGATGATCATGAGTACGTCCGGTTTGGTCAACGGTTGCAAACGAGCATCAAGGCGCTCGGGGCCCTGGTGAAGCGACCTGGATTCGGCGAAGGCGAGGCGACGATCGGCGCTGAGCTGGAGCTGTTTCTCGTGGATGCTACAGGGCTGCCATTGCCCGCCAATCGCGAGGTCCTTGCGCGTACGGTGGACCCGCGTTTCACGGTCGAGATTGATCGTTTCAATTTGGAATTCAATGCTACGCCCTGCGCGCTTGCTGGCAGTCCGCTCACGACGCTCCGGGCGGAATTGCAGGGAGCGCTCGCCGAGATATCGCGTGCGGCGCGTGAATGCCAGGGGCGTATCGTTCCCATTGGGATTTTGCCGACGCTGCGTCGTGAGGATCTCGTCATTGAGAAAATGACAGATATTGCGCGCTACCGGGCGCTGTCAAAAGGTATAAGACGGTTGCGTGGTGGGCCATTTCATTTGCGAATTCACGGGGACGATCCGCTCGCTTTGGATACAGACGACCTCGCAATGGAGGGAGCGGCGACGTCATTTCAGATTCATTTGCGGGTTCCACCGCGTGAATTTGCAAGATATTACAATGCGGCGCAGCTCGCGACCATTCCGACGCTCGCGGCATCGGGCAATTCCCCAATCCTCGTCGGTCACCGCTTGTGGGAAGAAACTCGTATTGCCCTATTCAAACAAGCCGTCGATGATCGCGGTGCGCATGACGGGTGGCATCCTCCGTCGCGAGTATCGTTTGGTCATGGCTGGATACGCGAAGGTGTCGTCGAAGCATTCGCCGAAAGCGTAGCGTTGCATGCGCCGCTGATGCCGGTGCTCGGGCCCGAGGAGCCGCTCGAAGCACTTGGGCGAGGTGAAGTGCCTTCGCTGCCCGAATTGCGGTTGCACCATGGTACGGTTTGGCGCTGGAATCGGGCCGTATACGATCCGGCCGATGGTGGGCATGTGCGTATTGAATTTCGGGCGCTTGCCGCGGGCCCTACGGTGGCAGACATGGTGGCCAATGCGGCATTTTTGCTCGGGCTCACGCTGGGCTTCGCACACGAAATCGATCGCATCTTGCCTGCCTATCCATTTGAATTGGCGCATCATGCGTTTTACCGGGCTGCACAGTCGGGGCTCGATGCTGTGATTCCTTGGCCCAGTGATGCGGCTCCGTCGCCGCGGGAGGTGCATGCTGGTGGCTTGTGCAAAACGCTGCTGCCCATTGCACGCGCCGGTCTCATCGGGGGTGGTGTGGATTCTCGAGAAGCCGACCATTACTTGTCCATATTCGCGCAGCGAGTCGCCTCGAAACGCACGGGGGCATTTTGGCAACGCCATACGCTGAGCAAATTCCTCGAGCGAATGCCGCGTCCCGATGCCTGTCGCGCGCTTCTTCTGCGATACGAGACGCTTGTGGCCACAGGCGAGCCCGTGCACACGTGGCCTATCGAGGACGGACTGCATTCGTAATCATCCGGCCCGGACGCACACGCCTCACGGATCCTTTTCGCGGGGCGGATCGCTTCTCGAATGCAAGCTGCGTCCTGGTCGCTGACGAGCGACGCTCATCCGGTGAGCACCAATCGCCCACTGTTGCGCACATTGAATCAACGGTGGGTCCTGCGACGACACCTTCGAGGCGCAACATCTCACACGTCTGATGCCATCATTTTCGTCGATTATCGGTTCGGCCGATTATCGGCGGCACCTTTCCATATCACATGCGAGCAAGACGAAGCTGCGCATGTCCAAGCACTTGACGCGGCGAAGGTGCGGGTTTTGCTCAATGCATCGTCGCGCGCCGGGTCAATTCCTGACGCTTTGGTTTCTCCTGACTGCTGCTCGTGTGGCGAGTCGGGAGCATCGAGAACCTTACTTCGCTCGAATGACTTGAAGAAACGGAGAGCATGTACATGACGTCGAAATCGGTGTTTTCGCGAAAAGCGCATTCGCTGCTTTGTCTTCCTTTGAGCCTGGCCATGTATTCGGCATGTTCTGCTCCCGAACCGATTCAGGAAGAGGGCAATGTCAATGCTTCCGCATTCGCGTTAGGCGCCAATTCTTGCATGGATGACTTATTTCCGGGGACGCTCAATTGCACAGCGAACGACGTGAGAATCGCTCGGGCCAACAATATTTCCGTACCTTCTTGTATGGAGGGTGCGGATGTCTCCTTCACCGCGGATTTTCAAGTCGTTGCGGGCACGACACGTTATGACGTCGGTTTGTATTTCGCCACCGATGGAGATCCCAATGATGACGGCGCATTGACTGGCGAATGCGCTGTCAACATGATCACGCCGCAAAATTCTCCGACTTTCATCAGTATGGACCCCCCGCCGGACATCTGCGGTGACGTTCAAGCCGGCCAAACGCAATTCGTCAAGCTTCAAATCACGACCAAGTGCATCGATGATGACGGCGACGGCAAGTTGAATTTGCCGTATTGTACGAGCTGGCGGCAACCCGGGTCGAACCAGATATGCAATCAGCCGGAGCAGGCCTTTCCGGGCTCGCCCTCGAAATGCCGATGTGACCGGAGTTTCAACATTGATGTGGCCGTCGAACAGCCGAGCCTCACGGTGGTGAAGTCTGCGAGCGCCGCGGCAATCGACGAGCCTGGAGGTCTCGTGACTTATACGGTGACGGTCACGAACAACGGTGTGGTGACGTCGGTTGTGCTGACCGATTTCGTGGACGATCCGGACAACAATCCGAGCACGAACAACAGCGTGGTCATTCCCTTGTCCAATTGCGACAAGCAGAATCTGGCACCTGGACAAACGGCTACGTGCACGTTCACTGCTGGGTTGTTGGGAAATGCAGGCGAATCATTTACCGACAAGGCGTGCGTGAGCGCCGTCGATGGCAATGGCCGACCCGTCGCTGCTGCCTGTGATACCGCCACGGTGACCATTCGTGATGTGCGTCCAATGGTGGCCCTTACCAAAACCGTGGAAAAGATCGTATCCGTCGTGGTCCAATACCAGGTCAACGTGGAAAATGACGGTGACGAGCCTATTGCGTTGGATAGCCTCCATGACAATCAATTCGGTGACATCACGCAGGTACAAGGAGACGTCGTCGCGACGTCCTGCGGTCTGAACAATACGGAGATCCCGTCAAAATCCAGCTTTTCTTGCTCGTTCGATGCGAATGTGACGACATTCCCTCATACGAACATCGTGACGGGCGCAGTGCATGACAATGACGGCAACTCCGTTTCGCTCAGCGATGACGCGACCGTGTCCGTCACGATGTCGGCGCCGTAATCGATTTTTGCAATCATTGAAAGAGCCACGAATGGTAATACGCGAGAATCTCGCGAGCGACGAACAGGGGCTCTTTCAATAACCTGCGCGTCATCTTTGCCGGCACCGTGTAGACTCGAATGCCGGCCCGAGCAAAGAGCATCTTCACTCGCGGCTCGTGATAATAGTGGCTCACCGCAAGCGCGCTGCGTAGCCCTTCGGTGTGCATGAGCACTGCGGTATTTCTTGCCGTCGACGACGTATCGATTCCGACTTCGTCCAGCAAAATATCTTCGGCGGGCACGCCTGCCAGTACGGCCCGTTTCTTCATGACTTCCGGCTCGGAATGGCCATTCTGCTTGTCAATGGCTCCGCTCATGATGATCTTACGCACGAGTCGATTTTGATGCAGACGAATTCCTTCGTCGACTCGATCCGACAACGCCAAAGACGGCGTTCCGTCGTCCCATACCCGTGCCCCAAAGACGACGGCGCAATCAGCCGGTCGCGCGTAATTCGTGGGTCCAAAGGTAAACATCAGGAGCAGCGGTAAAGCGGCGACTACGACCGCGGAAGTGGTCAACAAACGGGCGATCGGTCGCCCTGTCCAAAGCTCGTTCTGCCGAGGTTGCCCGACGTCCCAGGCCATTGCCGCAAAAAACGCGCACACCAAGATCGATCCAGGGACAGGAACGGACGTCTGCACGATACCCAGAAAAACCACTCGGTAAAACCCAACGATATCCACCACAGAAAAAAGCGCCATGAGCCCGAACATGGTCCGGGCAAACGCACGGGTCGCACGCGATTGGAATGGCCGAAAACGATGCAACAAAAGCAGAGTCGCCACCACGGCTTCGAATGGGATCGCATAAGAGTGAAGAAACTCGGGTACGCCTACGAACGAGCGAAGGACATCGAATGGCCCACGAACGAATTCACCGATCACGTTGAGTAACCCGAAGATGCCAAAGGCTGCTCCGGCGTCTCGGAGAACCGGGGGGATGATGTTCGACGTATCCTGGGTCATAGAAGGGTGCGTTTTCGAGCGTAAACCGTGAACCTGCGGACACGCAAGTTTTTGCAAGGACAACGATGTGGTTTTGCAGTTGACGCTCCAGCAGAATAAAATAATCCTGCACGGCGTATGAATCGTGTCAGAGATGCTTATTGCTCCGCGTGTGGTGCGGCGTTTGCCCAGACGCACTCGTATCCCCGTTCGTGCTCGGGTTGTGGGCTGCAAATATGGGCAAATCCGATTCCCGTTTCGGTGGTGCTCGTGCCCGTGTTCATGGGGGACCGAACCGGGTTGCTCGTCGTGCGCCGGGCGATCGAGCCGCGCAAGGGACTTTTGGCCTTGGTAGGTGGGTTTCTCGAGGAGCACGAAACGTGGCAACAAGGCGGAGCGCGCGAAATTCGTGAGGAGACCGGCGTTATCGTGGATCCTGTGACGTTCGTACCATTCTGGTTTACTTCGACGCAGCCACGTCCCAATCGGGTTTTGCTTTTTTCCGTCGCCGAGCCGATCACCGAAGCTGCGCTTTCGCCTTTCGCCGCCAGTTCTGAGACCAGCGAACGCGGTCTCGTCTTCGGTCCTCGAGGGCTTGACGGCTTATTTGCATTTCCGCTGCATGTCGAGGCGGCGCGGAGGTTCTTTCAGCAGCGCGGCATAGAAGCGGACGCTGATTACGTGGTGCGCTGATTCCTCGGCGAACGAGCACTCGCCGCGAAAGCTACTTCAGCGCGGCTGGGCTTGCGACGGCAAATCGATGTCTGCCACCCGATCGCTATAAACGATTTGGCGAATGAACGGGAGGGACATGAATTGATGCGGGAATCCAAGGTCGATCTTGCTCACTTCGTCGAGGCACTTCATGTGCTCGGGCGAAAGCGTGAAGTCGAGCGATCCGATGACGTCTTGGATTTGCGACACTTTGCGCGCGCCCACGATTGGTAGAATATCGGCACCTCTGCCGCGGACCCAGTTCGTCGCCACCTGGGTCGACGTTTTTCCGAGTTCGTCGGCAACTTTGTCGACCTCTTTGGCAATGGCCATGTTTCGTTCGGACAACCGGCCCGCATTGCCTGCCGCACGCTTTGAATCTTCAGGAGTGCCGCTTCCGCGTGAATACTTACCCGTGAGCACGCCGCCGCCGAGAGGCGCCCAAGGCGTGACCGTGAGCCCGAACGCGCGAGCCATGGGAATCAGGTCTCGCTCGACCGTTCGTTCAATCAAACTGTATTCGACTTGAAGCGCTGCAAAGGGTGACCACCCATGGAAGCTCGCAATCGTATTCGCCTGCGAAACGACCCACGCCGGCACGTCCGAAACGCCGACGGCCAATACTTTGCCCGACCGCACGAGATCATCGAGGCCGCGCATGACTTCTTCGACGCCCGTCGTGAAATCCCAGGCATGCACCCAGAGCAAATCGATGTAATCGGTGTCCAGGCGCTTAAGGCTGGCGTGTACCGAGCGCATCATATTTTTACGTGAATTGCCGGCGCCATTGGGATCACCCGTGGCCATGGACAACGTGAACTTGGTCGCAAGCACCCACCGATCACGATTGCCAGCAATGATTTTGCTGCAAATCTCTTCGGATTGTCCTTCGTGATATTTGTTTGCCGTATCGAGGAAGTTACCGCCCTTTTCGGCGAATGCAGCGGCCACCTCGAGCGAATCGGCTTCGTTTGCCCCGTTGCCCCATCGATCGCCGAACGTCATCGTGCCCAAGCACAACTCGGATACCTTGATTCCCGTACGGCCCAAAAGTTTATAACGCATCGGTCCTCCTTGTTTGATTGGCGATTGTTGTCGTTGAATATGACGTCAGTCTCACGTCGGCAGTTTGGCCGAAAGGAACGATTGCAACTTGATTACGTTTTTCTCGTCCCGCGTGAAGCTTGGCGCAGTATATCCTTGTGCCCAGCTCGTGACTTCCGCGGTAAAACCATTACGAACCGCGTCATCATCGACAATCTCGTCCACCGTGCGTCCTCGCGCAGCTCCTCGCGTCAATTCACGCACGTACCGCTCGAGCCGCACGTAATCCTTGCCCAACAATTCGGCAATCAGCGCCTTGTCCCCGGCGAGCCTCGTGAGCGCAGGTGCCTCATTTCGTATTTCCTGCGACTCCGTCACGATGAGCGAGGCTGCCACGCGCAGGACGAACGCATCGTCCAAAAATCCGAGATCCTCCACGCCGTCAGGAATCAAATCGAGCGACTTGAACAAATAGTTCAGCGCCCCAGCCGCGTACTTCTTCACCGACAACGACGCAGACTGCGACGACAAAATCTTCGCCATGTCGCTCGCATCGGCTCCGAGCGTTTGAAGCCAATCCGGGAAGTTGTTCAAGCATCGCGTTTCCAGATCCGTCGTCATGCAGTTCTCCTCAGCGTTCGTTTCGTGCAGATGGTCGCTCGCTTCTGCGTGACCTTCAAGGCGTAGCGACTTGTTCGGCTACCTTGCGTGGCCGAAAGCTCAGCACGCGCAGTGCATTCAGCGAAAACACCTTGAGGATCTTGTCGTTCGTCCACCCTCGGCGACGTAGCTCTTTGGCGAGCACAGGCATCTTGGACGCGTCTTCGAGACCCTCGGCGGGATCGATGTCTCCATCGAAGTCGCTCCCGATCGCAACGTGATCGACGCCCGCCACATTCACCATGTGTTCGAGCTGCGCGAGGACATCGGCAAGCGTCGCTTTCGTCGACTTCGAACACACGAACGGCGCGTGAAAGTTGAGCCCCGCCACGCCACCCGTTCGACCGATGTGCCGAAGCTGATCGTCGGTCAGGTTGCGCGGCACGTTGCACAGCGCGCGAGCGTTCGAGTGCGTTGCAACAATTGGAGCTCCAAACATTTCCGCGATCGGGACTAGGTCCGTGAAGCCCGCATCCGACAGGTGCGAAACATCGACAACCGCGCCCTTTTCGTAGATGCGCGTAGCGAATTGTTTGCCCAAGTCCGTCAAGCCAAACCCTTCCTTTTTGCCCGTAGCTGCCGAAGCCAGGCGGTTGTTTCGTGCATGCGCGAGACTCACCAGCCGCACACCTCGTTCGATGAACCGATCGATCGCGGTGATGTCATCGGCGAAGGCACCGGCTCCTTCGATCGCCAAAAACGTCGAGATCCGCTGAGCATCAGCAACGCTCGATCCTAGCGGCAAGAAGATCGGACTTGCATCGACGATCCTTCGTGCTGCCCCGTAGATCGACTCTGCATCCGAGATCTTCGGCCCGCCCTTGATCTTGTCCGAGATGTAGATCGGAAACACGATGCCGCCGTAACCTCCCGCTGCCAATGCTTCGATGCGCGCTTGGCCTTCCGTCAGCTTCGGCGACCGTCCTTTGCCGTGCACTTGCCAAGGCACATCGGCATGCAAGTCGACCACCATGATTTGCACGTCGGGCTCACCCGCAGACGCGTGGGTCGAGATTGTCGAGACAAACATTGTGCAAATGGCTGCGGAAAAGACGAAAAATTTCATTTCCCGCCCGCGAAGAATCCGACGACAAACCCCAGGCCAAGACAAACGAACGCGACGACTCCGACGAGCCACCATGGAGCACCTTGGCTGGACGGACTGGCTTCCGGTAAGGTTTTGACAGACGAACCTGGCGCACCAACGACCTGAACTTGCGGCGTTGGTGCAGACATGGATCCTGCTGCGCCACTCATGCGTGTGTGTCCTGGAGGCGCGTATGCGGCTGGAGCGGTAATGGCGAGCGGATTGACGGGGCGCGGCTGTGGTGCGCTTGCAGGCGAGGTATCTGCTGTGCCAATCGAGCCGGCCATGGGAGCGGGTTTTACGCCGGTCGGAGGTAAAAACGCTGCAGCGGACATGATCGCTGTACCGGCTGACGTTTTCGGTGCAGCAGGTGCAGGCGCCACGTCCATCACCGGCATTGCGAGCGACGTTGCGCCGTATGCAGCTTGCGAACTCGCGCCGCTCATGATCGTCGTGAGAGCTTGCGACATTTCATCCGCGGTTTGAAACCGCTCATTCACGTCTTTGGCAAACGCGCGTTGGAAGAACTTCGACAACCGAGCGTGTTGGGGCGCAATGCTTTCAATTGGTGTCGGATGTCCGACGATAACCGACGTCAGGCGTGTGAACTCGTCATCGCCTCGAAATGGCAGGGCTCCGGTGAGCATTTGAAACAGCATCGTGCCCATTGCCCATAAGTCGGTTCGATGATCCACGGTCTTGGCGCTCTTGATCTGCTCCGGGCTCATGTAGCCCGCGGTGCCAATGAGCGCTCCGGTGCGGGTTTTCGAGCCCATACCACCGGCTGCATCCATTATTTTGGCAATGCCGAAGTCGAGCAGCCGAACGAAATCGTTTCCGTTTTGATCTGGGGTGAGAAAAACGTTGTCCGGCTTCAAATCGCGGTGAATGACGCGTCCTGCATGTGCCGCGCCAAGCGCCGCAAGAGTTTGTCGCATGATCGGCCACGATTCCTCCGCGCTCAGCGCTTGCCGCTCTTCGAGTCGATCGCCCAGTGATTGCCCACGAAGCAGCTCCATCACGATGTAGGGCGAACCGTCTTCGGCGACGGCCGATTCGAGCACCGAAACGATGTTGGGGTGCGTGAGGTTTTGCGTCGCTTGCGCCTCGGCAAAAAATCTTTGCCGCACTTCCGGCATCTTGTTGAACTCTTCGTGCAGGACTTTGACGGCCCGTTTGCCCTCGGCACAATCCGCTTCGTACACGGCGCCCATACCGCCTTCACCGAGCAAACGGATGAGCTTGAAGCGTCGATTCAGAACGGCGCCAACGAGTTGTTCGGCAGGGCTTTGCTGAGTCATGCGCGTAATCTCCAACGAATGCTGCTAAGTGACACAGCCACCTAGGACGAGTGCGGCGAGGGTGAATTCATGGCGACGCAGTCGCGACGGCAGACTTGCGCGCGTTTGGACTTGCAGCAAGCGGCGCTCCGAGCGCTTCGCCAGGCGTGCCATTGCCGTAAAGAACTTCGTATGCGGCAAGGCTGGTGATCACGCGTTTGGTGTAAAGACGCGTTTCTTCGTACGGAATCTGCTCGACCCATAGATCGAAATCATCGTTCGGGCGTTCGGCAACCCAATCTTTCGGTTTTCCCCCGCCAGCATTGTACCCGGGAATTGCCAAAAGTGGATTGTCCGGGAACATGTTGCGCAAAGAAGAAAGATAACGGCATCCGAGCGCAATGTTGATTTCAGGGCGCTTGAGTGATTCGGCATCCCCAGGCAATTTCAACGTCTTGCCCATCCGTTTGGCCGTCGGAACGATGAGCTGCATCAGTCCCACCGCATCGGCACTCGAAATCACCCGCGGATCGAACGCGCTTTCCTCGCGCATGATCGCATAAGCGAGCGCCTCGGGAATACCGCTCCGCGACGCTTCCGCGGCAACTGTCGGATTGTACGGTCGTGGAAACGCGATTTCCCACGCATTGCGCCAGGCGCCTGCCGGATAATGATCCGTCCAATCCGTAAATTCGGCGCGGTCCGTAGACTTCGTCGCCGTTGCGGAGCGCAAAATCTGATGCGCTTCTTTTGCCGAGCCCGACTTCGCGAAAAGCAGCGCCGCCGCCCATAGAACTTCAGGCGAGGCGGAACGAGAGCCGACGCCGAGCCGATCGAGTTCGAAACGCGCAAATCGTGCTTCGCCCTGGCGTGCCAATTCTACGGCCCGGACAAACTCGGGCTTGCCAAACGCTGGACTTCTGGGCGGTTCAGGGGCTCCAGTTCGAGCTTCCCGCGCCAGTGCGTCACTCAAAACCTTTTTCGCCAGCGCTCCGTCTTGATCGCTCAAACGTGCGTATGCGAGCGCCATGTAAAGCGATAGCGGGTATTCGTTGATCACGTTCGAGAGCAGGGTTTTACCTTGCTCGATCGCTCCCGTTTCAATGCGCGCTCGGCCCAAATAATACGGAAGGCGCCCGGCTGAATGATAAGCTCGTTCATGAGGTGCCCGGGCAAGCGCTCGTTCGAGCGGCGATATGGCTCCTGCCCAATCTCGTTTGACCATTCGCGAAAGCGCCAATTGAAACAGGCCGTCGTCGACCATGTCTCCTTCGGGATAATCGTCGGGCATCGAGGTGAGCATTTGCGAAAAACGGGCTTCGTCCCCAAGCTCGCGGACGGAATAAGCGCCCTTTAATCGTGCGTCGTCGGCCAAACGATGGGTCTTGAATTCTTGTTCGAGCAGCCCATAACGCTGCACCGATTCTGCGTGCCTGCCAGCGCGAATTGCGGCTTTGCCGCCATGCCACAACGCTTCGACTCTTCGAGCTGCACCCGCGCAACGCTCAATGGTCGTGCCATAAGCGTCGGAGGCTTCGGTTTTCTTTTTCTTGCCCAGTCGCGCCATTGCTTCGGCGCGAACCATCCATACGTTGCACGCAAATTCACCAGGACTCGCAGCCAGCGGATCGACCACGAGCGCATCCGTGGTATGCAATGCTTCGCGACTTTGCCCGGCATCGAGCTGACTTTTCGCCCGAGCAAACAGTTCGTCTTGCGTCGGCGATTCGAATGCTTTGCGGCGAGGAAAGGGAAGACTGCCGAGCGCATCATTTTCAATGGATTTCGCTTCGGCATTGCCCGCTCCTGCCGGAGCTTCGTAAATGACCCTGCGCGTCAAACCAATGGCTTCTTCGGCATGTTCTTCGGAAGGTTTTTGCAACAAGGCCCGCGCTACTTTCAGCGCCACTTCGACCCACCGCGGCGGATGTGCGCTTTTACCAAGGTACGCTCGATAATGCGGCAATGCCGCTTCGAGGTCTCCTTTGCCGAGCAGCGCGTCGGCTCGCAGGAGCGTCACCGAACTTGTAATGGGTAAATCCGCAGGAATGCGTTCGATGTGTGGGAGAGCCTCCGCAGGTTTTTCCGCACGAACCAAAAGCTCCGCAGCTTGATAACGCGCGTATCCTTCGAGCGCCCCGCCCAATGCTGCCGCGGCTTCGTACGCTCGCGCCGCACCAAGCGGATCTCCTGCGAGCGCGCGGATGCGGCCGAGCTGAAAACGAAACGCTCGTTCGTCGTCCAACGAAGGACGCGGCTCGGCAGAAAGAACGTTTTCAAGTGTCTTGGCAGCATCGACATACGCTTCACGCGTCACGGCTGCTTTGACCGTTTCGAGGCGCGGATCGTCGAGAACTGCCACCGCTCGGCCCGGATCGAACAGGGCCGCTTCACCCGGCGGTGCTTCAACGACCGCTGCGGATGCTGCAGGTGCGGCAGAAACCGCGGCCGGAACAGTCATCGCGATGGAAGCCGAAGGCGCAGGCTGGCCAGCGGTGTTTGTTCCACCGCCGTAAGGTCCGGAGATGGCGGCGCATCCCAGAGCGACGAGGACCAACGCAGGCAGAGCCCAGACGACAGAGCGTCGAGGGAAGCGAAATTCGAGCGGTCGGCGAGGCACGAGCGCGAGCTTAGCGCGAAAAGCTCGAGGCGCCCAAATGAACGATCACGCTGGCGCTTGAGACGGTTTCGTTTCTTCTTCCACGGGCAACCCGAGGCGGGCGGAAATTTGCGCGCGCGCCCGAGCACCAAGTGCCATGGGATCTTCCTCGAACGTGTCGGGCAAAATCGGATCGAGAATTTCGATGCGTATGCGGGCGCGGAACGAAAGCAGCGGGCTGTCCTCGTGGACCAATTCGGACGTACCCGAAATCGCGATGGGCACGATGGGCACTTTTTCTTCAATGGCCAGGACAAACGCACCACGCCGAAATTGTAGAAGCTTGTCGCCTTTGTTGAAGGTGCCTTCCGGGTAGATGTAGACAGGAATTCCTTTGCGAATCCAATACCTACACTTATCCATCATCTCGCGCGCCGAAGCTGATTCTCCACGCACGAGCGGGATATAGCCGCAAAGCTTCATCGACCAGCCCACGAGAGGCGTTCTGAACAAGCTTGCTTTCGAGACGAACCGATACTGTGTCCCGAGGCCGAACGAGACCAAAATGTCCGCAAGCGATTGATGATTCGCCACGAACACCGAACCGCCCTTGGGAATCTTTTCACGTCCAACGAAATCGATCTTCCACGCCGGGTTCATCCGCAGGTAGTTGAACATCCACCCGTTGATGTACCAATGCATGAATCGCCGTTCGCGATCGATGCCCGTGAAGTCGAGCAGCAGATGAATCGATGCGCCCACGACGAACCCCGCGAGCGCGGTGACGACGAAGAAGCACCAGAAAAAAGTGGAGAAAATGATCTGGGCGACGCGCATTCGGGGCCGTCCAGCAGCGGGTAGTCCATCGTAACAGTTGCGTCAAGCGAGCCTCATCTTGCTGTCCCCGATCGGCTCGGAACATGATATGTCCCCGCCAGCATGAAGAACGACGAGCGCGACGAGGAAGCGAGCGGGCAAGAGCGCGAATCCACCGAAACTGCGGCCGAAACGGATGCACCGAAGGCGGCTGCGGACGCTGATTCGGAGAAGGCTGCGGACGAAACGAAAGAGTCTGCCAAGCCGACGGAACCGAGCAAACCAGCTTGGAATCCACGTCCGGTCGTCAGTCCCAAGGTGGGGTACGCGCTCAGTGTGCTCACGGGTTTGCTCTACTTTCTCGCGTTTCCCGCGACAGCAGCACGACCTTTTGCGTTCGTCGCGCTGCTCGCGTTCGTGCCTTGGCTGTATGCGATCCGCGGACAAACCGCGCGCGTAGCCATGAAAATGAGCTGGTTGATGGGGTTTGTCGGGGTGTCCCTCGGCTTCTACTGGCTCGTCACGATGCTCGAGATCTTCAGCGGCTTTCCGCTGCCTGCGTGCATCTTTTTCGCGGCGATCCTCAACGTCTACCAGTCCGGTCGCGTTGCCCTGACCGGATGGCTCTATGGGCGCGCGACCGAGCGAGGCTGGCCGCATGCTCCGGTCCTCATCGGTGCGTTCGTCGCCGGAGAGCTTGTCTATCCGCTGCTATTTCCCTGGTATGCCGGCGTCACGATGCACGATTGGCCCATCATGATGCAGTTTGCCGAGCTTGGCGGACCCATTGCGGTGAGCGTCATGCTGCTTGGATCGAATCTAGCGATTGCCGAATTGGTCGAAGTGGTGCGGCACAAAGCGCCCATGAATCGAGTCACCATTGGCGTCGGGTTTGCCGTGCCGGTCGTAGCCGCTCTTTATGGCAAAGTCCGCATGGATTCGATTGATGCGAAAGTCGCTAATGCCGAGTCGATCCGGGTCGGAATGGTGCAACCCTACAATGATTTGTTCAAGCGACAAAATGCATTGAAGGTGCACTTGGACTTGACCAAAGAAGCGCGCCAAAAAGAACCGATCGATCTCGTCGTCTGGAGCGAAGCACCGCTCGGACGCGCATTTTCCGAAGATCGGTACAAGCAGCAAGTCAAGAATGATGTGACGGGGAAGCTTGGAGTTCCCAGCATCGTTGGCGCGCTGCTCGTGCGTCAGCCAGATCGGACGAAAAATCCAGACGCATCACGCGACTACTTCAACGTTGCGCTCATGGCCGACGAACAAGGCAACATCATCGGTCGTTACGACAAACAGTTTTTGCTCATGTTCGGCGAATATTTGCCGTTCGGTGATCTGTTCCCCATCATGTACAAGTGGTCGCCCAATTCGAGCAAATTCACGCCGGGCACGTCGTTCGCCCCGCTCGAATGGAAGGGGCACAAGATCTCCACCATGATTTGTTACGAAGACATTCTGCCGAGCTTCGTCAACAAACTCGTCGCTGAAGGCGATCCCGATCTTTTCGTGAACCTCACGAACGACACATGGTTTGGCAATACGAGCGAGCCGTGGATCCACCTTGCGCTCGCCAAGTTCCGCACGATCGAGCACCGCTTGTATTTGGTGCGCGTCACGAATAGTGGTGTGTCTGCGATCGTGGATCCCAATGGCCGCGTCGCCGTACACGGGGGCGTATTCACGAAAGAAAGCATCATCGGTCAAGCGAAGTTCTTGCACGAGCGCACCGTGTATTCGCGTATTGGCGACGCGCCCTGGTGGATCTTGTCCGCGCTCGTCGGAGTTGCCGCATTTCGTAGGCGCAAAGGAGCCGGTCCCGTTGGATCGTAAAGCCCCCACGCGCCTGCCGCTGCAGCGAGAATCACGGGTTGCGTGGTCTCGCCCCGAGCCATTTGGTGCATGGGTTCGTCTGGACGATCGTACGCTGCTCGCCGTCGATCATGGTTTGGCCGAGCGTCTCGGTGTTCCTGCGGGACAAACCAATTCGGGTACATCGATCCCCGGACCGCTCGAAGCTCACGTTTCCGTCACCTCCCGTTGTTTCGCGCCCTGTACCGATTGCTACTTGGATGCTCGTCCCGATGGCGCCATGCCTTTGCACGACGAATTGCGGCAGCGGATCGTCCAGCTTCACGCGCTGGGAGCGTCCACCGTCGCGTTTGGCGGAGGCGAGCCACTCTTGCGCGAGGACCTGGGGGATCTTGCGAAATTCGCCCGTTCCTTAGGCCTCGTGCCGGTCATGACCACGAGCGGTTTTGGTTTGTCCGAAACGCGTCTGGAAGAGCTTGCCGCGTTTGCGCAAATCAACGTGAGCCACGATGGCGTGGGAGGTGCTTATGCGGCTGTGCGTGGTTTCGAAGGCGCCCGAGCGGCCGAACGAGCGATTGCTTTGTTTGCCGGTGCGGGTATTGCTGTCGGGGCCAACGTCGTCATTACGCGCGAATCCTTCGAGCATTTGCGAGAAACTGCAGAACGTGTCGCTGATCTCGGTGCCGGCGAAATTCAATTGCTACGCTTCAAGCCTCAAGGTCGAGCCGCCCGGATCGAATACCTGGACAAACGCCTTCCGCCCGCGCAAGTTGACGCCTTGTGGGAAGTGATTTCGCACATTGTCGAAGGGCGGAGGCTTTCCGTGCGTATCGATTGCGCGCTCGTGCCGCTGCTGTCCGACGCATTGAATAAATTGCCCAATCCCGCCCAGACGCTTGCTTCGCTTGGCGTATTCGGTTGCGAAGCGGGGCGATATCTCACGGCCGTCGATGTGCAAGGGCGCCTGTCCCCGTGCAGCTTTTCGCATGCGTCGAAGGGTGGATCGACGGACGCTTGGCACGGCGACGACGAACTCGATCGGTTTCGTGCTTACCACGTTTCACCCGACGAACCCTGTCGTTCCTGCGTGCTGTTTTCCGTTTGTCGCGGTGGATGTCAGATTGTTTCGCGATATTCGAATGGCGGCGCTTTCGGCGCGGATCCTGAATGCCCGCAGGTCAAACGGCATCGTGGCCAATCCGAGGCCCCCACGTGATTGACCTGTCGTGCGTGTCGGCGCCTCTCGCGCCCGACGAGGCGGTTTTTCTTTACGGTGCACGTAGGCTGCTCCTGCTGCTTCATGCCGCCGGCAGCATCGTGCTCGTGGGCTCCGCGACGCATCACGCGATGCACATGAGGCACTACCTTCGCGGAAAGTTTGTCGGCATCGAGCAGGAAAAACGGTGGGCGAAAGTCGTTTCGGTTGCGTACGTCTTCACGTTCGTGATCGGTGCGCTGCTGTATCCGACGTATCGCTATCACGTGCGCGGCATCTACCTCGACCGGTTTGCCCCGACGTACTCGGGACTGTTTGACGTCAAAGAAGTGTATGCCTCGCTCACGCTCGTCGTCGCGCTCGGGCTTGGTGCGCTCGCGTTTGCGCTGCGTCCTTCCGAAGAGCGATGGCTCGTACGCATATATGCGGCGATGAGCTTCCTCGTTTGTGGCGTCGTGTGGCTCAACGTCGTGCTCGGAATTCTCGTCACCTCGGTGCGAGGAATCGGATGATCGAGAGCGCTCGCGCCGCTGCTGTTCCTTCGCCCGCGGTGCGGCTGTTCGTCGCTTTTCTCGCCGCGCGTCTAGCGTACGGTCTCGCGTTTCTGGTGAGCGCCATGCGCAAGTCACCCGTGCCTTGGTACATGCCGCTCGAGCATCGGTTTGTCTTCGCGTCTCGTCCCGATGGTTACGGGATGGACTGGTACGGACGAACTCTGCTTGGGTTTGTCGCGGCACTCGCCGTGGGGCTACTCGCGTATGGTTTGTCCGGGCGATCAACGTGGCTCGCGAAGCGCAGTGTGGTCCTGTCGATTGCGCGTGCTGGGGGGCTCGTGCTCGTGCTCGATTTCGTCTACTTCGGTTGGGCGTTGATGACCCAAACGCCTAATCCTTGGCCGATCCCGCCGTGGTACTGTCCACGCTGAAGGGCCTTCGAGCGTGCATCCGGTTGCAGTCGTTGTGTGTATCGCGTGGATCGCCGTCGCGGTGATCGTGTCGGTGCTGCGTGGCGTGCGTGGTGCGAAGCAGGGGCGTTTGCACCTTGCTGTGCAGCGCTTGAAGAGCCCGACGATCTACCTCTTCGCGGGCTATGTGCTCGTTGCTGCGCTCGTGACGCCACCGTCTCCGGGTGAAACGACGTCACCGCTCATGTGGCTCGCGTTCAGCATTCCGGTCGCCCATGCGCTGGCGGTGTTTTCGTCCGTGGGCAAACCCCATCCATCACGCACCGAAGCGCTTGCGGTCGGGCTGCTCCATGGCGGCGTTTTGCTCGCGATGGCGGCGCTGATCTTGGCGGTGGTGTCGCCACGTTTCGTTCCGACGTGGCTTGGTGGGTCGGGAGTGGCTCAGTAGCCTTTGCGGGCGACGAGGTATGCGTTGCGCTCGATCTCGTGCTCGGATGCAGTGACGATCGCGGTCGCGGTGTGTTCACGAACGCGCACGACACGCACTTCGGCGTACGTCTCGTCAGGGAACGATTTGTCGTTGCCACCGCCAGGTGTTCCTTCGGTCATGGCCGGTCGATCATCCTCGATGACGGGCCTGACCGTGGCGAACTGTCCTGCGTTTCGAAGCGAGTAACGCCAACGATCTCCGCGTCGCAGGCCGAAGAAACGCATGCCCGGACGCACCCCTTCCTTCTCGCCTTTGTCGAGGAAGACGACTTGATGCGTGCCGTAAAACGCGTGCGGATAAAGCGCCGTGATGATCCGCACCTGGATGTCCTGGTCGCTCTTGATGGGCGGAACGATCAGGAAGCGGCGGTCGACTGGACCGATCTTCGCGCCGCGCTCGATGATGTCGATCGACTCGATGATCCGGCCCCGAACCAAACGTTCTTCTTTGTTGATGCGATCGATTCGCACCGTGCCGCGGATGGATACGAGCGTTCCTTTTTCCGCTGCAGCACCACTCGTCACGAGCGGTCGGAAGAGGGTCAAGGTTTGTCCTTGTGCAACATCGTGATCCTTGTCGTCTTTGTCTTTGCCGAGCTTGATGTACACATCGTCGCCTTCGGTCAGCATCATCTTCTCGGACGGGCTGCCGACGATCTCACCCCAAACGTCGTCTTTTTTGTCGTCGAGCCAGCCGACATCGCGCAGGAAAACCGTCTGCGGAGAGACGCGAGCGCCTCGACGAACGCCGATGTTCATCGCTACGCTGTTTGCGCTATCGCCCTGATCGCGAAGGCGAACTTGGTCGCCGGGATAGATCCAGTGTGGGTTCTGGATTTGCGCGTTCTGCGCCCACAAGCGCGGCCAGCCGTAAGGGTTGCGGTAGTAGCGCCCCGAGATGTCCCAGAGCGTGTCGCCCGAACGCACGGTGTGCATCTCGGGAACGATTTGTCCTTCGAGCACGTAGCCGCCGTTCTCGCTCCCGCGCACCGTTTCATTTGCATCCGCATCGGGCACCAAGTCGAAGCCATCGGTTGCTCGCGACGTGTCGGCGCTCGAGCGCGAACTCGAAGGCAGATGCCCATCGACATTGAAACCAGGCTGCGGATAACCAGGCACGACGACTTGAGTCGCGGGCGCAGGTTGTTGCACGATCGTGACTTGAGGTGATCCCGCAGGCGCAGGGGCTCCGTCTTGTGCGCGCGAATCGAACGCGGCCAGTGAGAAGAGAGCGATGGATGTCGCGGTGAGGGCTCGTTGGTACTTCATCGTGCCGTTCCTGATCCGGTCGTCGCGGGCCGCGGCGGTTGCGAGGGTTGCTTCGAGGTACGAGGGGACTGCGCAATCACTTCGCCGCGCCCTGTGGATCGAATGACCGGACGAGGTTCGTCCGGCTCAACCCCGGTGGGCGTTGCTGTTTCTTCTTTGACGGCAGCGTCTGGTTTCCCCGTGGTCGATGTTGGTTCAGGCGTGGGGCTCAAGCGCAATACGTCGAGCTGTGGGCGATCGTCGTCTGCATTGGCCGGTGCCTTGTCCGTCGTGCTGCGTGTGCTTTGACGCTCGCGGGTTTTCTCGAGCGCTTCGAGGCGTGCCATCAAGATCGCGTTCTCCGCCCGCATTCGCCCCAGCTCTTGCTGGATCGCCGTCAACTCTTTGTGCGTGGAGTCGCGCCCTTCGGCGCAACCCGCGGACCAGAGCGCGAGAGCGAAAGTGCAGACGAGGATTCGCATTCGAGACGATGCTACTGCGGAGCAGGGGCGGTGGCCAAAAGTCCGGCAAACGTGCGGCCCGAGGGACAGGCTTTGACGGCTGGGGGTGGAGTTCTGGTAGGGTCGGGGTTTCCGAGGAAGAAGACCATGCCGAAGCGACTCAACACATTCTTTGCTCTGTCTCTCGTTGCCTTTACGTCCCTCGTAGCCTTCGTGCCCGGTTGCGGCCCCGTTGCCGAATCCGATGGATGTTACGACGATTCGAGCTTCAACAAGAGTGCCCCGGCGGTCACGTTCAAGACCGACGTGCTGCCCATTTTCCGCGCCTCGTGCGCTTTCGTCGGCGCATGCCACGGCAGTCCGACCCCGCCCACCCCCGCGCAGAACTACCTTGGCAACCCGGAAATCGATGGCCCCATGGTCCAAGCCGACATCGACAAGATCTTCACGCAGAACGTGGACGTCAATTCGTCGAAGGCCGGCACGATGAAGATCGTCGCTCCCAACAGCCCCGAGATGAGCTTCCTTATGCACAAGATGGACAACACGCTCACTTGTGCGGACGTCGCGTGTGAGGCGGGTTGTGGTGGCTCGATGCCGCTCAGCAACCCCATTCTTCCGCAGGATAAACGCGACACCGTGCGCCGCTGGATCGCGCAGGGAGCGAAGAACGATTGATCGGGCGTTTGTCTGGAAAAATCGTCGAGGACTCGGCCGAAGGCGTCATCGTCATTGACGTCGGGGGGGTCGGCTACGAGCTCACCGTGCCACTCGGCACGCTCGGACGTGCTCCACGCGATGCTGACGACGTCGTCACGCTCTATGTGCATACGCACGTGCGTGAGGACATGTTCGCGCTCTACGGTTTTCCTTCGCGTGACGACAGAGTTGCGTTCCGCGCGCTCATCAGTGTTTCGAGTGTTGGTCCAAAGATCGCCATGGCGATCCTCGGTGGTTTGTCCGCGAGTGAGCTAGCGACGGTCATCGCGCGTGGTGAGATTGCGCGTCTCGTTGCGGTACCTGGGATCGGCAAGAAGACAGCGGAACGATTAATCTTGGAGCTCAAAGGAAAACTCCAAGCTCCACCTGTCGCTATCTCGAAGACTTCGGCGCCCACCTCGGCTGCGCCGGAAGGTCAAGCCGAGCTGCTCGCCGGTGCGCTCACGCGCATGGGTTTCCGCCCTGCTGAAGCAGAGCGAGCCGTTACGGCTCTCGGTGCGCGAGTGAAGGCCGAGCCGCTCGGAGACCTCGTCCGAGACGCGCTCGCGCTCCTCTCCAAGAAATAAGATCCACGCAATTCGAACGTGTGTGAGGTGACGTCGAGTCACCAAGCGCCCGGTTCTTCTGTGTTCGCGCGTGCGCTTCTACGCTTGTCGTGTCGAACGAGCATCAAGAACGTGGACGTCGGCGTGTGTTGGCGAATATGCTGCTCAGCGCGATCGGGCTGGCTTGGGTAGCTATGCCCGCGGAGGCGCTGTGATTACGTGTCCGAAGTGCAGCAAGGATAACCAGGATCACTACAAGTTCTGCCTTGGATGTGGGGCGGAGCTGCCGCGGGATGCGGCGCCGAAAAAGTTCGCGGCTGGAGGAACGCCGCCGCAAGGCATCCCCGCGGTCAAACCACCCGTCGCCGAAAAAGAGAAAGACAAAGGTGCAGCCTCTGCTTTCTCTGCTCCAGCGTCGGCAGCGCCAGCAACGGCACCCGCACCGACGGCTCCTTCTGCAGCGCCAGCTCCGCCGGTTCCTGTCGTCGCACCGGCTGCTGTGCTTCCACCCGTCTCAGCAGCAGCGGCTGCTCCGGCGAGTGGTGCTGTCGTGTGCCCCGATTGCAGTCACGCGAATGCTGCGACAAACCGCTTCTGCGCGTCGTGCGGAGCGAAGCTCACCAAGCCAGCAGCAGCGCCTGCACCGGCCCCAGCACCGGCTCCCGTCGCTCCCGCACCAGCCAGCACGACCGTGATCTTGACGGCCTTGCGCGCTGACGGATCCGAGGCTGGATCGTTCACACTTCCGCCCGGCCCCTTGACGATGATCGGTCGCGACACGGGCGCGATCTTCGCCGGTGACAGCTACCTCTCGCCGCGACACGCCATGTTCACGTTGAAGGGCACCAAGCTCAGCGTGCGCGACGAAAGCTCGCTCAACGGCATCTATCGCAAGCTGCGACGTGACGATCCGATCATCCTCGGCTTCGGCGATGTCTTCCGCATCGGCCAAGAAATCATGCGCATCGAGACGCTCAACACCGTGCCTGCAACGGCCGATGGAGTGGAGCGACTTGGCAGTCCTTCCAAAGGATACGTCGGACGTTTGGCGCTCATCACCGGCCGTGACACCAGCGGCAACGCATTCCCCATCCCCGAGGCAGGACTGCATCTCGGACGCGAGCGTGGCGACATCCTCTTCCCCGAGGACGGTTACGTATCGGGTCTGCACTGCCGCCTCGTTTGGGAAAAGGGTCAGGTTGTCCTGACAGACCTTGGGAGCTCAAACGGAACGTTCGTTCGGTTGAACCAAGAAGTCGATCTCATCGACAACGACGTGCTCCTCATGGGGCAGCAGCTCTTCCGCATCAACATCAGTCGCTCCTGACGTTCGCCCAAGCGGTACTCACCGCTCGAGAACGCCTCCAACGGGGGAAGGAGACCTCCTCATGAATCCGCCGAAGACGATTCGCGTCGTCGCCGCTGTCATCGACCAAGACGGCAAGTACCTCATCACGCAGCGTCGTCCCACCGCAGTGTTGCCGCTGTTGTGGGAGTTTCCCGGTGGGCGCGTCGAGGAGAATGAAACCGATGCAGCAGCGCTCAAACGCGAGGTCTTTCATCGCATTGGTGTCGAGGTTGAACCTGGTCAGCTCATCTCCTTCGTGAGTCATCCGTACGAGCGATACGTCGTCGATCTTTACCTCTACGAATGTCGCATCACCGCCGGTGAGCTTGCGCCTCACGCCGTCAACGCATTCAAGTGGGTGACGAGTGCCGAGTTCGATCAGCACCCGTTCACTCCTGCGGACGAAGCGAGCATGAGCAAGCTGCTCGGCGTCGGCTGATTTTCGATAAATCCCCGTCAGTTCATGAATCACTCGACGCATCATGCGTCTGTTGGCCCGCTGCACGTTCGTGCCTTTGGGAAGCGAAAGGCATGCGTTGGGCGTTCGAGAGGCACCATGCGTAGAAGCGTTCGGATTCTGGGGTGGATGGCAGTGGCGACGTCTGTGCTCGCCACTGGATGTGGCGGGGCAGGAAGTGGCAAGGACGTTCGCGCAGCGGGCGTGAACGACACGGGGTGTGGTCGAGTTCGTCCAGGCGGCGGGGCCAAACCCAAGCAAGTCACACGACAAGGATCCACCGTCGCACTTGCTCAACTCGGCAAACGATCGATCGCTTATGTCGCCGACGCTGATGACTCGTCCGTGCACACGGTCGATGTCTCCACTGGCGAAGAGATCGCCACGACATCGCTTGCAGGCTCGCCGTCACAACTGCTCGTAGCTGCCGATGGACGCGTTCTCGTTGCCCTACGTGATCGCAGCGTCGTGCAAGTTCTCGAGCCTTCCGAAGATGCGGCCAAGCCGCTCGATTCCCGGTGTGTCGTTCCTACGCCCGCTGAGCCTGTGGCACTCGCGACGACGCCCGATGATGCGACGTTGCTCGTATCCACCGGTTGGGGCGCGACGCTTTCTGCGTACGACGTTGCCAACATGGCGCGCAAATACGAAGTGCCGCTTGCTCGTGAGCCACGAGCGGTCGTCGTTTCGGACGACGGCAAACGCGCGTTCGTCACGCATGTCGTGGGCTCGCGGATGAGCGTGGTTGATTTGGACAAACGCCGCGCCGAGTCGCTCGATGTTGGGGGAACCGAAGAAGCTCTGTTTGCACGGCGAGCCAAGTTATTTGGAGGTCAAAGTATCGAGCGTCGTGGGTGTCAGGGCTTTGCGCTCGCCAAGTCCACGGACGTCGCCGGACGCGTGTTTGCTCCTCAGGTCCTCGTTGATCCCGGACGCGCCGATGAGCGTTCCGAAGGTTACGGCGACAGCGGTGGCAGCCCTCCCGAAGTTGCAGCCGTTGCAGTCATCGATGAAGACACTGCTCAGCCCATCGGTGAGTCGCTCTCCGTCGAGCCCGATGTCCGCACGATGGCCGGTATGCGCAAGCCACGCGCATCGTGTTTGCTTCCTCGTGCAGCAGTCGTCGATGGCCCGTCGCGAAGCTTGTTCGTTGCTTGCATGGGTCTCGATGCCGTCATCGAATACGATGCAGGTGCTGCCGATCCAGAGCGTGCCGAGCGTCGCCGTTTCCCCGTTGCAGCGGGACCAACTGGACTCGCCGTCGACACCGAAGCTCGAAAGCTCATCGTGTTTTCGCAGTTCGATCGCACGGTCCACGTCGTCTCGCTCGAGGACAAACCCGCGGACGATATGTCGAGCGCATCGAACGGCTTGCGTGTTGCTCTCTCGCGTAAAGCAAGGTCAGCAGCCGTTGCGGACCTCGAGCTTGGTCGTCGCCTATTTCATGCCACCAACGATCCACGCATCTCTAGCGATGGTCGTGCATGCGCCAGTTGCCACCCCGATGGTCGTGATGACGCGCTCACGTGGGCCACGCCTGAAGGTCCGCGACAAACCCCGATGCTTGCCGGAAGACTCGCTCGCACGGCTCCGTACGGGTGGAATGGATCGGCCGATACCGTCGAAGGACATCTCACGCAGACCTTCGCGCGCTTGGGTGGTGGTGGCCTCGAACGACGCGAGCTCGATGCGCTCATCGCTTTCGCCACGACGCTCGAACCTCCGGCCCGAGCAGAATCAGGGACCGACAACGTGCTCGTCGATCGCGGCCGATCCGTTTTTCATTCGACCGAAGCCGCATGCGCAACTTGTCATCGTGAGGACGACGCCTTCACCGATCACCAAGCCTACGACGTGAAGAGTCGTGTCGATGCGGATGTCGCAGCGAAGTTCGATACGCCTTCGCTAAGGTTTGTCGGAGGCACTGCGCCGTACTTCCACGACGGTCGCTACTCCACGCTCCGGTCTCTGTTGCAAGGTGCCGACGGCAAAATGGGACACACCAAACACCTCGCCCAGGAAGACGTTACGGCTCTCGAGGCCTACCTGAGGAGCTTGTGATGCGTACTCCGATGCTCTTCGCCGCAGCGTTTGTCTTGGCCGCGCTCGTGCCTTCCGAGGCCAGTGCAGCTCGCTCGCCGAGTCTCGATTCGATCCCCGAGACGCGGATGCCGGACATGTTGCACCCCAAAGATTCTCCTTCGACCGTTGCTGCCGAAGAACGAATCGAAGGAGTGACGACTTCGTTTGCCAAGGTTCGTCAATTTGGATCGGTCAACGCCACGGAAGGTCGGTGCGTGACGATTGGCGCAATCGCTCCCGGCGCCGTTCCTTCTGGCAATTCGAGCGCTGCGATTCGTGTAGCGCACGGCGCCATGCCTCTACGTATCGAGCGGTTTGTCGGCACTGATGCAGGCAAACCCGAACTCGAACTCGTCGATGGTTGGGTCGACATGACCACGACCGGCATGCGTGAAGAGAGGAAGACCAAAATTTCTCTCACGTCCCTTGGCAAAGGCCCTGCCGGTTACGAGGTCTACGGCTTCCGCAGTGAAGGAAAACTTCACGTCGTGTTTCCTATGTTCGGTCGATTCGCTCTCGTCGATGCGTCCGGCAAGATTGGCTTCGGTGGATGCGGTCACGCGCGACTCATCGTCGATCCTGCTGCAACCGGGGGATCACTCGTTCATGTCGCGGGAACGATTCCGCAATCCAAACCCAAGGCGAATGCTGAAGTTGCCAAGGCGAACGTTGATGCGGCTCAGCAGACTCCTTGGCGCGGCATCGAAGCAAGCGTCAGCGTCAGTCGCACCAAGCGTGACAAACAACCGCTTCTCAGCGTGACGGTGGCCTGGGCGGAAGACGAGCCGTCTGCGTTGCCCCCACAGCCCACTCCTCAGCCTGTCGCCGCCGAAGCCAACTTCCAGTTCTAGCCTTCTCTTGCAGTGCGCAGGTGATTCGGACACCCTCGACGCACTCGAACAAGGAAGGTTTCCCGTGAGCGATCTCAAGTTTTATTACGCGCCCATGACGAGCGCGACACGCGTGCACTGGGCGCTCGAAGAGCTGGGCGCACCTTACGAAAAGGTTCGGCTCGATCTGGCCGCAGGCGATCACAAGAAGCCCGAATACTTGGCGCTCAATCCCAACGGTAAAGTCCCGCTGCTCGTCGCTGAAGGCGAACCGATATTCGAGTCGCTCGCGATCCTGCTGTATCTCGGTGAGCGGTTTGGCGTGGACAAAAATCTGTTTCCAACGCCCAGCCCTGCGCGCGCGATCGCCTTCAAGTGGATGGCGTGGGGAAGCGTCACGTTGTCCGATGCGCTCACGCGCTTTCTGCGCAACACGTCCGAGCGTTTCCCTGCCGATGAACGCAATCCAAAGGCTGCCGAAGCGGCGAAGAACGACCTCCACAATGCACTCGGCATCCTCAACACGGAGCTTGCGACCAAAGAGTATTTGCTCGGTGATGCGTTCTCGCTCGTCGATGTGTCGATCGTCTCGTTCATCCCGTTCATGGCGCGGCTGGGCGTCGACTTGAGTGCTTACGGCAACGTCAATGCGTGGGTTGGCCGCTGCATGGGTCGACCTGCACTCGGTCGCGCGATGATGGGTTGACGCTCAACTCGCGTTCTCAGGCCGCGTGCTCAGGCCGCGTTCTTACGAAGCAAAAACAAAAACGTTGGTCCTCCAATGATCGCCGTCACGGCTCCCACCGGAGGCTCGGTGCCTAGGCTGCGGAACGAAAGGCGCGCGACGAGATCGCATCCCACCACCATGGCTGCGCCGGCGAGCATCGAGACGGGCAATACGCGTCGCTGGTCGTAACCAATCAGCCGACGCACGGCGTGGGGCACGACGAGCCCGACGAAACCGATGAGCCCCGTCATGCTCACGATCGCGCCGACCACACACGACGAAGCGAAGAAGATCCGTCGTTCGAGACTCCGCACATCCACACCGAGCGTGCCAGCGGTCTCGTCACCCAACGCCAGCACATTCAGTCGAGCTGCGTCGTGGAGCAACACCGCACAACCCACTCCCACGTAGAGCATGCCCGCGAGCAACGCAGGCAGGTGCGGCAGATCTACGAAGCCCACGAGCCATCGGAGCAGTTGTTGCGCACGTGACGGCGGTACGAGCGCTTTTTGGAACGTGATGAGCGCTGCCGCGATCGAGTTGACCATCACGCCAGCCAGCAAGATCGCTGTGCTCGATGCGCCTCCGCGTGCATTGCGCGCCATGGCGTACACGAGCGATGTCGCCACGAGCCCACCGACGAGTGACGCGACGGGCAAGAGGGCTGCTCCAAGTAGCGTTGCCGTGCCCAAGCCAAGCGCGATCGCCGTCGTTGCACCAAGCGCGGCTCCTCCCGAAACACCGAGGATGTACGGCTCGGCGAGGGGATTACGTAGAAGCGCTTGAAACGCTGCTCCAACCGCGCTCAGGCCCGCACCAGCGAGTGCCGCGAGCGCGACGCGAGGCAGACGCACGTCGCGCAAGATGGTCCGATCGAGACCCTCTTCGGTAAACGCACGTCCGAGCGAAATCGGCTCGGTGCCGGCTGCAAGTGCCAGAGCGATGGTGACGACGACGAGCAGTGAAGCGATGGCAATCGGGCGGCGCCTGATCAAACGTCGACGCCTCCACGCGGCGCGGCTTTGGGAACAGGCAGGTTGCGCTCGAACAGCAACCGAAGCCCGGTCAGCGTCAGGTTGTCGTCGATCTCGTGGATGCTGGTCGTTTGAGGTGCAATGAGTCGCGCCAAGCCTCCGGTGGCGATGACTTTGCACGGGTAATCCAGCTCTTTTTCGAGCCGCATGCACAACCCGTCCACCAAGCCCGCGTACCCGTACACGATGCCAGACTGCATGCTGTGCACGGGGTTTCTCCCGACAACCTTGGGAGGCAAGGCGATCTCTACGGGTGACAGCCGTGCCGCACGAGAGAACAGTGCTTCGGCGCTGATCTGCACGCCGGGCGTGATCACCCCGCCCAGGTACTCGCCCTTCGGCGTTACGCAATCGAACGTCGTTGCTGTCCCGAAGTCGACGACGATCACTGCGCCTTTCGCCCACTCATAAGCAGCCACCGCGTTCACGATGCGATCGGCTCCAACTTCGCGCGGGTTCTCGTACAGGATCGCCATGCCCGTCTTGATGCCCGGACCAACCACCAGCGGCTCGCGGCCAAACCCTCGTCGCACGACCTCCACCATCGTGTCGGTTAGAGACGGTACGACGCTCGCGATGATCGCGCTGTCGATGAGCATGTGACCCAGTCCGCGCATCGCGAGCATTTGCCGCACGAGCACCGCGTACTCGTCCGCTGTTCGGTTGCGAGCACTCTCGCAGCGCACGTGTTCGCGTAGCGTCGTCTCTTCGAAAACGCCGAACGAAATGTTCGTATTGCCGACATCCACCACGAGCAGCATCAAGACCTCATTTACGTTCGCGCAGGGCCTACAGTTTGCGGGCGAGCATCATGCCATCGCGCACGGAGAGCAGAACGTTTTGAACGCGCGGATCGGCCGTCACCAGATCGTTGAAGCGCGTGATGCCTAGATCCGTCGCCGCGCTTGGCTCGAGCACTCGTCCACTCCACAGCGTGTTGTCTGCGACGAGCAGTCCTCCCGCACGAAGCAGCGGTAGTACGAGTTCGTAATAATCTGGATAGCGCTCTTTGTCGGCGTCCAAAAACACCACATCGAACAACTTCGACCTAGGGAGCGCACGAACGGAATCAAGTGCGTCGCCAAGCACGATGCGAATTTTTTTGCCGTACTGCACACGATCGAAAAACGACTGCGCGATACGTGTGGCGTCTGGATCGCGATCGAGCGTGATCAGCTCACCGTCATCGGGCAGCGCTTTTGCCATGCACAACGCCGAGTAGCCCGTGAACGTTCCGATCTCCAAAACCCGTCGTGCTCCGAGCATCCTGCAGAGCATTTCGAGAAACGTTCCTTCGACGCGACCCACCTGCATGTGTGGGCTCTGCATCGACGCGTACGTCACGGTGCGAAGCTCGTCGAAGACGTCGGGACGCGGCTGCGTGTGCTCTTCGATGTACGCCTCGAGCTCGGGTGAAACGATGTCCGCCATGTCCTTCCCTCGATGGCCAAATACGCGCCGAGCCTACCATCCATCGTCCGCTTCGGGCGTGACGCGGGATGCATTGAGTCACTTGGTTCATCAATCCCGGGTGCGAAAGAAGGAAAGCTTTCCCTGGCTGGATAATCGGGCGAAAATCGAGCCTTCATTCATCTTGGCGTTCAAAGGCGGAGGGCGGCGTGAGCTCGAAAAAACTTGGCTTTACGACAGTGGTGCTGTGGTTTGTCGGCGCATGCGCCACTCCTACGGGTCCCGGTTTCGACGACGTTGGTGGTGAAGGCGGCGAAGGTGGCGAAGGCGGTGGCATGTCGAATGGCAATGGTGGTGCCAGCGTGTCGAGTTCGAGTTCATCGAGTGGCAGTGGATCGAGCAGCAGCTCATCTGGTAGTTCGTCGAGCAGTGCATCGAGCAGCAGCTCCGGTGGTCCGATGTGCGGCGCGTCCGAGCATTTGTGCTCCGGCGTGTGTGCACCCAACACGCCCCAGACGGGATGTTTTACCTCCCAAACCTGCTCGCCGTGTTTGGCTCCGGCAAACGGTTCTTCGATCTGCACGGCGCAAGGCTTCTGCGATGTGAGTTGCAACTCGGGGTACAACAAGAGCGGCACCACGTGCGTGTGTGCGTCGGCGTGTTGCCAAAATTCTGATTGTCCGTCCGGGCAAACCTGCATGGGTGGCACGTGCAGTGGAGGCGGCGGTGGTACGTGCGACCCCGTCTTGTGCACCGCGAGCTGCTTCATCATGGGGAAGATCGGCACGTGCGTCGGGAACTCGTGCGTGTGCTTGTGACGCGGGATTGTTTCGGTTTGTCCTGGAAATCCACGGGACGTCACGAAATTTCGACGGTGATGTCGACATCTATGGGTCCCCCAAAGTCGTACTCGCAACGTTTTTTTCTTAGAAAGTCGCCTCGTCTGCGTGCGCGTGGCATGCTGCGACCAGCGGCATGATTTCGCTCCAAACACCGTATTTTATTGTCCTTTCTGATGGCGCGGGCTTCGTCGTCCGTCTTCAAAGGACCCAGGTGGGATACCCCGACCTCCAGGCGATGGAGCGCGACATGGACGCGATCAACGGGGCTCTCGATCGTCTCGGACGTGATCGCAAAGGGTTGTGTGTCGACCTGAGTGACGGCCCGATGCGCAACGATGCTCCGTTCGAGGAGGCCATTCGACGCGTTCTTCCGAGGCTTCTTCGCGGTTACCGAGCCGTTGCGGTCGTGGTGAGAACGGCGGTGGGCGCACTGCAAGTCAAGCGCCACATGCGCGATGCCAACATCGTGATCGAGGTGTTCCAGGACGAACCCGAAGCGATGGACTATCTGCGCACGTCCGCAGGCGTCATGTCGCGCAGACCTACGCCCGTGCCGCCGCCGGATCGTTCAGCCCAGACAAACTCACGCGACAAAACCTCCACGTCGCAACTGCAGGCCGTCGAGCGAGGACCGCATACGTCGCGGGGGGATCGAGCATCCTCGTTGCCTCCGATGCCTTCGGAACGACCACCTGCGCAAGCCTCTGGGCGTGAAGGGCGCGAAGGTCGGG
>CAZETM010000015.1:7973-34985 GCA_964514885.1 uncultured Polyangium sp. | reverse complement strand
CGAGCACGTGATGGGCGTGTTGTCGCATCTCGAGAGTGTCGCGACGACGCCCGAGCTTCGTAAGGCATACGGTGCGGTGCAAACGCCGGTGAGCGAGCTTTTCACGAGCATCACGTTGTCCGAAGGTGTGTACCGAGCGCTGCGTGAGTTTGTTGCGACAGACGAGGCCAAAGCGCTTACGGGGACCAAGCGTCGGTTCGTGGACAAGACGCTCGCGGACTTTCGACGCAGCGGTGCAGAGCTCGATCCGGAAGGCAAAAAGAGGCTCGGGCAGATCAACGTCGAGCTTGCCATGCTCACGCTGAAGTACTCGCAGAACGTGCTTGATTCGACAAACGCGTTCGAGATGCTAACGGATGGCCAAGACAAACTCGCGGGTTTGCCCGATGGAGCCATTCAAGCGGCGCGAGCGAGTGCGGAGGCCAAAGGTTTACCGGGGTATCGATTTACGCAACAGGCGCCGAGTTATTTGGCGGTCATGACGTATCTCGACGACCGGCAATATCGCGAGCAGATGTATCGCGGGTACGTGACGCGAGCGACGGAGGGTGCGCAGGACAACCGGCCCATCGTTCGACAGATTGTCGAATTGCGTCGCGAAAAAGCGAGATTGCTGGGGTTTGCATCGTTTGCAGATTTGGTGCTTGCAGATCGGATGGCGCAGACGGGGCACGCTGCGCGGCAATTCGTTGAGACATTGCGTGAAAAGACGCGAGTCTATTTTCAACGTGAAAATGCCGAGCTGGAAGCATATCGAAAAGAAATCGAGGGTCCTTCGGCTCCGGCGCTCGAACCGTGGGACATTGCATATTACGCAGAAAAACTGCGCCGCGCGCGATACAATTTCGACGACGAGGCATTGCGTCCGTATTTCCCGGCAGACTCCGTGATGGAAGGCGTATTCTCGATTGCTTCACGCCTGTATGGTGTGCGTTTCGAGCCTTGGGTGGATGCTTCTTTATGGGATCCGAGCGTCAAGGCGTATCGGATCATCGAGGCGGACGGGCAACATAGCGCAGCGTTTTATGCGGATCTTTGGCCGCGGGAAACGAAACGCGACGGTGCATGGATGCAAGGGCTTCACACGGTCGTGCATTCGGATGAAGCCAAACGGGGCGACGATGAAGTGCATATCGCGCTGTTTGCTGGCAATTTCACGGCGCCCATTGGGGACAAACCCGCGTTGCTCAACCATCGTGAAGTGGAAACAGTATTTCACGAATTTGGGCACTTGATGCACCACACCTCGAGCCGCGTCGAAGTGCGCACGCTGGCCGGGACGAACGTCGCGTGGGATTTCGTCGAATTGCCCTCGCAAATCATGGAAAACTGGTGCTGGGAAAAACAGGCGCTCGATCTTTTCGCGCGGCACCATGAAACGGGTGAAACCATTCCCGATTCGCTTTTCGAGCGGATGAATGCAGCGCGTACGTTCCGCGCAGCAAACGCCATGATTCGGCAGCTCGGGTTTGCCGAGGTGGATTTGGCATTGCATGTCGATTGGAATCCTGAAACAGATGGCGATCCCGTGCAATATGGCCGAGCCATTCTCGAGAAATATTCGCCGGTGCTATTGCCGCCTGATCACGCGATGCTCGCGTCGTTTTCCCACTTGTTCTCGAGCCCCGTGGGGTATGCTGCGGGGTATTATTCGTACAAGTGGGCGGAGGTGCTTGATGCCGACGCTTTCTCGCGATTCAAGCGCGAGGGGCTATTCAGTCGCGAAGTGGGCGAGGCATTCCGGTCGCTAATTCTCGCCCGCGGGGATAGCGCCGATCCCATGGTGCTTTACCGAGAATTCATGGGTCGTGAGCCGACTCTCGAAGCTTTGCTCGAACGCGATGGTCTCGTGACGAGTGGAACGGCGGTTGCGGTATGAGTAGCGGAGTAGCGCCGGATGCGACGGACCGCGTGATTCGTGCCATGACGAACGATGGCGCGTTTCGCGTGATTGCAGCGATTACGACGAGAACCGTTCGAGGAGCTACGAGGGTGCAGGAAGCGAAGGGCGACGTCGCGGCGCATTTCGGCGAACTGCTCACCGGGGCCATTCTGATTCGCGAAGCGATGAGCCCGAATCTGCGGGTGCAAGGAATTCTGAAAATCCCTGGGAGTGGGAGTCTCGTCGCCGATGCGCATCCGGATGGAATGACGCGGGGCCTGGTGGGTTTTGTAGGAAAAACTCTAGCGACGCCCGGGCAAGTTCCGCTGCTCGAAATGATACGCACGCTGCCTAATGGAGCGCTGCATCGAGGTATCGTCGAGGTATCGTCGGACGGGGGCATTTCCAATGCGCTGATGGTGTACATGCAGCAATCCGAGCAAATCGTATCGATGGTTGCCGTGACGACGTTGATGCAAGGCGACGAAGTCATATCGGCGGGCGGGTACATGGTCGAGCTGCTTCCGGAGGTCGAGCGCGGGCCGCTGATGATCATGACGCAGCGGCTCGAGGACTTTCCGCCATTGAGCCAGCTCATGAGGCAAGAAACCACGTCCGCCGAGACGCTCACGGCCGAGCTTCTTTATGGCATGCCTCATACCATGCTTGCCGAATCGCCCTTGGCGTATGGCTGCAATTGCAGTGAGCTGCGGGTGCTATCGAGTTTGGTGACGCTGCCGCGATCAGAGATCGAATCGCTGCTCGAAGACAAAGAAGTGCTCCAGATTCAATGCGACTACTGTCGCAAGAATTACGCCATTTCGCCGCAGCAACTGCAATCGTTACTTACGACGAGCTGATATCCTTTCCGCCTTGGAGATCTTGCGATGAGACTAGTAGCGTCCATTCTTGGAGCATTTCTTGGAGCATTTCTTGGAGGATTGAGTTTGACCGTGCTCGGGTGTTCGGATCCGGTGAAGAGTTTGCCTCCGCTCGACATTCCGCAAGGGTGCAATCCCCTTGCTTCCGAGCACGATTGTTTGCTGCCGTATCCGTCCGATTTCTTCCTCGTGGACGATGCCACGATGCCGAGTGGCAAGCGTGTTGCACTCACGGATTCGGCGAAGCCGGTCGACAAGAATGAAGTCCCCTTCGATTTCATGAAACACCACCCGGTCGATGGTTTTTCGCACCATCAGCCGATCATGGCGTACTTCAAGAGTGGCGTGAGCACCGAAGGCGTCCTGTTTCATACGGATGATCCAGCTAAAACCATTCTGCCGGAAAGCAAAGTCGTTCTGCTCGATGCGGCCACGGGAACCGCCATTCCGGTGTGGGCCGAAATCGATATGAACAGCACCGAGCCGTCGGAACAGCCGTTCATCATTCGCCCATTCCAGAGGCTGGAGAATGGCAAACGATACATTGTCGCATTGCAGGGGCTTTTGGCGGCGGATGGCACGGAACTCACCGTGCCGGAAGGGTTCCGGCGTATTCGTGACGTACAAGCCGGCACCGATCCGGTGCTCGCGCCGATTGCGGGGCGGTACGAAAAAGACATTTTCCCGGCGCTCGCGGCGTTCGGTATGGAGCGGAAAAACTTGGATTTGGCTTGGGACTTCACGACGAGCACCGAGGAATCCAATACACGGGACTTGCTCCAGATTCGTGACGAGCTGATTGCCGAATTCGAGGTAACCCCGCCGAAGGTGACCATTGGCAAGGTCGTCGAGAATACGGTGGCCGAAAATGAGAATATCTGGCTGCGTATCGAAGGAACGATCACCGTTCCGCTTTACCTCGAAAATGACGGGCTCGAAGCGCAATTGAATCGTGGCCCCGACGGTAAATTGGCGCGTAATGGGACGACGGAGGTGCCCTTTACGATGCAAGTGCCGCATAGCGCGATGCCTGTGGATGCGGCATTCGAGCCGGCGCGGATCATGCACTATGGCCACGGGTTTTTCGGGTCCCGCGAAGAGATCAATTATAGCTTCATGCGCGGTTACTCGAATGAAAGGGGCTACATCACCGCCGCCGTGGATTGGTTGGGAATGAGCGAGCCTGATGTCGAGATTCTGATCAAGCGGGCATTCACGGACGTCAGTCAAGTGTTCCGTTTCATCGATCGCGTGCATCAGGGAATGGCCAACCAATTGGCCTTGTCGTATGCGGTCAAAGGACCGCTGGCGCAGGCGGTGGAATTGAAACGCTTCGACAAACTCCTGTACGATCCGGCGAAGTTTTACTATTACGGCATTAGTCAGGGCGTGACGTTGGGGCTGACGATGGTGACGTTGAATCCGATTTTGGATCGCGCGGCGCTCGGCGTGGGTGGAAGTCCGTATTCGCTGATGATGTCGCGTTCGGCCAGCTTCCAGGAGCTGTATTCGATCATCGGCGGGCAATTGCAGAATCCGGTCGCGCTCACCAAACTCATCATGCTCAGCCAAAGCACGTGGGATCGCGTCGATTCGATGACCTACGCGCCGCACCTGCTCACGAATACATTTCCGAAGAGCCCCGAAAACCGCCATGTTTTGATGCAAATCGGGATTGGCGATCATTCGGTGAACAACTTGGCCAGTCATTTGATGGCGCGTTCGGTGGGGTTGCCGCTGCTCGATCCTTCACCGAGGCCGATTTGGGGTCTCGATTCGGTGATGTCACCGGCCGACGATGCGCTCGTGGTCGTGGACTTCAAGCTGGCGACCGAGCCTGGTCTTATTTGCAAGGTGCCCGCGGCAGCGGAAAAGAATGGCGTGCACGAGGACGTTCGGCGTAATACGAAGATCAAGGATCAGTTGGATCTGTTCTTCCAGCCAAACGGAATGATTCAAAACACGTGCGATGGGCCGTGTGATCCCGAGTAGGGATTAGAATGCGCACACCTCCGTCGACGGATTGAGTGTACAGACCATAGTGGCGCATTCGAGCGTTCCGAGACAATCGATCACGTCGCTGCACGTGCCTGCTTCGACCGGCCGTTTCTTGCACATTCCCGCATCACAATGAGCGTAATCTTGACACTGGCCGTCTTCGGTGCAGGGTTGTCCGTCGCCGGGCAGCGCGGTGCATTTCCTATCCGTCGGATGGCAATAATCGTCGTAACGAGTGCAACTGCCCGCTTCGAGTGTCGGGTTGCACGCGCCATTGCGATCCGAAAGCAGATAACACGTAGGTAGGCTGCCTCCGACGTCGCAACGCATTCCGTCCTTGCATTGTCCCTGGGCGTCACAAGCGTCGCCGTTGTCTTTGCGCGTTTTGCACGTTGGAGGCATCGTGGACGCGTCGCAATACGCCGACTCGACGCATGGGTTTGTCGTGCAATCACCGCCGAGCGCGACGGGTGCGGGTGGTTTCACGCATGTGCCCAAGCAGCACACACCGCCACCCATACACATCGAAATGTCGCACGTGCCTCCACCGGCGCACTCGTCCGGAAACAAGCAAGCCGATCCTTCGGGGATTGTCCCGACGAACATGTTCGCGCACGCATCGAGAAGCGCTTTTTGCGTCGATTGCAGGTTGTTGCAAGCGCGTGTGCGAGTCGCTTCGACACACGCGCGAGCAGCAGCTTCGTCATACGTCACGCGTCCGAGCACCGCGTCGGTGAGCAGTTGCAAGGTCAGTCGGCCATCACCTTGCACCGCTTCGCACGTGGCTTGATCGGGCATCTCACCGCAGCGCACGTATTGGTTACATGTCGCTTGCGTCAGCTCCTGACGAAGCTCGTCGAGTGGAATGGGACCGGGGCCCGGATCCTCCTCGGCGCAGCCCATCGCGGAGGAGGCGAGGGCCAAGAGCAGCGAGCAAAGCACATGCGCTGCGCCAAACGGTCGGTCGTGCGAATCTGAAGAAGGTACGTAGTTAGCCATGATGTTCCGAGTGTAGCTGTGTGCGCGCAGAAGATAAGAGGGATGCTCGCGACGTGGTTTTTCGCCCGTTAGGGATGGCCGTTTTTCTTGGCGTCACGGTGCGTTTGGCGTATCGTGCGCGACTACGGCATTCGCTTCGTTCGTGGAGGTTTTTCACATGGCTCGCACTCTTGCTGCTGTTCTGTTGACGTTCGCTTTGCTGCCTGGTTGCGGTGGTTCTTCGTCGAAAGACCCCGAGACATCGGCGGATGCGAACAAGGATGCGGCCAAGGTCGAAACGCCTGCCGACTCGGAAGCCAAGCCTTCCGAGGGCGGTGAAACGGCGGAGAAAACCGAGGGCGGCGGAGAAGCGACGCCACAAGCGAAGCCCAAGGAACCAGCCAAACAAGCGAGCGAAGCCCAAACGCTGGCGCGCGACATCGTCAAGAGTGGCGGACGTCGGATCGGTTTTTCGGCGACGAAGAAATTGTTTGCTGTTCCAAATGAAAAGCGTACCGAGACAAACTTTGGACTCGACGTGTTTTTCTACGGCGACGACGGTGCAAACCGTGACCCGATGCGAGTTTGCCAGCCGGGTGAGTGCGAAGAGCACATGAACGAGAAGCTCGACGAGATGTTGCCCAAGCTCGTGCAGAAGCTCGAGGAAGGCAACTTCGTCAACGTGCGAGGCATCGGCTGGCCCGACGGCAAAGATGAACTCGAAGTGAGCAGTCTCGGGATGAAGTTGAAGTTTAGAAACGGTCGAATCGAGGGTCTCAAAGAGGGCAAACCGCCGGTCGTGTTTCAAGTTGCTGGCGGGCGTCTCGACGTGTCTGAAATCAAGGCGATTTACCTCATTCAGGACAGCAAGCTCATGGGGCTTTTCGGCAAGCCTTCGCGTCCTTCGGGCGTATTGCAGACGTTTTACGTGCTGAAGATGCCGTGAACATTGGGTACGTTTGGCTCAAAGACTTCGATACTAGGATGCTCCCACGATGACGACGACGATCGACAACATTTCCGAGTTTACGGCAAGGCACACGTACGGCACTTGGCGCGCGCAACGCGGCTGGAAGCCAATGCACGTCACGCGTGCGGAAGGTGTCTATTTCTGGGATGCCGCGGGCAAACGATATTTCGATTTTTCGTCCCAGCTCGTGTGCTCGAATCTGGGTCATCAGAATCAGGCGGTCATCGACGCCATTTGCGCGCAGGCGAAAGAGCTTGCGTTCATCAGCCCGGCGCATACGTGTGACGTACGCGCGAAAGCTGCCGCGAAGCTGCTCGAGGTCATGCCGAAGGGGCTGGACAAGTTTTTCTTTGCCACCTCGGGCACCGAAGCGAATGAAGCGGCCATCAAGATGGCTCGCGCGGTGACGGGCAAATACAAAATCATTGCCCGATACACTTCGTATCACGGCTCGACGGCCGGATCGATTGCGGCGACTGGCGATCTGCGTCGCTGGTTCGCGGAACCTGCGGGCAAGATTCAGGGCGTCATTTTCGGGCCAGAAGTGAATTGTTATCGTTGTCCGCTCGGTCGAAGTTATCCCGAGTGCAATGTGGCGTGTGCCGATTACCTGGCATACATGATTGATCACGACGAAAACGTCGCGGCGATCATTGTCGAGCCGGTTGTCGGGACCAACGGCGTGCTGGTGCCGCCTCCCGAATATTTGCCGCGTCTCGTCGAACACGCGAAAAAGCGCGGAGTGCTCGTCATTGCGGACGAAGTCATGACGGGTTGGGGACGCACTGGCAAGTGGTTTGCCGTGGAACATTGGGGCGTTACGCCCGACATTCTCACGACTGCGAAAGGCATAACGAATGCGGCGGTTCCGCTCGGTGTCGTAGCGACGAGCCGGGCCGTAGCGGATCACTTCGAGGACAATTTCTTTGCGCACGGGCACACGTACGAGGCGCATCCGCTCACGCTTGCGCCGGCCATTGCTGCAATCGACGAATACCGAAGGCTTGGGCTCATCGAGCGTTCTGTGGAAATGGGCGAACTGCTTGGAAAGAAGCTGCGCGCGCTTGCGGAAAAACATCCGTCGATTGGTGACGTGCGCGGGCTGGGCCTGTTTTGGGCTGTGGATCTCGTCAAGGATCGTGCGACCAAAGAGCCATTCAACACGCCGCAAGACAAGGCTGCCCGCAAGCCGCTGGTCATCGATCAAGTTGCTGCGGAAATGACCAAGCGGGGCGTGACCGTGCTCGCGTGGGTCAGTCATCTCGTCATTGCACCGCCGCTCATCGTGACCGAAGAGCAGCTCGACGAGGGCATTGCAGCGCTGGATGCGGCGCTGTCGATCACTGATGCGCTCATGACGAATCGCTGATGGTTTTGTCAAACCGCGGATAGAGTAAAACGTGGATGGAGTGCCGGCCCATGCGAGCGGGATTCGCATGGGCATTGGCCAGCGTTTTGGCGCTATTCGAATGCGGGGGGCATAAGCATCACAGACACTTGCACGTGGTCAATTTGCACGCGGTCGAGTTGGAGCAGCCGCTTTGGAATAACGTGCCCAACGTGACGAATTGATTCGCAGAGCCGAGGGCGCAGGTTTGTCCTTCGAGACTCAGGCAAAGAGCTGTCTGATTCGAGCATTGGTTGCATAAGCTTTCGCAGCAAACTGGATTCACTGCGCCGTTGCAAGCCGCAGTTCCGCCACAATTCCATTTCCCCATGCAAACGTTGCAAGTGCCGCCGCAATCGGTCCCGGTTTCGGCTCCGTCCTGAAGGCTATTTGCGCATTGGCACTTGCCGCCAAAACACACGTCCGCCGCAGGGGTGTTGCATTCATTGTCGGGATCGGAATTGTCCAAGATCGGCTTGCAAAGACCACTCGGAGCTCCGGTTTTCGCATTGCTGCACGCCATGCATCCCGCGCCGCATTCGGAGTCGCAGCAGAAACCGTCGACGCAATAGTTGCTCGCGCATTCGCTGGGTAGCGTGCAAGGTTGCGGTTTCGGAATACACGTGCCCAGGTAGCAATCCGAAGTGGTCGGATCGCAAGGGCTGCAGGAGCCATCCACGGCGCAAGCGAGGCAATCGCCGCAGTTCGCTCCCAGCGACGAAGCCTCATGGACGACCTCGCCCTCGAGCGTGCAGGAATCGGCAGTGCAGGGGTTATTGTCCGACGGGGCATCGTCGGTGGCGGTATCTTCGGGGGCGTCGCCGATGACGTTGCAATAATTCTTTTTGCAATCACCGGGAATAGCATTGCCAGCTTCCGTGCCTACGGGCTGCAAATTGCGAATACAAACAGCATTGTCACACGACCACGTAGCGCAGGCTGTGTCGACGCCGCAATCTGCTGCCGCGACGCAATTGACACATGCGCCGACGCCATCGCACGTGACGGTGTCGACGAGCCCGCAGACTGTGCCCGCGGCCGAAAACGGATTGAGCGGTGCGCTGTTATCGCAAACATCGTCAGTGCAAGGGTTTCCGTCGACGGGGTGGTCGGTCTCGTCGGCTGCAACCACCTCGTTTCCTTTGCCGTCACAGGTAATGCTTTTGCAATCGCCGCTGGGTTGATTGGAAGCAAAAACCCCGGCAGGGATGGGATTGAGGACGGTGCACGCCCCTTGTAAACATGCTCGTTGCCCGCACGAAGCCGATTCTGGGCAATCCTGCGCGGTCTGACATGAAACGGGAGGTTTCTTCTCGAATTCGTCGAAACCGTAAAGGGCAATACAACCGCCGCCGACGCTGAACATCGCCGAAATGGCCAGAGTGCTGCGTAAAACCTTCATGCTGCTCGTCGATCGCATCAAAAGCTCCCTTCGATGCCCACGAACCCGGGCCCCAGGATCAGGGAATGGGCACTTTGAGCTTTAGCCTTATCTTTCTTATTGCCGGCCAAAAGCAGAATGGCTCCGACTCCAGCCCCTGCAATGCCCACTCCCCACGCAACCGTGTTGACGACGAGCAGCGTTTTTCCTAGCCGCGAAGCTTCATAACCTTCGGCCGTCTTGCATACCGTTTGAGGGCAACTTGTGGTCATGCGATTATTCGCCGAAATCACGAGCCCCCCGGTAATTCCTGCCGTAATGACCCCGAGCCCGCCCACACCGAATGCTGCGAGCGCTGCAATGCGACGCGCACCAAGCACATTCGTCACGGGAGCGTCCGGAATACGCTCACCAATCTTTACCGTAATCGTTTCGTGCACGGCTTGCGCGATATGAACTTTCACCGCCGTATCGGAATACTTTGGCGCCAATACCTTGACTTCGTGCGTACCTGGGTCCACCTGGAATTCAACGCCAATCGTCTCGACCTCGCGACCGTCAATGGTGACCCGACCACCTGTCGGAAGCGCGGATGCGAGATTGATCGTGAGATAAGGAATACGTGGCTCGATGATCGCCAGTTGCTTTTTCGATGGCGCCAGCCGCGGATCTCCAGGCTCGAGAACGACGATGCCCTCTTTGTAATAACGCACGGCTGAAACGAGCCGCCCCTCGTGCTCCTCGCATTGCGCCAAATTGAAAAGCGTTCCCGCTCTGCGCGCAAGCTTCAAGCTTTCCTCGAACTTGGGGCACGCCGTAGCGTAATCGTTTCGTTTGACCGCGGCCCGAGCATCATTGAATAGTTGTTCGGCTCGCTTGCGGTCGTCGTCCGGATTGTCGGACCATGCGGCACCAGAATGCAATGCCGCGGCAGCAAAAAGACCCATGCCGAAAAGCCGCTTCGCCAGCGCACGGACCACAACGCACCTGTCCCCATCTACCATTGGCTGAAGATGTCCTTCGATCCGCCAGTCTTGGGCGTCGTTTTGGTTTTCGTGGCAGGCGTCGTTTTCGTCGTGGTTTTCGGAGCCGTCACCGCTTTGGTTTGTCCCGTGGTGCCCGTATCGGGGACCGGCGCTGCGGACGCTGCTTCCACCGGCGTCGTCGTTGGCGCAGGCAACGCCGCGATCGCACTCGGAGTCGACGCGGCACTCAATGCAGGTGATGCGGTGGCCGTCTCCGTAGATGCCGAAGGTGCCGGGGTCGTCGACACGAAGACGATGATTGCAGTTGCCAACGCGACTCCAAACAGCCCGCCGAAGACGAGGGCCACACGAACGTTCTTGCGTGCAGGCGGCTGCGTCGCGTCTTGCGTCAGCGCCAGATTGGCCGTCGGACCACCTTGCCGAATGTTGCTCGCGATGAATCGCGCCGGCGCAAGTGATGGCGTCGTCGGTAGCGATTGTCGCACGGTACGAAGGGCTCGCTGCATCGCCCGTGCATCCGGCCATCGTTTGTCTTTCTCGAACGCGAGCGCTCGATCGACGATGGCGCAGAGCTCCGCAGGGATGTCCGGCACGAGCGATTGAAGTGGTGGTGCTTGTTTGGTCATCGCCGACAAAAGCACCGTGTTCAGCGTTTCTCCGTTGTGCACGACTTGACCGGTGAGCACGTAGAACATGATCGCTCCGACGGCCCACAGGTCCGTTCGCCCATCGATCTCGTTGCTATGCCCCATCGCCTGTTCAGGGGGCATGAATGCAGGCGTGCCCATGATGTGCCCCGCTTCGGTCATACGTCCGGCCGATGGGCCCTCGAGCATACGCGCCGTGCCGAAGTCGAGAATTTTGACGTCACCCGTCATCGTCAAAAAAACGTTCTCGGGCTTGAGATCACGATGGATGACGGTCTTGTCGTGTGCGGCGACGAGCACGTCGAGGAGTTTGTCCGTGATGAGCGCCGTTTCGCTCGGGGACAAACGCATGCTGGGACGCGCGCGAGCAAAATCTTCGAGGGTTTGTCCTTCGAGCAGCTCCATGACGAGAAACACGGAGCCGTCTTCTGCAACGTCATCATCGAGAACGACGACAGCTCCAGGATGCTCGATACGATTGGCGACGTATCCTTCGCGCAAGAAACGCCGCTTGGCCTCTTCATTCGCCGAAAGCTCGGGGCGCAGCAGCTTGACCGCGCCGCGTTTCCCATTCCGATGTGTCGCTGCGTAAACGCATGCCGTTCCGCCGACACCGAGCAGACCGTCGAGCCGCCATTTGCCGCGCAACACTTCGCCCACCCGCGAAGCGGCTCGGTCCTGGAGTTCATCGGCACCAGCGGACATCGCCATGATCGAACTGATTTATGTGTGCAATGTCAAGGACAGCGGCGAGCTTTTCACGGCCCGGACAAGTTACTTTTTCGCCTTGTCGAGCGACTCGCGCAGAGCGAGGAAGCGTTCGCACTTCTTGCCAATCTGGAGCTTCCAATCGACACGCGCTTGGCAAAGCTTCTTGGCGCGCTCGACAGTTTCGGCGTTGCCCGTGCCCATCGCTTTGCTCGCAGCGGCTTCCGCGTCTTTTCCGATACCGTCTTTGTACGCCGTTTCGTTCGCAAACTCTTTCGTCGCGATCAGCATGCGCAGATCATCCGATATACGCGGCGTTTCACCCCACGCTTCGGTCGAGCGCACAGCAGCATGCGCATAGGCGATCCACAAGCGATCCTTCGCTTTCGTGTCGCCGCAAGGCATGTCCGCAGGTGTGGCCAGAAGATCTTCCGACGTGAGCTTCTTCGATGTTGCGCGTACGAGCCGTGCTGCCGATTGCTTCGCCGTCGCTTCGTCCTCAGGCGTGAGCTTGCCTGATTCGAGCGCCTTGGCGAGCGTGTCACACGAGACGAGGTAACGTTCCTTGACGCGTTTGTCCTCGCAAACCTTCTTCTTTTCTTCGATGGTCACGAAGTGTTCGGGCAATGCGTAACGTTTGTCTTCTTCGGAAAGCTCGATGGGCGTGCACGCATCGTTGTTGGCCGCGACGAGCGCAGCGACTCGAGCACGTGCGTTGGCAAGTCGGCGCGTGCGAACTTGGATTGCTGCAACGACCGAGAGCAGCGCGACGACAAAGAAGACAAACGAGACGCGAAGCAGTAGTCGACGTTGAAGAACGCGTCGGACGAGGTTGCTTTTGTTGATGATGTCGGCGGCTTTTTCTATGCCCTCTTCCCAGATGTCGAGCTCGGCGGAGAGAATCTTGAGTGGGCCGACGAGACCTCGTTCCCGGGAAAACCTTCGCGACACGTTGAGTAGTGCTTGCGCGGCGCTCTTTCGGCGTGGATCCACTTCGATCGTCGCGCCGGCAAGACCCGTGAGCAGACCTCCGACGGCCAGCGAATAACGATCGAATGTTGCGAGCGCATCGACGCGCGCTGCCTCGACTTTGTCGGCATGGGCCATCATCTCGGCCCACGGAAGGATCGCTTGGACTTCTCTCGGCGACAGTCCAAACCGTTTCGCAGTTGCTTGTACGCCTTGCGTCAAAGCGCCAACGAGTTTGTCTTTGCTTATCTCGGCGAGCCCTGGCACGACACGCACCTCGCGCCATTGCTCGAAGGCAGCCACGACGGGAGCGATGGCCGTTTCGCTCAGCGTGCTACCGAAGTCGATTTGTTTGGCTGTCACGTGGTTCCTCGGGGTTTGCCGACGCGGCATCCTACGGACAATCGATGCGGCCTGCAATCGGTCATGCGCGGGGCAGGATTCAAGCGCGTGCGGGTACCAATTTCTGCACGTACCGAGTAACATTCGCAGCGATGCCGCCCCGAACACTGCTCTCGTGCGTTGCTCTCCCATTAGCGTTCACGCTGCTCGTCGCGTGCGATGAACCGAAGCCCGATGCGAAGACATCCAAGGCCACCGCATCACCTTCGGCCGTCGCGCCGCCACCAGCACCTACGCCTGCTGCGACGGAAGCCGCTGCACCGCCGAAGAAGAAAGATGTCGTGTGTTCGAAGGACACGACGATCACGCTGCCAGATCCGAAGTTCGAGGCTGAAGTGCGTGTGCAAGCATCGAAGCCTGAAGGGCCGTTGACGAAAGCGGACTTGGCGAAAGTCAAGACGCTCAAGTTGACCGAAGCGAAGCTCGACGAGCTGGATCCCTGTATTTTCCCGCTTTTTACGTCTGTCAAGGGGCTCTATTTGCCACCAGGAAAGATCGAAGATCTTTCGCCGATCAAGACGCTCACGACGATCGAGTCGCTGCGTGCGGCCGCGACAAACATCAAGGATCTCACGCCGCTTGCGGGTTTGGCGAAGCTCGACCGGCTCGATATCGGTCGTACGCCGGTGAAAGATTTGACGCCGCTGTCTGGCCTGACAAACCTGACGGAGTTGCAGATCGACGAGACGGAAGTGACGGATCTGTCGCCGATCTCGAAGCTGAAGAAGCTCGAGATGTTGCAGATGAAGCGGACACGGATCTCGGACTTGTCACCGATAAAGGGCATCACGACCCTGAAGTCGCTCTACATCGAAGGCTCATCGGCCAGCGGCCAAGCCTTTGGTCTCGGGATTCCTGGATTGAAGATTCACGACGGCTGAGAGCGTGTTTATCAGGCTGCTGCGCGAACTCAACGCGCTGGCAGATCTGGACACGCAAGCAACCTCGGAGCGAATCGACTATCGCGCATCGCTTGATTGTGCGGTGCATGGTAGTCGATTTGCGCGCGGAATTGCGCCGCGAGCATACGCGAGAGCGCTCGGGAGACCGCTGGTTTGTCCATCGCCAAGTTGCGCTTTTCGTCCGGATCGTCGTCGAGGTGAAACAGCCGCACGACATTGCCGTCCGTCCGATCGATCCACAACTTCCACGGATAACAAATGACTCCCTCGGTCATTTGATAGCCTTGCGTATTCATGAAAACGCCAGTCCGATTCGCTGCATGCGCCGAAGGATTGGCAAAACTATGACCTTGAAAAGCCGGGTGAGGTGCAATGCCCGCCAGCTCGGAAATCGTAGGCAATACGTCGAGGTGCGAGACGGGAGCCAACACGTTTGCGGGAGCGACCTTGCGCGGATAATGCACGAGCAACGGGACGCGCGCTTCGCCTTCGAATAGCGATTTACCGTGCGTAACGACTCCATGCTCGCCCGTCATTTCTCCGTGATCGGCGGTGATGACCAGAATCGTGTCGTCGAGCAGACCGCTTTGCTCGAGATACGTTTCGAGTTTGCCGACCTGAGCATCTACGTAGGCAATGGCGTTGTCGTAACGATTGATGAGGAGGGGACGTTCTGTGTCGCCATAACGAACGAAATTCGCCGTGTGCGGATAATGTGCTGGAGTGTATTTGGGCGGTACGCCGTCGGGCAGGCCGTAGGGAAAGTGTGCAATTTGAAAATTAACGTAGAGCGAGAATGGTTTGTCGCGATGCTGTTGCATCCACGCAATCGCTCGATCGGCTGTGATTGCGTCGGGAACGACCTTTTCACTGCCGATGTCGACTCGTGGGCCGTCGTGATCGGGAGCATGCCAGAGGTAAACCGGGGTGGACGTCTGTTCGAAAAGGAGAATTCCCTGCCAACTTTGATCTTGGCTGGAGATGGTCGCGGCCGTGTGGCCGGCGTGAAAGAAGACGTCATGCAAGAGCATGCGGGGGTAATCGATGCGCGTGTATTGGTCGAGCCATGGAATACGCCGGGGAAACAAGGACGATAGAATCGCTGGCTGAGCGTAATTGGAATGCGTCGCCGCCGCCCATGCTCGTAGCAAACGCATGCTTCGCGCAGCAATGCGGTCGATATTCGGCGTAACCGGTCGCGGATAACCCAAATACCCCAGGTGCTTCGTAGTGAGCGAATCTATGACCACCAAAAGCACGTTTGGGCGACGCGTCGTTTCCGCTTCGACAGTTCGCTGCCATTCCGCTGCAAACGCACGAGGTGCACCTTCGATGACTCGACGACGCGGCGGAGCACCAGGCTCGTCCGCAGAGACATCCTCGGTCCATGCCGGAATGGATCGCAGCGAGCTCAAAAGGGCGATTTCAGGCGTCGTTCGCGACAGTCCCATGGCCATGGCCGTTCGTGCGGGCAGGACCAATACAGCGAGGCCGTGGGCTGCAACGAGAGCGGTTGAAATGCCAAGCATTCGGCCTGCTCGTTGCGCGTTCCCTTCACGGCGCAGCCCTCGTAAAAGGTATGCTGCATGGAGCACGGCGATGGCAAACCCAATGGTTACGACGAGCAGCACGTGCATTGAATACGTCGTCCGCAATGCTCGGTAGACGCTTTCTTTGCCATTCAAAAAAAATTCAATGGCGCCACGCGTAATGAAAGCGCCCGACACGAGGCGTACGGCCACTCCAACGACATGCGAGGCGGCCAGGGCCATTACGACGAGCGTCGTGATCGTGACGGAAATGGCTCGTCCGAGAGCCCAGCGCATCGTGGGAGCTGTCATGACACTGGTGACGAGCAGCACGGCGGCATACCCAGCGGCGGTGACGAGAACGCCGCCTAGGCGCGCACCGAGGCCCGGAGCATTGCCGCCCATGGGAGCTGCGCCAAAAGCGATCACGGTTGCTTGTCCGAGCAGGCCGAGTGCTGCTCCGAGCGCTGCTCCGAAAACGACGTTGCGTGCACACCAGAGCAAACCGCGAGCGGTGGGAGCGGTGGAGCAAGAAGTGGTCACGATAGATCGTTGGTACGCCAATTAGTTGCACGAGCGCAACATTTCTGTCGCAATTTCGTAACGCGGCGTTTTTAGGCGGCCTTGGATCGCGTCCGTCCGCACGTTTTTCGCGATTCGCTCGTCCTTTGGCCACTTGTCTTGACGCGGCAGAATGGGCGCTTCTATCATCCGCGCCCGAAGTGGAAAGCACCATGACCAGTTCTACGGAATCAGTTTCAAACGCCAAGGCAGCCCGCGCGGTTCGGATGGCAATCGTCGTCGCGGCGCTGGGGTACTTCGTCGACATCTACGACTTGGTCCTGTTCAGTATCGTGCGGGTGAAGAGCTTGCAGGGGATCGGAATTACCGACCCGGCGGCGCTTTTGGATCAAGGCGTGCTGCTCATAAACATGCAGATGGGCGGAATGCTCGTCGGCGGAATTCTGTGGGGCGTCATTGGCGACAAACGGGGCCGCCTTTCGGTGCTTTTTGGCTCCATATTGATGTATTCGGTAGCTAATATTCTCAATGGCTTCGTGAATTCCATCGAGACTTACGCGGCATTACGCTTCATTGCAGGAATTGGCTTGGCGGGGGAGTTGGGGGCAGGCATTACGCTCGTCAGTGAAATCATGCATCGCCATTCGCGCGGGTATGGTACGACGATCGTAGCCAGTGTTGGCATTTGTGGCGCCGTCGCTGCAGCGCTCGTCGGCGACTTCTTTTCCTGGCGCGTAGCATATTTCGTTGGTGGCGCTCTGGGCGTTGGGCTGCTCGCACTGCGTATTGGCGTCTACGAATCGGGGATGTTCGAATCGGTCAAAAAGAAGGCCGTCGAACGGGGCAACTTCTTCAAGTTGTTTTCGACTGCGCAGCGAGCCAAACGATATATCGGCATTGTGGTCATCGGCATTCCGATTTGGTACGTCGTGGGCATTTTGGCCACGTTTTCTCCGGAGATCGGCAAAGCGATGGGTATGGCCGTGCCTCCGAATGCTGGCCGCTCCATTCTGTTCTTGTACGTCGGCTTGGCGATGGGCGACCTGTCGAGCGGCGCGCTGTCGCAAATCATGAAAAGCCGTAAGCGTGCTGTTTTCGCATTCATGCTCATCACGACCGTGACGGTGGGGCTTTATTTCCTCATTGCAGCACAATCCCTCACGACGTTTTATGGAACGTGCGTCGCCATGGGATTCGGTGCTGGATATTGGGCAGTATTCGTCACTGTCGCATCCGAACAATTCGGGACGAACCTTCGCGCGACGGCGACGACGAGCGCTCCGAACCTGGTGCGCGGCGCCGTCGTATTGCTCACTTCCGCGTTCAATGCGCTGAAGAGCAACGTGGGGGTCGTCGAAAGTGCGATGATCGTCGGTGCGTTTACGATCATCGCTGCGTTCGTTGCACTCCGCGCAATGGAAGAGACGTACGGCAAGGATTTGGATTACTTGGAATCGTGAAACTTCGTCGTATTCCGTGGCCCAGAACCGCAAGTGTAAAGGATGCGCTTGCTGGTCCGTGGCTGGCGGCGCAGCGGAGGAAGTGAGCGTCACTGCTTTTTGCGCAATTCCTCGAGCAACACCTGCGCGTCGGAGTTCGTCGCCACGAAATAACTATCACCCGTCTCAGGTAATCTCAAGACTTTTCGTGCCCGAACGGCCATTTCTGCAATAATTCTAATGGTGAAGCTTGCGCCGAACGCAATGCTGGTGATCCTTGTGCCTGGCGTTCGAGTATCATTGTTCAGCACGGTGCGTGCTTCACGGGTAACCTTCCCAACTTGCGACAAGTCGCAAAGGACGAAGAACGAGGGTTTGTTCTTTCCCCACTCCTTTTGCCAATCGAGCAGCGCTTGCAGATCGGGACCGGTAAGCGTGCCGGAGAAGCGGATGTGAAAAATGTCCGGCTCTTGGATCCACGTAAGCTGCTCGCCAAATCGACGAATCGCTGTCGCGCTGGAGGCCGTGAGAAAGCTTTTGGCAGAGGGAGGCATTACAATCCTCGGATTGTACCACGCCGAGCCGTCCGGTCGCAAGGGTTTGGATAGACGAACAAGGGCGATGTCGTTCGCGACCTAAGATGGCCCCGTCAAGCCCATCAGCGCGCGGGCATTTTTTCTCTTCCAAACCGCCATCCGTTTGGAGTAACATACTGAACCCATGTACGTGCCCGTCGACGTTCGTCGTGCTCTGTCGCAGCTCGCTCTCCTCGTTGCAGCTCATCCGCACCTCGAAGATGCGGCCTATTCGCGCTTCCAAGCGCACCCGGACAAGGCGGCGCAAGACCGGCCATTGCCCGACGAAATGCGTGTCGCCGCGGCGCTGCTCGCTCGTGAGCTTCCGCCGCTGACCAAGTCGGTCGATGCGTGCACTGAGCTTGCTTCACTGTTCGGCGAGCCTGCGGGCGACGTGGTGCTCGCATGGTGTGCAGCAAGCACGTGGAGGCGTGATGCGCAGCTCGCGCCGATACTTTATGCGGGCATCGAATCGACTGTCTCGGCGCGTATCATTGACATTGCCCGAGCACGAGTCGTCGAAGGGCCACTCATGGATGCGCTCGCATGCGCGCCGCTTTTGGGTACGAATCACGAGCTGGTGTTACCTGTCAATACCGAAGCTCGTGCGCGTCTCGAAATCTTGATTTGGGAAGCTGGCGCGAGCGCGCTCGAAGTGCCCCTGCTTGGTCAATGGTTATGGAGCACGCCCGATGTATTCGACGCGATGATTCATGCTCCCGCGCATGGCGCTTTGCGTGGACGCGTTCTTGCCGCTCGATGCCTCGAAATCAGCGTGCGAGGTATGCCGAAAGATACCAGTCCCGAGCTTGCGGGACGTACGTTGCAAATTCTTCAACCACTGCTTTTGCACCCCGAGCCGCTCGTGTGGGTGCATGCGGCGCGTGCTCTCGGGCGCCTGACCGGCGTCATGGAGCCACTCGAAGGAACGCTGCTCGATTGGGTTTTTGGTAATTCACCCATTCTACGCCAGCGAGCGACCACGGCATTTGCGTCTTTGCCCGCCGATAGACTTGCATTTCTCTCCAGCCAATTGCAAGCGATCCTCGATTCACCCGAAGAAGAAGCTTGGGTTTTGGCGGCGGTTGCTGCGGCGACGCCTTATTTGTATTTCGAGCGCAAGAAACTCTGGGATCGGTTGGCTCATCGCATTCTTGCCGGCGATGGAGGCGCCATTGCTGCGCGCGCGCTGGCCAAAGGGCTGGCGACGCTTTTGCGGCGAGGCACTCCGATGCCGGAAATCGAAGAGGCATTGCGGACCTTGCGTGAAACGGCCAGGTTTGCGCGTCCACAATCAATGGAAGAATGTCGTCGGTGGCTCGAAGTCACGGCCATGAGCGACATGGTCGATCGTTCCGAGCGAGATCCCCTGGACCTCGAATTGGGTCTGGAAAACCTCATGCGTATGGCGGCGCAATATGATGACGAAGAAGGCGATGCCCGCGCCGCACGATTCGCCACGACGCTTCTGCCGACGTTTCAGGAAGCTCGCCGTATTGCCCTCGGCACCGGAGGATTGCGACAACGAGCGGCTGCGATCAATGCGCTCGAAGGGAATGCGCGAGCATTTGCATTACGACTATGGCGCCCGCTGCTTTCCACGCGTCCTGCAGGCGAGCCCGTTCAAGAACCGGAGCTCGAAGACACGTGGAAGACCCTGGCTCGGGCTCCGGCGGAAATGCTCGATATCATTGCCGAACGGCGTGCTCATGAAGGCGTGCCGATGGAAGCCGATATCTCACTCGAAGTCGCAGCGATCAGGCTGGGTGGGTACGCGCTCGATGCCTGTGGCGAGGATGGCGATCTGGGGCCGGGTCGAGGTCGCACGGCGCACGATACATGTTTATGGCTGCGCAAGCTCGAGGGACTTGCCGACGGCTCACGCGAATTGCCGCCCATTTTGAAGAGCGCATTGAGTTCGCTTTTCTGGCGTCTGGTGGATACCACGCGAGGTACGGCACTCGGTGAAGTCGACGATATTCAATGGCTTGGACCGTTCGCGGCCTGGTGGGGATTGGTTATCGATCGTCCGGCGATGCTGCTCCAGCTCGCGAATGCATTGCCGATGATGGCCGAGAGTGCATTGCGGCATTGTTGTTTGCAAGCTGAGGCCTTACGCACGGCGGTGAATTCGGCCCAGGAGGACCCGGGATGGGCATTTCCTGCCGAAGAAGCGCTGGCGGAGCTACATGCGCAAGATACGGAATTAGCGCGGGCCATTTCGGACTTGGCGCAGGCCCTCGAAGATTTCCAAGAAATGTCGGGGCTCAAGAATCAGCTCGAACCGCATTGTGTGAAGCTCGTCCTGGCGGGAGATCGACTCCAAGCGGCAATGGCCGACCCGGTCAAGGCGCTGCATGCATCGAACGGAAACAATGCCGAATTGGTTTCGCCTGAAATTGCGCAAAACGCTCCCCGTGTCGCGGCACTCGTTGCTCGAGCCATTCGGGCGCGCGAAGTGTCCATGCTCGAAGTTTGGTTTGCCTCGCTTGGTCCTGTCGCTTCGGGGCTGGTCGAAGGCGCGGTGCGTGGAGCGATCCGGCGAACGCCTCCGCCGCCGCCGTCGGCGAAAAAGCAAGAGCCCAAGCTTATCGAGGGGTATGAATTGATCAAGCCGCTCGGCGAGGGCGGTATTGGTTCGGTTTGGCTCGTACGCAAGCCGGGGGCGGATCGTTTCTTCGTGCTCAAAATTCCGAAAGCGGAAGCATTGGCCCAAGCGAACGATGTCGAGCGTGAGGGCATTTTGGCCTCGTTCGTCGAAGAAGCCAAGGCGTTGGCGGGGCTTTATCATCCGAACGTGGCGAATATCATCGATCGCGGTGTTTCGGACGGTGCGCCCTTCTTGGTGCTCGAATACCTGATTGGCGCGGATTTGCGTCAATATTCAATGGCGCGGCCCATGACGTTATTCGAGCTTCGTCGTGTCGTATTGGAAACCTGCGCGGGGCTAACGGCATTGCATGGAGCGGGGCTTGTGCATCGAGACATCAAGCCCGCCAATCTGTGGCTCAGGCTGCCGTTAGCTGGCGGAATGCGATTCGATCCGGTCGAGCATCGTGATCCCGCGCGAGTTCCCCCACTGGCGACGGTCGTCATCGATTTCGGCATGGTGCGGGCCATTAAGGTGCCGCCCGAAGTCGGTGGAAAATTCGTGGCGGGGACGCCGGGTTATATTGCGCCTGAGCAGGTGCTCGATCCGGTCGAACTCGATCCGCGCGCGGACGTCTATGCGCTGGCCGGCACGATTTACAACGTCACGACGGGCCGGGCATTCTTCGATGACTTGGCGCCTCGTGAGCGAATCATTGCGCATATGCGGCGGGATCCTTTTGAGGAAACCGAGCGTTTGCGTGGGTATCCGGCGACCATTACGAAATTGTTGCGAGCGGCTACGGCGCGTACGGCGGCGGATAGGCCGTCCCCGATGGAGTTTGGCCGGGACTTTGCGGCGGCGATCTGAGCTTCTTTCAAATCATTTCGTTTGTGAAGCGGGGGAGAAATCCCTCAGGCACTTCTCGACCGCCTCTCGCATTGGCGATTCCACGGTGCTCGGCAAATCGGCCTTGCCCATGATATCGATACCAATTCGCCTCGTGGCAACGCCTCCGAACGGCGAAAAGCTCATCCACACGTAAGACGCGCGCCCCTTGATGTTCTCGAAGGGCACGCCAGCACCGATTCCGCCACGCCAAGACCGTGAATCGTGACTGTTGTAGCGGTTATCCCCCATCACCCAGACTTCGTTCTCTGCGACTTTGAACGGGCCTTGGTAATGACCGCAAATGCCCGCGCGGCAGGTTTCTCCAAGAGTGCAGTCGTCTTGCTCTCGACACTTCGGTTCGTCCGGGCCATTCGGACGCAGATCGCCATCGAAAATCGTGAAATACGCTGCATCTCCCAGAAATTCGACGTACAGCCTGCTTTTACCGGGACCCCACGGACCAACATCACAATGGGGTACGAGCTTGCCATTGATGATCGGTCGTCCATTGATGACTTCGAGTTTATCGCCAGGCAGCGCAATCACGCGCTTGATGAAGTCTTGCTGTTTGTTTTCGGGAAACTTGAAGACGATGACGTCGCCCGGTTTCGGGGGCATCCGTGAAAGAATACGGGTATCGGAGTTTGGCAGCAGCGGTCCGTAGGCGATTTTGTTGACGAAAATATGGTCGCCAATCATCAAGCTTGGGGTCATCGAGCCGGAAGGAAGCTTGAACGCTTCGACGACGCCGACGCGTAATCCCAGCGCAAAGATGACGGGACCCAGGATGACGCCGAGGCTCGCGGCGTATCCGCGCAGCATGGACAGGCGATGCACGCGGGCGAGCGATATGCCCAGAATGACGAGCCACCAAATGAGTCCAATGGTGGCTCCGATGTTTCCGAAGGCTGTGGCGAGCAGAGGCGCGCGCGAATAGGCGACGGCGGAGAGGGTTTCTTTGAACGAGCCCGGACCGGTTTTTCCAAGCAATACTTCGGTTTTGGGTGGCTCATACGGGTCACTCGCGGCATTGGGACCATCGGTTACGTTCGAGCGCTCCCGGCGCTTTTTATTTCGCGGTACGCTTCCGACGCCTACGACACGCAAGACGAGATGCAGAATGCCCGCGGTTATATAAACGCCGAGAATCGAGAACAGAAGCCCGCCAAAGATCATTCCGAACCCCGTACCGGGCGACGTTTTGTGGGTATCGGCTCCGATATTGAGAAAAACTTCCGGGAGGGTGGAAGCAATGCTCAGCAGAGCGGTGAATGCAATAGGTCCGACGGTGCTACGTTTCGCGATGGGCCGTGAAAAGAATTCGTGCGGCCTGAACGTCGCAGCGATCCAGGTTTGGACGAGATTGGCGGGGGGTGAGTCGTCAGCAATTTTGTGTTTGTCTTGCATGATCATTTATAAAGGTAGACGTGATCCCAGCGGAACGCTGATAACGTGGATTTGGGGCCGAGTCGTCGCATGGGGGAGGACGATACGACGGGTCCGAGCGGGGAGGCAAGACATTTGGGGTGAAATGTGTTCCACAGGCGACGCGAGATCAGGCGTGCTCGAAGCGTGCGTCAACGCGCAAATCGGTTGATTGCTTTCGTGCGCGGTGACGCGCATCCGCGGCAAGCTTGCGCGGTTCGGTATAAGTGATTGTTTGCAAACCGGCGTGGACTTTCCTTGTACGGATGGTTTCCCCATGCTACCGCAGACGCACGATCGAAACCATGGAATCCTTCGATGAATCGCTCAAGTTTTTGCTCCACGAAGAACCCGAAGATTTTCTCCGGTTTGGCTTTGCAGACCCTACGCTCACGGTGGTTGGTCCTTGTGAAACGGGCTTGCCTTCCCGAGGTCGAGACGTCGACGGCAGTTACTTTGTTGTCCATGATGGACTGAAAATGGTCGCGCACGTCGAGTTTCACCGGCGACACCAAAGCGTTCAAGAGCTTGCCATCGATGTAGCTGAGGCTCAGATTCGGCTTTTTCGTCGCGAGTTGATTCCAGTTGTTTCTCATGTCTGGGATTTATACGGCGACCGGACGGGGGATCTGCTGACTCCGCGCAAGCTCGCGGTTGGTCCGGGTACTCAGTCCACGTACGTCCGGATCAACCTACGGGCGATGAAGTGGCAGCAGCTTTTGGCCAAAGGCCCTCCGGCGCTGTGGCCACTGGTGCCGCTGACGAAGGACGGAGGCACGGAAATAGCCGTCAAAAGCGCTCGCGATGCCATCACCTCGCGGGTTGATCAACTTTCTTCTCACGTGGCGGACCATCTTGCGATATTATGGTTCGTCGCTGAGGCCGAGGACGTTCCGACTGAAGTGATCAAGTCGTACATCAAAAAGGCTCAACTCATGGAAAGCACACTGTACAAGAGCATTCTTGCCGAGGGCGAAGAGCGTGGCCTAAGTCAAGGTCTGTCGCAAGGCCTTTCGCAAGGCCTTTCGCAAGGCCTTTCGCAAGGTCTGTCGCAAGGTCTTTCGCAAGGTCTTTCGCAAGGCCTTTCGCAAGGTCTGTCGCAAGGCGCCGCGCAAGCTTACGCAGCCACGATCCACAAGCTCCTCTGTCGTCGACTTGACTACGTCGACCCTGGTGTGCTTCCGCGTTTGGCCTCTTGGCCCAATCGTGGAACGCTCGAAGCCTGGCACGATGAAGCGCTCGATCTGAACGACGCGGAATCCGCTCGGAAGTTGCTCGAGAAAATCCAGAACACGCCGTTGCCTCCGCCCGCTGACGGCTCGGCTACCTAGGATTCAAGCTCGGCAAGCCGTGCGCGAGCAGCTCGAGGTGGCGTATGGGAAGCTGCGCGTGTTCTACAAGAGCAACCCGCGGCGCGCGGAGAACTTCTTCCTGCGCGAAGGATCACGCCGTAAGGCAAATTAAAGCCTGTTCGCGCTCGGAATGGGCGACGTCGCCAAACGTTGGGCGTTCCGGAATCTCGGAACGCGCTCAGCTCGAGCAGATACGCCGTTCCCAACTGTGGTCAGCTCACGATTTTTGCGATTGCCGGGCCGTTGCGAAATGTCGGAACGGTCGTTCTTCCGTCGCGCTGGGCGTTGCGAGCTGCGGGAACGTCGATTCGTGCGGGGTTGATGCGGCTGCGATGTTTGCAAAGCGAGGTTTTCGAGTTTGCAGAGGTCGTTCCGAAATGTCGGAGCGGTCGTTCTTCGGGGGTGGTGGGTCGTTGTACGAAGTGGGAACCATAAATTTCGCGGGGTGAGTATTCTCCCGACAATTTACGCTCGTTCGAGCCAGCCGAATCCGTGGCTTACGGAGCGGCCGAGGGCCAATCCGGAGGGTAGTTCGAGGTTGGTGACAAAAGTCCCCTCGAAACCGATGAGGGAGACGCCTTTGATGGTGGTGGGGACTTCACGGGTTGGCTCGAAGGCGGCGAAGATGGTTTCGTCTGGCGAGAAAAACCAACCGAATGCTTGGCTCATGGTGAGCAGGTTACCGACGAGAATGCGGTCGAGGTCATTGCGACGAGCTACGCGGTCGAGGTCTTTGAAGCGTGCGTGGTTTTCTTGATTGAGGGCGATCCACGGCGCGCGGAATTCGTAACGAATGAGTTTACGTGAAAAGGCGCGGGTAATCGCGAGGGCGGACCAATCGACTTGGGTGATGTGGGCGTCGTGTTCGCCAATTCGCACGGACGTACCGGGCCACGGGTGGATCATGGCGCGTTGTGCGGCGGGGCCAATGGCAAAGACAGCGGGAGCGTTATCGACCCAGCGATAATGGACGAGTGGATAACGCAGGAGAGTGCGGTCGGCTTGGTGGCCGTGAAATGCGGAGTCATCGGTAAAGATGGAGGCGACGGCGCCACGCCAACGAGCGGCGAGGATTTGCGGATTGGCGGGTGGAAGCGAATTCGATAAACGAAAACGTCCGAATGCAGCGTGGGTGGGGTGGAAACTCGAATCGTTCAAACGCGGCTCCGAGCGTGATAGGTCACGTCTAAATCTGGTAAAACCGGGGAGCTTTGTCTCGCGATTACCACGTAAGGCTTCAACCAGTCCAGGCGCCCCTTGAGCTGATCCGCTAGCGGCATCCCTCGCGGTCGCAGCGTCTCTGCCGGGAGGTCCTGCTCGAGCCACAGGACGACTTTGGGTGTAGATTTGAATATCGGCTCGACAAGCGCCTTCCAGTTCGTGGCATCGCGGTGGATTGCCCCATTGTGGATGGCGCCAACAAGGCCCGCCAAAGTGTCGCGTACCTTTAGCGCAACTTCGGTAGCGAGTTCGCCTGTTTTCAATCGCCCCTTGCTTTCTATCCGGTACTTGCGAAAGTCTTTCACCTCAATGAGATAGAGCTGGCCGCCATGGCGGCCGACAATATCCACTGCCTTCGTTCCGACGCCTCCTGTCTTCGAGCACTTCTCGCATTCGAACTCCTCCTCGAGACGACGGATCCCTTCCCGATAGAGCCGATGCTCGTCGTATTTCTCCACCTGCTGCCACGACGGCCCGAACTCGAACCGCAAAGCCCCCTCTACGATGACCGTCACGACTCCTCCCCCGGTCTTGCCGCCGCGAAAAGCCCCTCTTCGCGCTCGTAATGGGTACTGTATGCGTTTACGATCGGGTTTTCGCGGATGTCGCTTAGATAGGCACCCGATTCCACCTCCACGGCTCCCGCGTCAGAGCCGCGATGCAGACCGATAAACATCGTCTCCACCACGGGCGGGTCTTTATATTCCGCTGCTATCGACAGTTCACGAGCAAGCAGGTAATCGTGCGTCGCCACGAAGATCTGCACGCCCGCCTTCGCCAGTGTGCGAATCACCCGCGCGACGATCGCAATGAGCGTCGGGTTGAGGTTCGCCTCTGGCTCGTCCCAGAAGAGCGTGCTCTCTGCGCTCAATGCCCCATTCTTGATCAGATATGCCAACGCGGCCAGCTTGCGGTGCCCTTCCGCGACCATCGATGCCTTGAGCGCCCCGATCTTCGTATCCACCACGAATGAGTCAATATTGAGGCGAACGGGACCGCCGATGATGGACTCCAGTTCCGTCAAAACGCCTAATAACGCATCCGGTGGCGCACGCAGCTCGGCCTGGTTGAGTTCACGGCAAATGTCGTAATAGGTCTCGTCGAAAGACAGCTTCTGATTTTCGTAGGCCGAGACGAACCCCTCGAACATGGTCAGGGTTTCACGAGCGGGCACGAACAACACCTTTGCGAGAACGGAATTCGGGAACGATCGGGTGGCAGGCGAGCCCGCCTCTTCTACCTGCTCGAAGCAGAAGCTCCCGCATTCGACCCGCACGCGGCAGTCGTCATAACTCTCTTCGGCACGCATCCGTCGATAACCACCACCAAATACGCGCGTGAACTTGTCGCTCCATTGTGGGACTGGTAGCGCTCGAT
>CAZETM010000015.1:0-7873 GCA_964514885.1 uncultured Polyangium sp. | reverse complement strand
CCACCAAATACGCGCGTGAACTTGTCGCTCCATTGTGGGACTGGTAGCGCTCGATCGACCTCTTCTTTGGTCCGCAGCAAGGCATACATGCACTTGAGCAGATGCGACTTGCCCGTCCCATTCTCACCGATAATCACGTTGATCCCAGGCGAGAACGAGATATCCAGCCGCTCGAATACGGTCACGGACTCCAAACTCACTTTGCTAATGGGTCCGCTCCAAGCGCGAACGGGCCGCTCGGTGACTTCGGCATTCCATCCGCGGCGTTGCGCCAGCGATACCAGCCCCGCACTCATCGTCTTCGTCCCGCCAGTATAATTGACGATGACCTCCAGCTCATCCTGGGCGAAGTCCTTGTCGATACTGGCCTCGATTCGCGAGCAGGCGGCGCCGACATCACGTAGATCGTCGGGCGCTTTGACGATTTCCACGGCGTATTTCTCAGTGCCCAGCTCCGCGGCCGGCGCAATCGTCCCACTGACCACGGCGTCCGAACCCGATTTTCCTGTCGAACACAAGAAATAGATAAAGTCCGGTCGAGCTTGGCTGATCGCATGCACGATCAAATCCGGCGACCCGCCTACGCTGACAATCAATACCTTTTTCATCGTAACCGATCGGCCCTTCGCTCTCGGCTTCCCGTTTTCGTATTCGAGCTCCACCATGGCCCCTTGTTTGCCGCTGGCCTTCACCCGTTCCAAATCGCCCGGCGCCATGGCGACCAGGTGCCCCTTCATGTCCTTCGATTCCCCTTCAATCCGCAGGGAATATCGCGCTGCCGACTTCTTGTCGGGAATGAACGTGACTCGAACGCGACGCACCTCGGCCTTCACTTCCTTCACCGTGGTGGGCATCGCGGGTTGTGCCGCTACCGAAATCGCCGGCGCTTCCATTTCAATCGCCAACCACTTTCGCTCGGCGGCCGTACGCGATTCGTTTGCTAACCATTTCCTCCAGACGTCGGGGCTCTTCTCGACCATACCCCGCGCGGCCTGCGCCGCGGCCCGCAGCTCCTCGGGCGAGCGCGCCTTTTCCGCGAGCTGAACGAAAGTGCGCGCGTGTTGCTGCACCGTGTTCGCTGCCGCGGCCCCAGGCGTGAAAGCGCGGAGCTGCCGCAGTATTTCCGATAAACGCCGATCGAACTTCGCACGTCCGTAACCCGCAGCAGTTTTGGCTCCGATTCCCCGCTCCGTCAAACCCCGCTCGAGCAATTCTTCCGCCACGTCGAGCGCTTCCGCGGGACCTGTCAATGCCGCAAAATACGTCCCGTGAATGGTCAAAAACGAGACCGGCTTCGGGCTATCCCAATCCGCAGCAGCGCCCTTCCCCTGGTAATAATTAGCATGGTGCACCGTCATCGTATCCGTGTCGATCGGTACGCGATCACCGCTTGGTCGCCACCACGCATCGTGAAAAACCACCGCCCCCGCCGATGTAATGTCCCCGAAAAGAGCACGTTGCAATGCCCCTGCTTTCTTGCCTGCATCGGCCGGGCGTTTCCATTCGCCGCCGAGGTCGTGCGCCACGTGCGAAGCAAGCCCTTTTAATGCCGAGCCGGGAATGAATGGCACACCCCACGGACGAAGTAACGACAGGTTCGTCTCCCGCACCGACGCCATACCCATCCCGATGATCGCGCGACCCAAAAGCACGATATCGTAAATGCGCGTTTCCCCTTCGGTATAATCACCGCGCAGATTCCCCAACGCTTCCTCGCGTCTCTGAGCTGCGCGCCCATAACCCTCGGGTAGATGAATCCGCTCGAGCGCTATAGTATGGTGCTGCCGAAATACTTCTTGGTCGAAGGCCAAGCCCGAGACATAACGATCGAGCCACAATGATAGATTCGTCGTTTCGTCCGGTTGCAGGACGCCTTCGCTTACCGCATCACGACGCGCCATCAGTTCGCCCCGTCTTCCTCGTCGTCCGAGTCACCTGGCTCGATTCCAAGCACGCCTTGCACGAGCCGTCGATACCACGCAGCGCAGGCCATCGCCTCGTCGGTGAGTTGCAGGTACTCGTCGAGGTCCGCCTCTCGTGCGCGTTTCAGCAGGTCGTCGCCCGTCTTGATGCTCGGATTGACGCGATGAAGATGCTCTGCAAGATGCTCCACGAGTTTCTTTTGGTCATCGTCTTTGCGTGACCGTACGAAATGCAGCGCCTGGCAAAGTCCAGCCGTTTGCAATAGCGCAGGCAATGAGTGGACCATCGAGCCGTATTTTTTCTTCTTTGGCTTTTCCTGGTTCTGGTATGGGCTCACGTGTTTGTATGCGAGCGCTGCGCGCTGTTGATCGCGGGTCGCCATCACAGCACCTCCACGTGGCACATACCGCGTCCCACCGTGGCTTTGCCGCCGAGCTGAATCGGCCCGTTGCAAAGCTCTTTCACGTGCGCGACCAGCGTCGCTGCATCTTCGCCGCGAACCGGCGTCGCCAAAAGCAACCCCGAGAGAATGGTTTCCGTGGGCAATGCCTCTTCGGTCCACAACGCCCCGCTCGCGACGGTTTTGGTGTCGTCCTTGATGCTGTTGCGAGCCATTACCTCCATTCCCACCCGATCCAAAACGCGCATCACGTCATCACCCACGATACAAACACGGTCGACGAAATGCTGAATCTCGTCTTTCGCGTCCTTGCCGAACAGCGCCTCACCAATGCTCTGCGCAAACGTCTTCAGCTCCGCCGACTTTGACGCATCGAAGTCGAAATCCTCGAAAACGACTCGCTCCTTGCTGCCTATCTTCACGATTAAACGTTCACTCGCGACGAGTGCCTCGTTGCCCTGTACGTCGTCCGAGGGGACTTTCCAATCGCGTTTGCATTCGCGCAGGTCACGCGCCAAGCGACGAAGCAGGTGCGGCGAGGTGACCCAGGCAAACGTGCCGCGCACGCTGCGAATGGGTAGAAAAACCAAATGCGCATCGGCAAACTGAACGGCGCCGGCGTATTCGCTCGCATTTGCCGTGATGGGTCCAAAAACGGCTAGATGGATGTTCTTCGGCGTTTCGTCCGGCTGGTACCCGCCCGGATGGGCACGCAATACGCCTTTCAGCGTCGAGCCCGGAACGAGCGGCGTGCCGGTCGGTTTTTCTCGGGCAATCGGTAAATCGATCCCCGATATCGCCTGACCGGTCCCACAATGAATGGGAGAAAGCGCGTGAATGAGTGCAAGATGCGAGGACATCGTTTCGATAATCTCCAGCGTCAAATCCTGATCAGATGAGCGAAGTATGCTGCGATGGGATCGGTGTAATGCTTGTCGACTACAAGAGGCTTGATCCGGTTGGCCTCCGCTTCGTCGAGCTTAATGACCGGATACGCCTTTTCCGTTTTCTTTTCGAGCAGCATCCACGCTCGCGGTTCGGGGTGATCGAGGCGGACGGCCATGGATTCGTAACCGCCGTTTGCCGCATGGGGGCGCAGAATCAGCGACGACGCGAATCGGTCGAGTGGCACGCGTTTTTGCCCCGTGCCCTTCTCGTCGTCACGCCATTGCGCGGGCACCAACATCGTGTCCACCGGCTCGCGCTCGCCGGGCTCACTCTTGAAGTGGAAGATGATCGGCGCGCCGAATGCCGCCCGAGGAAACTTGTCTATGCGCGGATCGTGAATGGGTTTTCCATGACGCTCTGAGCTCGTGTGGCAGATTTTACGAATCGCGTCGGGCTCGGGCCAATACGATCGACCAGGTCGCGGATTGTTATTGTTGTGCGTGCGTCCAAGATCGCCCTGACGCATACGCCGCAAGAGATCGAGCAGCTTTTCCTGCGCTTCATGGCCCGTCTTGGTCGGGCTTTGCGCCTTGGCGACGCTCTTCATAGTGGCTTGCAAAACCGGCCATTCCGCCTTTTCTTTTCGTGGCTCGTTTGGCCAACCGTCGCGAATGCTTTTCAGCGTAAACCCTTTGGAGTCGATCAACTCCACGGCGCCGAATCCACGTCGCGTACGTCCTCCAAGGCCACCGAAATGAAGCCACGCCCAAAGCGCCCGCTCGATTTCGAGACGCACGTCGACACCGTCGACAATTCGCGTCTCCATCCGAATCACGATTTCAAATGGGTCGTCGTAAACGAATAGGGGATCATGGTTGGTGCCCTGCTCCCCGCGTAACGGGAACGCTCCATAAGCAAGCGCGCTCAGCCGCTCGTTGACCAGCTTGAATGGGCTGCCGCGTAGAAATACCTCGAGGCGTTTCATTCGCGCCGGCTGCTTGGCCACATGGAGCGAAATTGCACTTGCTTGCGCTTTTTCGTGCACGCCGCCAAATAGTTTGGATTCGGTTTCGTGGAGTGCAAGCAGCGACAAGTCCGCATGCGTTGCCCTCCACCAATAACGAAGCTGCCCGCGAATTGCGGACGCTCTTACAGGCGTTACGGGATCCTGTCGTTTTGGATCCACACCCCCGCCGAAAACGGGGCTGATAAATCGACACGTCAACGTGAATTCATCACCAGGCGTTTGCGGCGGTGGCGCAAACCCGGCCGGTTTGGTCCAGGTCCTCAAGGCTGTCCCCCGATTCCAATGGCAGCAAGTCCAAATCCGTCGCGTGCGAGCTGCGGATCATCGCTGATGTTGTTCATCCAAATCTCTTTGAGCCAGGTTTGGCGTGCTTTGACATCCCCTGTCAAGCGCACCCAATAAACCGATCCGCTATCCGCGAGCCGTCGCGTTTTCTTCGGTTGCCCATGTGGTGGATTCTTTGCCAAATCCCAGCCGCTCATGATCATGGGACGATCCACTTTGGCCGCGACAATCTCGGCAATCCCCGCTCGCTCAAGCATTCGCGGCCCGAGGCTCGATTCCACGTACGCGGGCGTGAGCAGTACGACGCGGACGAGCGAAGCCTGGTCCTGATTGACGTATTCGTTGAGCCACGGGGGCAAGGCGGGCAAGGTGTGGCCAGGCTGCGTCGATTCGGTCCATACGCTCAGCCGCCGTTCGCCGCCGAGCGGGCGAATTCCAGACGCGACGGCACCCAGGCTGGGTTCCTGCACGTCGACATCCAATAACAATTGCAGCGCGACGTAACCATTCGTTTCGTCCACGAAAAGCCGGCCCTCCAGGCAAAGCCCTTCCGTTGCAAAGAGTTTACCCTCCTCCGCGGTGCCATTGCGAGTCATCGCCACATGTACCCGCTCGTCGCGCACCAGCGAGGTGATCGCGCCCGCTAGGAATCGCCGTGTTGCGGCGTCGTCGCGTTCGCTGGGATGATGCAACCATTCTTCGAAAGCCGTCCAGGGCCAGAACCGCGGCACCCGAGCGAGCGGTTTTGTTTTGGCCGCGGCATTGGGATCGGGATCGGGGGGAAGCCCAACGAGCTGCCGGTTGGCGCCAATCCCGGAGCAGAACGCGCCTGCCGGTGGTTTTATGATCTCCAGTGGCGCAAGGCGAAGGGTTTTGTCTTCGGTTTGCAAGATCAAGGCGTCGTGAGGTGCAGGAACGAGCATTCCCTCTGGCCCCGCCAGCAGCGGACCACGAATGGATACGTTCTCCAACAATGATTTAATCAGCGAGCGGTCGAACACGCCATTTTTGCGACCAAGCCCGGTTCGCACGACGCCGGCCAGCGTGGATGGCAATGGAAATGCAAGTGTACGGCTTTCGTTTTGCTCATTGTTCGGCCGCCCATCGCGGAAGACGAGCGGGTCGCGTGCCTCGATTTGAAACATGGTCATCGTGGAACCTCGGACGCGGAAACCTGCAATTCGTCGACGGGAGGCGGATTGGCTTGCCGTTCGGCTTTGGCCAAGAGCGCCGCGACATACAGTTCGCGGCCCAGACGAGCGGGATCGTCGAAAATGTGGAGCTCCTCGAGAGTTTTACGATCCGCATCGTCCAGCAATGCGCCGCCGCCTTCTTTGCGTTTGCGTCCGAGAATGCGTTGCGCCTCGGCCTTGCGAACTTCCCTCAACGTTTCGGTCAGCTCCCCAGGTTGGTCGAGACGCAGGGCGAGGTCCATCAATTCGTATTGCGCCTTCGTGGATATCGCGCCGCGTATATGAAGCTCCCGCAACGATTCCAACCGTTTGTCGACAATGTCCCATTGCCCTTCGACCGCGACGGGCTCGCCCCCGCGTTTTCGCACCACGATCGCGAGTGCATTCTTGCCAGGAACGGCTTTCGCCTTCTTTTCGGCCGAACGTACCAATTCGAGCGCTTCGTCGAGCGGAAACAATTGATGGACGATGACCATCCCGATCGACAGCGTGGGAGACCGCTCCTGGCCGTCCTCCTCGATTTTCCACTGCTGCATCTCTCGGGCAAAGTCCTCGGCGAGTTTGGTGGCGCAAGCGAGAGCCTTGTGTAATGGCACGAGCGCGAGGACATCATCGCCGCCGGCGTAGATAAGCGCGCCATCGTGGTCCTGCTCGACGGTGTTCCGAGTGGAACTGGCGAAGACTTCCAGCTTTTCCGACAGCTCACGATGCTCGTCGCTCGTGTGCAAGGAATGGATGACTTTGCCCATGCGATCTCCATCCCCGAGGAGCAGGGCATAATAGGGAATGGGCTCGCCGAGCTTCGGCTGGACGTCATCGAGAAAATTGCGTAAAGCACCCATAGCGGCTTTCGCTTGGTTTGCATCGTTCACGCCGATTTCGTTCAGCGCTTCGGCCAGGCGTGTGTCGTAAAAAACCGTGCCATCCACATATTCGGTGATGGGGTCGCGACGCGGCGCCACGCTCAAGCGATACACGAACTTCCGGTCGATGCCCTCAAGCTTTTCTCGGTATTTGTTCCATGCGCCAGCGGCGTTGACAACTTTGAGGCCTGCGCGAAATGGACCGGAAGCGATATGCAACGTGCTCGGAATTCGTTCGGGCGTGGTTCCGTCATCGGCTTGATCTTCGTCGCGCATTCCAAAGCGTTTCAATACGCCGACGCCGCATAGGCGTTCCGGTTTGAGCACCGCTTCGCGCTTGCCGTCGAGGACCGATTTGGGCACTCCCTCGGCGGCCCACGTCGGTTGCTCCCAAACGCGCGTATTCTTTACGGCCGCGAGCAATCGCTCGGCTTCTTCCAGCGCTTTCGTGTACGCCTTTTCGCCCGCGCCTTCGGGTGTTGCGGCCCAAAAGAATTCGAAGGCGTCATCGACCTGCTGCTTGGCTATCTCGGCTCGAAACTCGCCACCGCGTTGCCGAACCCGTGCGAATGCCCGATCGCGAAGCTCGCTCAATCGCGCGCGCATGACCCGTTCGGCTTCTTCGGCCACGTCTGTCGGGGGCTTGGCGATTCGCGCGACGATCTTGTTCGCCACGGCTCGATCCTTGGCGTTGATACTCGCGCCAGGGAACACGAGCACTTTACGTTCATCACTTTCATCGCGACCTTCGGCGGCAACGACACCGCGAGCGGCTGCACGGGCAAGTTCACTGAGCACCCAGGAGCCAAACCAAAGGTCACGACATTTTTTCGCGCTCGCAATGAAATCCTGAACGGGACCGATATGAATGACGAGAACGTGCATGGTATTTATTGAGTCAATGAAATGGGTTGGAGCGTCGGCGTGTGAAGAGGTCGAGTGCGTTCAGCAACATGTTTCTCCGTCCAGCGCGGGATGGAACCACACGAGCGACTACACTTTCAAGACATTTCGGCAGGGTTGTCAACTTTTCGAGCACGCTGACGATGCCTCAACCGTGAAGCAGACCCCCAAAGCTTCGGTGACCTGACCCCTCGGAGATACCTGGATGCTCGGACAGCTCAGGTGACCGAGCCGGCCGAGCGATTGGGTATCTCGGACGAGTCGGGTACGGGAGGCCGGGAAGCGATCGAGAAGGTCGGGGGGAGTTCGACCTGAGGGGCGAGAGCTATCGGATAGGATTCGAGGCTCGGTAGGGTGAGCAGCCGGAGCTACCTGATCGCTCCGCGTGGTG
>CAZETM010000014.1:0-35066 GCA_964514885.1 uncultured Polyangium sp. | reverse complement strand
CGCGTTCGGATGTTGCGGCTGGTTAGGTGCACCGGGGTGTTGCGGCTGGTTAGGTGCGCCGGGGTGCCAATTGGGAGGGTGTTGGTTCATCGTGGCGGATGCTACACATGGGGCGGCAGCCGCCGCAAGAAATTTCCCACGAAGGTTGTCACGAGGCGGATCAGCGATACGTAAGGGGCATGGGACGGTATCGTTGATTTCGGCTCTCGCGCCAATGAAATGATTCCCGGATCGTGGGCCAATTCAAGGGCCCAAATGCGGACAATCGTAGACGTCGCCCAAGCATACCGAGGCGGTGACATCATCGATGCGATCAACGTCGTAATGATGCTGATGCAAGAAAGTCGAATTCCTACGAGGCGGACCATCGGATCCCAAGCATCGTTACCGCTCCTTCTCGACAACGCCCGCGACCACAAAGGGATGGTTTCCCGATGCTTAAATGCTTTAAGAATCCGAAGTCCCGAGGCATGTCGATGGGGCCTTGAGCGTGCCAAAAGGGAAATTCGGCAAGAAAATCTATAAACGAATCGACGGCATTCTTCACTATGAGGAAGCGTGGACCCACGAGGGCGACGTAACTCGTCATTGCGGCAAGGTAGGGCATAAGGGTAAAACGACGCGCACACCGCGCGACGGAAAATGCCAGTACGATGCTGTGCATGATGTCTTGTCAAAAGTTTGGCCCCGCGGGTTTGAATAAATTCCCGACGAAAAGCTGACCGGATTCATTATTCAATACCAAATCGATGGTATGGGCACAGCAGGCGATCTCAACAAATTGCACGTGTCCTGGCTGGCATCGAAAACATAGAATGGTTCCTTCCGTAATCGTGCGAAAGATGGTGTGCGCCACGGTGAGACACATACCCATCTGACGAGAAGCACATTACGTGCGGCTGTCTGGCAGGGGCAAGGGACGAAACCGCGACGGAGCCTTCGGCCGGACAGAGAATGTCCGCGCCTGGATGGCGTTGGCAACGTAGATTACCAACTAAGCGCGTACAAGACCGTGAAACGGTGCGTTAGGTTGCGGAAATGGTTGCTTGACAAATGGAGAATGATGGGGCAACGGCGCGATCGAAGTTTGTCTAGGTTCCGTTGCTAGACTTGGTGTTCGGGCCGCGCGAAAGTACCTACCCAGTTACCGTAAGCGAGATTTTTTAGTTCGGTGGCCAACTCCGGTAGTCAAAGGAGCGCCTCCGCCGTTCGTCGAAGCGTCTCGACTTGTGGGATAGCTACCTGCGGTGGCCCAAAGAGCGCCTCCGGCGTTCACCGAGGCGTCTCGACTTGTGAGATAGCCACATGCGGGGACCCAAAGAGCGCCTCCGCCGTTCGTCGAAGCGTCTCGACTTGTGAGATAGCCACATGCGGGGACCCAAAGAGCGCCTCCGCCGTTCGTCGAAGCGTCTCGACTTGTGAGATGACTGGCTGCGGTGTGAAGACGGACGCTTGCTGTTCAGGGTTGGTTGCTTCGAACAATCACGGTATCGCCTCACCCGGCTCTCCGCGAATCGCGCCATTTCATTACGCTTGCGGAGAGGGGAGTTTGTCCGCGAATCGCGTCACTCCATGACGCTTACGGAGAGGGGAGTTTGTCCGAGGTAGGCGAGAAGTTTCAATCGACGAACTCGATGCCCGTCGCTTCGATCTCGACCTTGGCCATCTTGGCGCTCCCGCCTTGACCACAACCATCGTCAGCGCCGCATTGGCCTGCGCCCTTGTCCTCAGACGGCATCACTTTGCCTTGCACCACCGCGCGATGACCGTTCGCTTCACGCGGCACGAAGAAGGCGTGTCCCGCCATCTTGATGTGCGCTTGGCCCGTCGTATCGGCGATCTCCATCCAACAACCCATCGACTTGCACACCGCCGACACGACGCCTTCCGTGCGCACAGTCTGAGCGGCGAACTTGTTCGGTTCCTTGACCAACTCGGTCAGCGCTGTGGCCTTGGCCTCTGACACCGGTTGACCAAACTTCTTCTGCGTGAGCGGCTTGATCGCTTCTGCCGTTGCAGCCTTCGGTTCGAGCGACGGAGCCGCGACCGGAGGAGGCGTCACTGCGGGCGGCGTTGCGTCCGACGCAGGGGCTTCGGACTTGGCGCATGCCGCGAGGGCAAGGGTAAACGAGGCGAGAACGAATAATTTCCGGGGCGTATGCATGGCGGGCCAAGTGTGCCGCAAAATCCGACGCTTGTCACGAATCCGCCGAACCAACAAACCCGATGCTCGCTCGGTCGACCGACCTCGCCCGAACTTTGCTACAACACGCGTTGCATGCGTGCGCGAACGAGGTGCCTCGGAATGAATCCAGTGCGGGGCGTTTTCGCGCTTTCCGCGTCGCTCGGCCTCGTCTGCTTTTCGCTTCCGGTTCAAGCCGAAGTGGGTGGCAGTGTATCGGTCGTGCCCGAAGCTCCAGCGCGTCCGCCGGCGGCGGCGCCGCTCCTGCCGACGCCGTTGCCCATCACGAAACATGTCGACATTGGGGCAGCCGTGGCGCTCGTGCAGCGGGTTGCAGAAGGACAAACGGACGTTCGTTATCCGTCGAGTGTTGGGCTCGGACTGACTGCGCGAATCGAGATCATGCGCTACTTGCGTGGCAACTTGTACGTACTGCGCAGCTCGAGCGAGACCGATCCGCCCGGTGGCGTTTTGGGTTTGTCCGGTGACCCAGGCCCGATGTCCGTGACGAGTTACTCGTTCGGCTTGCGACTTTCTCCGACACTGCCGCTTGGGCCTCGAGCTCGTACGTGGCTCAGCGTCGGTGCTGGTTGGGGACGTCTGGAAGTGGGCCGTTTCGATGTCGCTTCGGCGGGCGGGTCTTTTAAAGTTCGCGAACGCGTTTTTTCTTTTGTCGAAGTCCCGATGGGGATTGGCGTATCATTCGATATTGTGCCCAATTGGCTGTCGGTTGAATTCGAAGCGATTGGGGCATTACACGCGGCGCAACGAGGCACTGCGTTGCGTACGGGACAAACCATCGATACGGCAGGTCGCCGAACTGTCATTGGACCATTTCCCGAGCTTGCGGCGACTTTCGTGCAAACTCTTGGGCTTGCGCTGGTGCTCTGAAGGAGTCTCGATGTCTCAACGCATGAAAACCGGACGTCCCCGGATCATTGCCGTGGCGGGAAACATGGGCGCCGGCAAATCGAGCCTCGTCAAATGGCTCGAACAACAATTCGGCATGCTCCCGTTTTTCGAGCCCAACGAGGACAATCCATATCTGTCTGACTTTTACGACGATATGCCTCGCTGGGCCATGAGTTCGCAACTCTTTTTTCTCGTGCGACGTTTTCGTATTCATCGCGAGGTACTGGTTCGCGCATCCCAGGATCCTCAGCCCATCGTGCAAGACCGAACGTTGTACGAAGATGCCGAAGTCTTCGCCGCCCATTTGCATCAAGCTGGATACATCAATGATCGCGATTGGACCATGTATCAGGATCTTTATACCACGCTGCGCGAAGAGATTCGCCCGCCGGACTTGATGATCTATCTACGCTGCCCGCTCAAAACGCTCGTGCGGCGAATTCGAGAACGCGGACGCGATTTCGAGCGCAAAGTGCCACGCACTTATCTCGCTGCGCTCGACAACCTCTACGAGCAATGGCACGCGCGTTATGACCTTTCCCCCACACTCGTCATTGAAACCGACCGACTCGATTACGTCGAACGACTCTTTGACCGGCTAGAAGTGGCCGAGGCCATACGCAAACACATTGGTCATTCCGACACCTGACGGCACCTTTGTGTAACATTAAAAACCTTAAATGATTACGTTTCGCGACCGCCAATGAGTTGACGCAACGAATTGCAAACTTTTGGTGTCAGATTTCTTGCAACTGCTGCGACAATGGTCAAGGAATCGGGCTTCCGAAAGGTGCAAGCAGTGCGGACCGACCACCTGACGGCAGGTACAGGAAAACGCGGACGGGTTTTGCTCGTCGATGACGAAGTGTTCATCGTTTCGTCGCTCAGGCGCTTGCTTGGTAGCGAGCACGATGTCACGGCGGTGATGAACGGGCTCGAAGCGCTTGCGCTGATCGAGGCGGGTAGTCGTTTCGACGTGATTTTGTGCGACTTGCGAATGCCTGGAATGAGCGGGATCGACTTCTACGAGAAGCTGCACACGATCGCGCCCGAGATGACGAATCGCATCGTGTTTTGTACCGGTGCGACTTTTTCAGGTCATGCGCGCAAATTCTTTGAGCGCGTACAAAACGAGCTGCTCGAAAAACCATTCGATCCGAACGTTTTGCGTGAACTCGTACGGCGGTTTGTCGCTGAGGGACCGAGCACGAGGGTCTCGTGAGACGGCGTTTACGACAGGGCGAGCATGCGATCGATCGGTATGCGCGCGCGTTCGCGTAGCGCTTGGGGCATCTCGATCCGTGGCGTGAGATCGCGAAGAGCCAGGTACACTTTCTCGAGCGTGTTGAGGCGCATGAAGGGGCACTCGTTGCACGCGCAGTTGCCCTCGGGCGGGCCTTCGATGAACGTCTTGTGCGGCGATGCTTTGCGCATCTGATGCACGATGCCGCTTTCGGTCGCGACGATGTACGCCTGTGCGTCGTCGGTCATGGTGTATTTCAACAGGGCCGTCGTCGAGCCGATGAACTGAGCCATTTTCAGGATGGGCTCTTCGCATTCGTGGTGCGCGATGAGCTTCGCTTCGGGGTGTCGTTCGCACAGCGCGACGATCTTGCGCAGGCTGAATGTTTCGTGCACCAAGCAACTGCCTTGCCACAGACGCATCTGTCGGCCGGTTTTTTCGACGAGCCATCGGCCAAGGTTCTTGTCGGGAGCAAAGAGGATTTCCTTGTCTTCGGGTATGGCCCGGACAATCTTCTCGGCGTTTGACGAGGTGCAGATGTAGTCGCTTTCGGCTTTTACATCGGCGCTGCAGTTGATGTACGTGATGGCGACGGCGCCCGGATATTTCGCGCGCCAAGCGCGGTAACGATCGACGGGACAACCATCTGCGAGCGAGCAACCGGCATCCATGTCGGGCACGACGACGATGCGCTCGGGGTTCAGGATCTTCGCCGTTTCGGCCATGAAGTGCACGCCCGCGAAGAGGATGACGTCGGCCGTGGTCTTCTTGGCGGCTTGAGCAAGTTGCAGTGAATCTCCGAGGAAATCAGCCAAATCTTGGATGTCCCCCTCTTGGTAATAGTGCGCGAGCAAAACAGCGTTTCGCTCTTTCTTGAGCCGGACGATCTCTGCTTCGAGGTCGAGACTCGGGTCGATTGGCGCGCGTGTTATGTCCGTCATCGAGTCTCAACGTAAAATGTTTGACGACCAAGCGCCAGTGTGGTCGGGCATCACGAGCGCTGCATGTTAGAGCGTGTTGAACAGGCTCTTGCGCAGTCGTTGCATCGTCCGGCCGGTCGTGCCATCGCTCGCGTATATGGCGGCCGGACGATGGACGCGTGGCGTAAAGCTCCACCACGCCGCAACGATCTTGATCACGCTTGCGTCTTCCGTGGCGCGTGCGCAACCAGCGTCGCCTGAGCCAGTCATCGAGCCTGCGCCCACGCCTGCGAGTGAGCCAGTCATCGTGCCAGGGTCGACGTCGAAACCATCAGCCGAGCCCATCGAAGTGACGGTGGAAGGTGACAAGGCGCCGGCTGGTTCGACGGCGCTCAAGCGGCGTGATATTCGCGAGATGCCCGGGGTGCTTGGAGACCCTTACCGCGCGATTGAATTGCAGCCGGGAGTGACACCTACGACGAGTGGCACGCCGTATTATTACATTCGCGGCGCGCCGCCTGGGAACATTGGATACTATTACGATGGTATTCGTGTGCCGCTGCTTTTTCACGCAGGAGCAGGACCGTCGGTCATTTCCGCGCCGCTCGTTTCGCGGGTGAATTTGCATCCAGGGCCTTACCCGGCAGATATTGGCCGATTGGCCGGAGCAGCCGTGGAAGCCGAAGCTGCGCCATTACCAACGGAATGGCGAGGCGAGGGCATATTTCGTGTCGTGGATGTTGGCGGTGTCGTGCAAGGGCCGGTTTCGGAAGATACGACGGTTCTCGTGGGAGGGCATTACGCCGTGGGCGCTCATTTGATTTCGGCGCTGGTCAAAAATGTCGATTTTGGATATGCCGATTATCAGGCGCGCATCAGCCATCGCACGGGTCCTCGCGGGAAATTGTCGGCGCTTGCATTCGGCGCCTGGGATTTGTTGGCGCTTCCGGTGAGCGACGGAGATCAAAGCGATACCCTGCTCAATACCGACTTTCACCGGCTCGATGTGCGTTATGATCACGATTTCGATTCCGGTGGAAAACTACGCGCCGCGGTGACTTTGGGGCTCGATCGTTCTCGGGACGTGGGTGTTGATCGAGCGACGAATGCGAAAGTTGGCGCGCGTTTGAGAATGGCGCAGCCGATTGGACACGGCAAAGCACTCTTGCGCGGTGGCATCGACGTAAACGTCGACCATTACGACATGGAGTACCGTCCGATTTGTCCGATTTCGGATCCGTCTTGTCCGGAAAAACCATTGGCCTTGGCACAGCTCGATGAAGCATTCCGAGCGCTTTTTCCAAGCCGCTGGGATTTTGCCGTTGGCGGTTGGGTCGATGCTCTCATCGTATTGAACGAAAATTCGACGATTACTCCCGGGTTGCGTGTTGACCATTATCAGTCGATGGGGAATGACGCGACGACGATCGATCCAAAAATCGTAGGTAGCTTCGGCGTAGGCGACCGAGTAAAACTGGTGCCCGCATTCGGGCTGGCTTCACAACTTCCTGGGTTTGCTCCACTGCCGGCGTTACAAATTGCAGGTATTGCCGGGGGCTTGCAACGCAGCCTGCAATCGAGCTTTGGGGCGGAAGTGAAATTGTCTCCGATTCCAGTCGAGATCGGGGTCGGCGTATTTCGTCAAATTACGTTCAACATGACCGATCCGATTGGCACCGAGCGCGGGACGAGCCTTGGTCCGGATCGGTTTCTGTCGCGAAGCACCGGCGATGCGTATGGCCTCGAATTGAGCGCTCGCGGAGCATTACGCAAGGACATGCTGTTCGTCGCTTCGTACACGTTGTCGCGCTCGACGCGGACTGGATCGAGCGGCATTGCAATTCCTTCGGCTTTGGATCGCACGCACGTGGCGCACGTTGCCATTCTGTACGAATTCAACAAAAACTGGAAGGGTGGCGTTCGGCACGTCATTTATAGTGGTTTTCCCGCGGACGAAGCGGGCACGGGTCGTCCGCTGGATCCGAATCCCGATCGCGTGAGGCCATTTTATCGGCTGGACGTGCGTGTTTCGAGGCGCTGGAAGGTAGGAAAAACCGGCTACCTGGGTCTCATTTTAGATCTTCAAAACGCGACGCTCAGCAAAGAAGTCTTCGACGTGACTTGTGAGGAAGGCATTTGCCAGCCGCGGACGTTGGGACCGATTACGATTCCGCAGTTGTCGTTGGAGGGGGGATTTTGAAATCCATCCCTTGCAAAGACGATATCGTCATGCTCGCATGAGCACATGAAAATTTCAACTCGGTTCGGAATGATTGCTTTGGTGTTGCTTCCGTTGGTGCTGGCTTGGGGATGTTCGGCCCCGACACCTCCCAGCGATGAGACAGTTCCCGAGGCGCTGTTGCCGTGTACCAGCATCGCTGATTTTAATGCACAAGAAATGCTGGATACTTGGGACTGCTCGGTCCCCGCGCCTTGTCCGACCGCCGAATTTCTCGACCAAGACGCCGTGCCGTCGGGTGAGATGCCGCATTTCAAAGACGTCGCCGCTGCGAAATGCATTCTTGAGAAGCTGCGCGATCGCACCATTTCCACGGTTTCGTACCGGTACGAGTACGGATTCATTCCCGGTCAATATCGTACCGACGAGACAATTTTTATTGTCGATGCGGAACACGGACTCTCCAATTCGTCCCAGCTGGCAGATCTCGGCGCCATTGGGCAGACCCAAAACCGTGCCATTCTTGCGCCGGCATCCAAATTCGAGGAGTGCTTGAAGTCCACCGACGAATCGGCAATCATGTATTGTATCCGAGGTTGGGCGTCGGGATGCGCGGAAGTCGCCGTGAAGTGTCCGGAATAATTTAATCTTCGGATTTACCGAACAACCGATGTCGGAAATACCCGAGCTGGCTCTTGGCGAATTCCTTGGCCAAATCTAGTTTATCGACCTCACGCGCGCTCGTGCGATGCGTAAGCTCCCCAGATTCGTACAATTCCCGCGTTTTGTTGCGCTGCAGTTTGCCGCTCGACGTTTTCGGTAACACGCCCGGAGCGAGCGGCACGATATCGTCCACGCTCAAACCCACCGCTTGCTGAATGGCTTTGCGCGCTTCCGTTACGAGATGGAGCTTGCCCGCTTCGTCTGTTACGCCGGTCTCGAATGCCACCACCACCCGTTCACGATCGCCCGGCCCCGTCATCGTACCAAACGCAATCACATTGCCTTTGCGTACGCCTTCGATTTGGCTCGCTTCCCATTCGATGCCCTGCGGATAATAGTTGCGCCCATTGACGATGATGACCTCTTTCGACCGACCGCAAACGTACACCTCGCCGACTGCGATATAACCCAGGTCACCCGTGCGCAGATATCCGCCTGCGAAGGCATTTCGAGTCGCATCGGGATCGGCATGATAACCTTGCATCACGCTCGCCCCACGAATGCGAATTTCGCCGACTTCACGCTCAACGAGCGGCTTGACACTTTCCGTGTCGTCCGGCGCGAAAATGTTTACCTCGTGTCCCTCGAACGCCGGACCACACCGTACGACGGAGGAGGCTCGTGCATTTTCTTCTTTGGCCGGCTCCGCACGCCCCTCGGACCATAACGTTTCGCCATCCACGATATCGGTCGCCATGCCTTTTCCTACGTTGCTGAACGATACTGCCAAGGTCGACTCGGCCAAACCATAACAACACACGAACGCCCGTTCGTCGAAGCCGACCGCGGAAAACTTTTGCGCAAAGGCTCGCAGGTTTTCCGCTCGAATCGGCTCGGCCCCGCATCCTGCGACGCGCCAGGACGAAAGATCGAGACCTAACATTTCGCTGTCTTTGATGCGCTTTACACACAACGCGTACGCAAAGTTCGGAGCGAAGGAAATCGATCCGCGATATTGGGAAACGGCCTCCAGCCACCTTGCCGGGCGTTTCAAAAAAACCAGCGGAGGCAGGAACGTGATTGTCGTCCGATGGTAAATCGGCGCAATCACGAATCCAATCAAGCCCATGTCGTGATACAGCGGCAGCCACGAGACGCCGCAGTCCACGGCATCCGTGACGGACAAACCAAGTTGCATGATCGAGCGGACGTTTGCTGCGAGATTCGAGTGCGTCAAGGTCACGCCTTTGGGACGCGCCGTCGAACCGCTGGTAAATTGAAGGAAACACGTATCATCGAGGCTCACGTCGACCGGGCGCAATTTTTCGCTCATCGTTTTGAGGTCTTCAATCGTCGTGACTTGCTCGAGCTCCGGGGCTTTCGCTTGAATCGTCCCGAGCAGCAGTTTGATTTCTTTGTTGGTGAGCAGGAACCGAGCGCCGCTTTTTGCCACGATGTGCAGCGTATTGTCGAGATATCCGGCCAGTTTTCCGAGGCCCGTCGGCGGATAAATCGGCACTGACACAATGCCCGCCCGCACCGCACCTAGAAACGCAAACACGAAATCCGCATTGTCTGGCAATATCAGCGCAATCCGGTCGCCTTTGCGCAATCCGAGCGCTTGCATTGCTCCCGCAAAACGACCGCTTTCTCGCTCCACGTCGGCAAACGAGAAATACCGTTCGTGCTGTCGCGATTCCCCAAGGAATCGAAAGCCATTTTTGTTCTCAGACGCCGCAGCGTCTTCGATTGCTCGGGCGACAGTGCGCCATCCCGTGCGGCTCATTCGCTCAGCCTTCCGTCTCGAGAAAGCCGCGCCATGATCGTATCTACGACGTCGCCGACCGTTTCGATACTCCGCAATGCGTCGTCGGGAATCAGGATCTTGTACGCATCCTCGACCTCCGCGAGCACTTCCATCACGCCCAGGGAATCAATGCCCAGATCGGCAATGATTTGCGTCGATTCATCGACTTCGACTTGCGCTTTCTGGTGCTTCGTGAATAAATCGATGACTTTGACGTGAACAGCTTCTCGATTCCAAGTCATGCACGCGTCCTGACCGTTTTTCAGGACGTGACAAATCCTGAAAAAGCTTTAATTCCCGCCTAGGATGAGCTGCCGAAGCCGCTCGAGCCCTTCGATACTGCGAGCGCCGTACCACATGAGATCTTTGCCGTCGCAGAAGACAATGCGTGCATTTTTTGCCGCTGGGACATCGAGCCGTCGAAACGTGTCTGCGTCGGATTCAGAGAACTCGTGCGGCTCATTGGGCAATATCACCACTTCCGGCTGCCGCTTGACCACTTCGTCCAGGGTCACGCGCGGATACCGCGTGTCCCGATCGCCCACTCGTTCCGGCGGAAGCGGCGCCGCACGACCAAGATCCGCGGCGAGCGGATATCGACGCGGACGATCGGCGAAAATGTTTTGCCCTCCAACGAGATCGAGCGTGTCCGAAATGAACGTTGCTTCGTGCACCGTCATGAGCGGATCCATCCAAATGGGCACGAATGCACGAACTGGCGTGCCTTCACGTCTGCGCTGCTCTGCTTCGCGATGCGCGTGATATGCCTTGGCCACGAGCGCTTTGCCGGTCGGTTGTTGGTCCACTCCCAGCGATATCGCCAAACGCGCCAGATGCGCGATTCCCTCGGCAAACCGTTTGGGAAATGAAACGAGCACCGGAATGCCTGCCGCATCGAGCCGTTCGATCTGCGACCGCGTGTTCTCTTCTTGATTCGCAATGACCAGGTCCGGTTCCAGCTCGATGACCCGATTGACATCGACGTCTTTCGTCCCGCCGACAATCTCGATGCCTTCGACGTCTTCTTCCGGCGCGATGCAATACTTCGTTCTACCGACGAGTTTGTCCTTGGCACCCAAGCGAATGACCGAATACGTGTCGCTCGGAACCAGCGATACCACCCGCATCGGCGGCTTTGGGAAAACGTAACGGCGTTGTCTGTCGTCTTGGAACTTGATGAGTTTCATGTGCGCGGACCTCGATGCGGCCTTTCTCATGGAGAAAAATGGCGCCAAGGTCAAGGCTGAATTCGTAGTTTTCCTCGGTATCTACCTATGCCTCATCCCAAGCGGCGATGAGACGCCTCACTCGTGCCCGAGGATCATCCGCGCGCATCACTCCGCCCATCACGGCAGCCCCGGCAGCTCCCGCTCGCTTGAACGCCCCGAGGTTTGTCTCGTCCACTCCTCCCAGCGCCAGAACGGGCAGCCCATACCGGGCGGCTTCGCGGATGGCTTCGGGCCCGAGCACCGGCAAGTACCCGGGTTTGCTGGCCGTTGGAGCAAATGGCCCGAGCGTCACGTAATCGGTATCTTTCGCCGCCCGAACCTCGTCCAGAGTGTGGCAGGACAATCCAATCCATGCATTCTCACCGAGCCGCGCTCGCGCCGCCAAAACATCGCTACCCGCAGGCAAATGCACGCCATCCGCACGAACTGCCGCATTCACGTCCCGATGCACGAGCAATGTCGCGCCAAACCTTCGCACAAGAGGTAAAACCTCATCCACGAGCGCCAAGCGTTCGTTTGTGGACAAATCTTTTTCGCGCAAACTTACCCAGCGACAGCCACCTTCGAGCGCCGCTTCGATGACCTCAACGAGCGGTCGGCGTGCCTGCGTTCGATCCGTAATCAACAGCAGCGGTGCAGGTAGCCGAGACAAACCATCACCCGTTTTTCAGGAACCTACGAGCCCCAGCTCCGGGCTAGATGCTTCGGCGCGTAATTTTTTCGGAATGCGCCCCGCTTGACGTGCCAATCGGCCTGCGTTTACCGCATATTTCATGGCGGTTGCCATTTTGACCGGATCGTTGCTACGCGATACTGCCGTATTCAATAACACCGCATCGCATCCAAGCTCCATCGCCAACGCTGCGTCGGATGCCGTTCCCACGCCCGCATCGAGCACGACCGGCACGGAGCTTCGCGCGCAAATTCGTTCAATGTTGTACGGATTCAAGATGCCCAAGCCCGATCCAATCGGCGAACCGAGCGGCATGACCGCGGCGCATCCCAGATCCGCCAAACGCTGACATACGATCGGATCGTCCGTGCAATAGGGCAGCACCGTAAAACCTTTGCGTACCAGCTCATCCGCTGCCCGTAAAAGCTGCTCGACGTCCGGATAGAGCGTTTCCCGATCGCCAATGATCTCCAGCTTTACCCAAGCCGTGTCGAGCGCTTCGCGACCAAGCTCCGCCGTCAATACCGCGTCTTTGACCGTCGCACATCCTGCGGTGTTGGGCAGGAAAAACGCGCGCCCAGCAACCAGGTCGAATATCGATTCACCGTGCCCGGTGAGATCGGCGCGACGAATCGATACGGTCAGAATTTCCGCGCCCGATGCCTCGAAAGCTTCGAGAAAAACGTTTTGATTTGGATAACCAGCGGAGCCAAGAAACAATCGTGACGAAAATGCTCGTCCGGCAATACGAAGCGGATCGGTTGAATGTTCCATGGGTTTGTCGTTCGAGGTCATTTCAACCACCTTGCATGATCTTGACGATCTCGATGTCGTCTGCCTCGGAGAGCGCCGTCTCTGGCCATTTCGAGCGAGGAACGACGGTACCATTGATCGCTACTGCAATGCCTTTGGCATCCGGCAAAAAGCCTTGTTCGGCGAGCAGGTCCAAAAGGCGACCGTGATTGGTCGCGGAGGGTTTTCCATTGACGCGCATCACGAAACCTCCCTGCTGCGAGAAAACCGGCCGATTCCAAAAGGTGCGACGCGATCATCCAGATCGCCCGTCAAAATGAAATCCGCCATCGTGATTGCCGTAATCGGGGCGAGCAGAATGCCATTGCGATGATGACCCGTCGCGAGCACCAAACCATCGACTTCAGGCGCAGGACCAAGCACCGGAGCGTCGTCGCGACTTCCAGGGCGAAAACCCGTCCACATTTCGTCAATCGGTAACTCTTCGATTCCCGGCAAAACGCGCCATGCGGCTTCGAGCAGCGCCATGACCCCGCCAGCCGTCAAATTCGCGTCGAATCCTTTTTCTTCCGTCGTCGCACCGACAATCAATCGACCATCCTTACGCGGTACGAGGTAACTCTTCGGAGCCCAAATGACGTGTCTGGCGAGCGGATCTTCGGGATTCATCCGCACGGAAAGCATTTGTCCTTTTACGGGACGAACCGGCGGAATCGCGGACGCGGGCAAACCCGAAAGCATTCGTGACCAAGCGCCTGCCGCGAGCACCACGAACTCCGCGGTATGCAGTCGATCCCCAAGGACCACGCCGCGTACACGTCCTGCCGCAACATCGATTCCGGACACGGCCGTATGCTCGTGCAATAGCCCGCCCGCGCGCAAATAGGCCGTTTTTAGTGCGCTTACGAATTTGCGATTGTCGACTTGGCCGTCTCCCGGCGAAAACACCGCCGCGGCCGTACGCGGATGCAAATACGGCTCACGCTCACGAGCTGCCGCCCCGGACAGCCATTGCATCGATATCCCCAATTTGCTCTGGAAATCGTATTTGTGGCGCAAAGATTCGACGTCGTCTCGATTGAGCGCTACGACGAGCGTTCCATCAAGGCGCAAATCGACCTGCGCGCCGCTCGCCGCTTCGAGCTGCAGCGCATATTCGGGCCACATCGCTTGACTCGCCTGGCATAGCGGAAGCAGCCGTTGCTCCCCAGGCTCCGCTTCAACGCCCGCCGCGAGCATTCCGGCCGCAGCGTGACTCGCTCCGCGACCCGCATCACCGCGGTCGAACACATCCACGTGGCAGCCTGCTTCGGCCAAACGCAGGCCAATTGACAAGCCAATCACGCCAGCGCCGATGATGGCGACGGAAGGACGTGCTGAAGGGACGAGCGGAGCGGAAATGGGTCTGCCTCCTGGAACGACCGAGGCATGGCCTTGCGCAGAGCAGAAAGCAAGAGGCCCGCGCGCCTTGACTGCAAAATATCTGCAAAATCCGCCTCGCAAGCGAGCCCAACCTTTCGCTACGCTCGCGCGTGGAGGTGCTCGTGTTCCCTTGTAAGCCTATCGTTTCCTTCGTGCTCGTCGCGATGTTCGCGCTCGTCGGTTGTGGCAGTGAGACTGGAGCCGGACAAACCCCGGCGCCTGAGCCCACGTTGAAGTTCGATTATCCACTCGACGATTCGCTGCGTTTCAATCACCTGCAAACGAAGTCGACCCACAACAGTTACCATATCGAGACGAAGGACAACACCGTCGAAGATTGGAACTACACGCATGCCCCGCTCGATGTGCAGCTCGGCGCCCAAGGCGTAAGGCATGTCGAATTGGACATTCGCTTCAATGCGTCGCTGGAAATCTTCGAGGTATACCACTTGCCGATCCTCGACGAGCAAACCACGTGTCGGCAATTCACCGAGTGTTTGTCGGTTATGAAAAAGTGGTCGGATGCGCATCGGGCGCACCATGCGCTGGTCGTGCAAATCGAAATGAAAGACCTGCCGGCCGAAGAATTGGCGGAGGAGTATTTCGATGCCTTGCACAAAGAAATTCGTAGCGTTTGGCCGGACAATCGCATCTTTACGCCCGACGAACTGCAGGGCGATTCTCCCACGTTGCGTGACGCGGTGAAAACGCAGGGTTGGCCGACGCTCGGTGAGCTGCGGGGACAGGTGCTCTTCACGTTGGACGATGCGTCGACGAAACGTCAGCTTTACACGCGAAACCTTACGAGTTTGGCGGGACGAATCTTGTTTGCGAATTCGTCGCCGGCCGATCCGTTCGCGGCGATTGCCATCTTGAACGATCCGCTCGGAAGCGCATCAGCCATTGCCGAAGCGCATACGGCGAACATGCTCGTGCGATCGTTTGTCGACGGCGGCGCAGACAAACAACAAGCGGCCTTGAACAACGGCGTGCACTTTTTGACGACGGACTATCCGGCTCCAGTCGATGGCATGGAGTACTGGTTCGATCTCGCGGATGGAACGCCGTCGCGTTGCAACCCGGTCACCGCGCCTGCCGAGTGCACGTCCGAAGCGATCGAAGATCCCAAGCTCGTGGGGGAGTGAGTGAGATGGTTGGAGGTCAAAACAGTTGACCTCACCTCCCCACGTTCAACATCCCCGTACCAATCGATAGCGCCATCGCCGCTCCAAGCACCAACGCGATCGCCGTCAAGAGTGGACGCGGACCCGTTTCGGGACTGCTGCCGGGTCGTCGTTCGTCCATGGGTACCAGACCATCGCCCAGAAACAGAATGACCAAGACAAACCCGAAAAAGCCTCCGCCGAAATGCGCGAGCAAATCAATGCCCGGCAAAAAGCTCAAGAACACGTTGAGCACCAATGGTCGCCATGCGCTCGATTTCAGCCGCGCAACGAGCAGCGGCGGCAAAAGCCCTCGAGGGAAAACCACGATCGCCAAAACCGCCGTCATCAAACCCCAAATGGCCCCCGATGCTCCGGCGCTGAAGTGACCCTTCGACAAGTACGTCGTGACCAACGCTCCGCCGAGCCCCGACAAACCATACAAAACGAAAAACCGCCGCGCCCCCAAAATCGGCTCGAGCAGCATCCCCAAGTTGTAGAGCGCCAGCATGTTCATCAGAAAATGCGTGACGCTCAAGTGCAGAAACATCGACGCGAACAGTCGCCACACTTCGCCATCACGCACCAGCGATCCGTTGGTCGCTCCAAGCGGGATGATCAACTTCGTGTACCCGGACGAACCTGCCTTCGCCAGCGCGAACATCGCGACGGCTGCACACGCCACGAGCAACGCATACGTCACCGGGGTTTGTCCCCCCAACGTGTCGACCGCTTTACGATCTCGTTCAGCGAGCTTTCGACCCTTCACGAGTGCGTCGCGCAAACGCTCTGCCGATAACGCTTCGGTCGTCTTGATCCGTTCAGCCGCCGCTTCGAGCATCTCGAGCTTCGCACCCGTTACATGCTGAAGACGACTCGCATCATCGACGTGGTGAAACCCAAACGGAACGTTCGTCGCGCTGCGCGCCGCATCGCGAAGAGCCTGCACGACCGGCGGTCCTCCTCCGATCGCCACCACATGCGTCGGCGGTCCTCCACCACTCGAAACTTGAACGATCTCCTCGAGCAGTTTCGGCCAGTGCCGTAGCGTGTCTCGATCACGCGTTGGCAAGAGAAAAATTTGTGGCGGAGCGTTCGGCGAGATGAGCAACGACAAACCCGGCGTGTGCTGAAGTAAGCACATCTCGGGGTCGAGTCCGAACAGGGCTCCGAGCAAGCGATCGCGACGGACGACGCTCGGGTCAGTGGGAAGGTCGGCAAAATCGGGTGCGTTGTCGAGCGTCATGCGAGCAGGGCGCCAAGGTGGTCGTGAAGCCGCACGGATGCAAGGCGTGTCGACACGTTCCGCAGTCCAAACTTAGTTGTCGCGAGCCACCGCCACGGTCGAGTACGATGCGCTGGTCATGCCGAACTGGCTCTCCAATTTTCTGCCCGTTTTGATTCTGCTCGCCGCGATCGGCCTCGTGATGCTTCGCTTGCCGAAGATCGAGGTTGGTCATTCGGACGCGTACAAACGCCGGCGCTTCATGAATTGGTTCCCGCTTGGATTGACGTACGCGATGCTCTACTTCGGCCGATACAACTTATCGGCCAACGCCCCGCTGCTGGAGAAGCTCGAGCTGCTGACCAAGACTGAGTTCGGCAACATCAGCGGCATCGGATCGTTCGCGTACGGCGTCGCGTTTCTCCTGAACGGGCCACTGACGGATCGCTGGGGAGGTCGCACGACGATGCTCATCGCGTCGGGCGGTTCGGCGATGATGAACCTGTGCATGGGTTACGTCATCAGTCGCGCGCAAACAGGCAGCCTGAACCACGCCGATGCGATTCAGGCAATGACGGTGCTCAACACCGCGAACATGTACTTCCAAAGCTTCGGCGCCGTATCGATCGTCAAGGTCAACGCGTCGTGGTTTCACGTGCGTGAGCGCGGCATGCTCGGAGCTGTCTTCGGCATCTTGATCTCGCTCGGTCTTTACTTCGCGTACGACGGCAGTCGTGCAATTGCCAGCGCCTGGGGAATGACCGGCGCGTTCATCGTGCCCGCCTGCATGCTCATTGCGTTCTTCATTCTCGATGCGTTCATCATTCGCGACACACCCAGCCAGGCTGGCTTTTCCGATTTCGACGCGGGAGATGCATCGAGCGGCGACACGGGGCCATCGCTTGGCGTCGTGGATATTGCGCGCCGGTTGTTCTCTCAAAAAGTCATTTGGATCATCGTCGCCATCGAGTTCTGCAGCGGCTTTTTGCGTAACGCCGTGATGCAGTGGTACTTGCGTTTTGCCGACAAAACCGGCGTCAAACTCGCGTTTGTCTCGTCAAACTGGGGCGTGCTTCTTTGCGTCGCAGGCATTCTTGGTGGCGTCTTTGCCGGGTTCATTTCCGACCACGTGTTCGGAGCGCGTCGAGGCCCCGTGGCATCCGTGCTTTATGGAGGGCTCATTGTCGGGGCGGTGCTCACGTACTTTACGCTTGGCACCGTTGCGACCGGTTGGGCGGTCGTCTTCATGTCGCTGTGCGTGATTGGCGTGCACGGCATGCTCTCCGGCACGGCGAGCGCTGATTTCGGCGGCAAGAAATACGCAGGCACGGCGACCGGAATCATTGATGGATTCGTGTACCTCGGCACCGGCGTCCAATCGGTTCTTTACGGTGTCATTCTGCCCGACGGCGCTGCTGCCAAGGACCCTGCGAATTGGAAGCAATGGCCTCTGTCCATGATCCCCGTTGCGCTTCTTGGTTTCTTCCTGGCCACGCGCGTGTGGAACGCTCGGCCCAAGTCTGTCGCGTCGCCTGCGAAGCCGCTCGAGCCTGCAGCCGCAGCATGAAATGAAAGCGTGGCGCTTGCGCTACGCCCGTGGATGAACAGACACGGCACGGTTCACGCTCAGCCTCGAAAACCCGCTGTTTGGAACTTGTACCGTGTCGGCACGGCAGTTGTACTGTCCGCCTGACATGCTCGCTCGCATCGCAACTTTCGCGCTCGCTCTTGCGGCCTTCGGTTGTTCCAAATCCGAAACACCCGCGCGTCTTCCAGCAGTCGTCAGTGTGCCTGCTGCTGTTGCAATTGCGACGACGACAGACAAAGCCGATGCATCACCAAGCGGCATCGATCCTGCTGAATTGGCACATGTCGTGACGTCGAAGGGCACCACGTATGTCGTGCTGTCCGCGATGCCCGATCACGAACGTTGGGCGAAGGGTGCGCCGAGTCTCGTGTCGGACGACGGTCCCGTGGTGACGCGTCGCGAGGTCGATCAAGCCGCGTTGCCCACGTCGATCGCGCGTCTCGTTGGGCGCAAGATGCGCCTGGTCGGCCCCAAAAGTGAGGTTTGTCGTGGTACGCTTTCGGCGCCTACGCTGATGAGCCGCGTCGAGCCGCACTTTGGCGAGCGCAGTCGTTGGGGCGGTGAAGAAATCGACGGCGTGATGACGCCAGCTCTTACGCATGAACAGGTTGCGCAGGTCGCGTGGGACATGACGTCGGATGGCAAGCTGCTCGTGAGTGAGTTAGTCGAGACAAACGGTGATTGTCAGGACGCACGGTTTGCCCGTTCGAGCGATCTTCCGATGCTCGAGACAGCCGAAGGGCGCGGGGCATCGGCATCGACGAAGACGCGGGCGATGGCTGAGATGCGCAAGCTGGCGGCGTACGATCAGATCGAGCGGTCGTATCGCGAGTGGGCTCAGGCCGAGGCGAACAAGGTGTGGACGGAGAGCACCGAATCGATTGTTACGGTTTCGGAATATTCGTTCGACGGTGCGAAATACGTGTGGCTTTCTGCGAGTGCGGGAGCGGCTTGCGAAGGTTTTTCGGCGCAGCTCAGCGTGTTTTGGAAAGTGACCGAGACAAACTCCAAGCAAGTTCGGTTCGAGGTCTTGCACGAGGGCGAGACGGATTTCGATCCGCAGATGCTCGTACGGTTTGGGACGGACAAGGCGCCTTCGCTCGTGGGTCGTGAGTCGTTCATGCGCAGCGATTCCAAGGGCTATTCCGTAGAAGATTTGCACGTGCCGTACCTTGATTGCCCGTGCTGAGCGATTCGTATGTCTGTCCGGGAAAAACCTTCCTCTTGTGGCGCCGCGGACGAGGCGGGAAGCAGTCGTGGGCGGGATGTCGGATCCAGCTCCGCGTGAATTGACGTCGGGAGAAAGGTGTGAGAAACATTCAGGTCTCGAGTGCGTCACCCGCTAGGGAGCGCAAGCCTGATAGATCGTGGAGAGCCGCGGAATGAAGCATCGTCTCGGGTTTGTCTTTGCCCTCTGCGTGGGGCTCTTTGGTCAGGCGTCGGCGCTCGCGCAGCAGCCTGCTCCGCTTCCTCCTCCTCCGCCGCCTCCTCCAGGCGCGCCGCCCTCGGACAAACCCGCCGAGGCACAACCGTCGGATTCCGTTGGAGGACAAACGGATCCGAACGCGCAGCCCGCGCCGAAGGCTGCTGAGCCGACGCCGAGCGCGCCGCCCGCTCCGCCTGCGCCAGGCACGCCCACGACGACGCCCGATGCGCCTCCGCCCGTCACGTTGCCCCCGTATTTGACGGGTGGTCCGCAGACGATTCTGACGCCTCAGCCGACGACGCCGCAGGTCACGACTGTGCCATCGGCGCCTGGTCCAGGTGCGGATGCGGGCGTGGTGGTGGCGAAGAAGCCCGCGTATGTGAAGTGGCGCGGGACCAACATCAACTGGGGCACGAACGCGACGACGACGGCCTTGGGCATCGGTCGCGACAACATCAGCAGCACGCATGAACAGGTTTCGACGGGCCTGAACATGACGCTCAACTACTTCATCCTCGAGCCGAAGCTGGCCGATGGAACCTCGCGTGGATATTCGTTCCGTGTGCAGACCGCGCTTGGTTTCGACGTCGAATTGACGAACAGCGACATTACGACGACCGAGCGTGAGCCCTTGATGCGGGATTTGCCATTGCAGGGCATTTTCGCCAAGCCGCTTTGGGCGAGCGCGAACAAGGAATGGGGGTTGGGCCTGGCCGTCAACGGGACCGTCCTTCTACCGACCTCGAAGTTGTCGCACGATCGCGGCATTTATTTCACGACGTCTCCTCGTGCGTCGTTGTTCTTGACCATGCCGCTTCGAGGCAAAAAGGCACCGTTTTTGCAAAGTCTGCTCGTTGGCGGAAGCTTGCGTTGGGATCACCAATTCAGCCGTGCCACCGTGCCCACCGAGCCCGATATTGCCATACCGCGGCGCACGATTCAGGGCACGACGACCATTTCCGATCAGCTCACTGGCGGATCGCTCGAGACGAATGGTTTGCGTCTCGGCGGATTCGTCTTTTTCGACGAAAAGCTATTCGGTCACACCTTATGGGTCTTCATGGGTGCTGGTCTGCAATATGGTTTCGTCAATCAGTTCAATACGAGCGGTTGCGTCAAAATCGATACGGGCTGCGTTCAGCCCGATCGGGTCGACAATCCGGAGACGACTCGATACAACGCGAGCTTCAGTTTAGGCGTGAGCTACTTTCCGAGCGCGGAATGGGGCTTCGACCTCGGTTACTCCAATGGCAACTCGCAGCTTGGCCTGGATGGCAAACGCCGCAATCTATTCTACAGCCCGGACGCGAGCTTCAGCGCGAGCTTGATTCTGTCGCTCGACGCCATCTACGAACGCTTCTCCGGACCCGGCCGTGACGAGCCGTTCATTGTCTTCGGTCAGAACAAGAAGTCGCCCACCCTGCCGCGTTCGACCGATACGTTGTTCTGATTCAATCGTGAAATCGCGGGCAGCTTCGTGACTCCGAAGACCTGCCCGCGAATGCTCGTTTTACCCGTAAAACGCGTTCCGCAGTTGCCTGCCGCGTCCTCAGCCGGCCATGGTCTTGACGACCATCGTGCCAGCAATTCGATCGTGCAGACAGCGTCGATCGTCGCTGAAGATCATCAAGATTCCGACGAGCGTGATGATCGAACCGATGCACGGGATGAAGCCTATGAGATGCATCACCCAATCACGCAAAACGACGCCGCTCGTGAAATCCACCGGCGCCCCATCGACTTTGACGATTCGAATGCGGAGCCATTTCTTGCCCAGGGTTTGTCCCGAACGGGCAACGAGTATCCATTGATAGATGGCCAGCGGAAGCGCTCCGGGCATGAACACCAGGCTCGCAAATTGATTCTCTTTCAGCGCTGCAAAATTCACTAGATCGAGCGCGGCGAGCAAAATGGCCCAGGGGACGAGGCAAATCGAAGCCAAGAGCCAGTCGAGTAGCCGGGCGAGGAAACGATCCGAACGCTCCGCAGGAAATTGAAACTCGGTTTCGTTCGACCATCCGCGCGATGGCTCCGGATCGATTTGGGTTGGTGGAGCGTAAGGGTTATGGTCATCGCCGTAGTTCATGGACCCTCCATGCCCGATGTTCCCCCGTTTGTCCCGCGACGTCAACTTCGACTTTGGCACCAGAAACGCGCCGAACAGGCCGCGCACTGCATCGCAGAAACAATCGCTGCCGGCTTTCGCGTCGTCATCATTCATGGCAACGGCCCTCAAGTCGGCAATTTGCTTTTGCAAATGGAATCGGCCGCCGAACGCATTCCGCCCAGCCCGCTCGATGTCGCGGTCGCCGCCACGCAAGGCACCATGGGATATTCGCCGCTACCGATAAAGCTCATCGAGGCGGGCATTTTGCACACGCTCGTCGAGGCGGGAATCATCGTTATGGCTGGCGGCGGCGGAGGCATTCCCGTGGTACGCGAGCCAAACGGAATGTTACGCGGTATCGAAGCAGTCATCGATAAAGATCGCACCGCGGTATTGCTAACGCGTGCCGTTTGCGCGACACACCTGATCATTTTGACCGAAGCGGAATACGTTCACGAGCGTTTTGGTCATCCGGACGCGAAGCCCATTGTCGAGGCGAATGCCTCGCGTATGGCCGAATTGTTGGCCCAAGGGGAATTCCCATCGGGGAACATGGGGCCAAAAATCGAGGCAGCGTTGGATTTTCTAGCTAGCGGCGGTCAAGAAGTCATCATCACCTCACTCGAAGCATTACCGCGCGCTACCGGCACCCGTATTCATCCGTGAGTCACGACATGCATTCCCACGATCAGTCCACCGGCCCAATCAATTTCACTCTCGATGGCTCCCCTCGGGCCGTACATCCTCGCTCGGGCGAATCGGCGCTCGAAGTATTGCGGGAGCGGTGTGGCATTACGACGGTCAAAGACGGCTGCCGCCCGCAAGGACAATGCGGAGCATGTGTGGCCATCGTCAATGGGCACCCTCGCGTCACGTGTACCTTGCCGGCCGATCATCTGGAGGGCGTAGAGATTACGACGCTTGCTGGTTTGCCCGCGGAAGAACGAGATCGGCTGGCACGTGCTTTTACAAAAGCTGCTGGTGGTGGTCAATGCGGATTTTGCATTCCGGCCATTGCGCTACACGCGTCGTCGCTGGTCGAACGACACCCGGATCCTTCGCGTAAGGAAATCGAGCGAGCGCTGGATTTGCACCTTTGTCGGTGCTCGGGGTATGTCCGCCTCGTCAAAGCGATCGAATTGTATGCCCAGGAAAAACGTGGTGGGGAAACAATCACGGTTCCTGCCGACGGAGGCGTTGGGGTACCCGCGGCGCGCATTGGAGCAACCGAGCAAGTTCTTGGCGACAAACAGTTTGTCGCGGATATGTCTCGCCCCGGAATGCTACACGGTTCTGTTTTGTTATCGCCGCATGCACGGGCCAAGGTATTGCGAATCGATACGACGAAGGCTCGTGGTTTGCCCGGGGTGATTGCGGTTCTCACGGCGGACGACGTTCCGGGGGAGCGCTATCAGGGGCTTCTCGAACGAGATTGGCCTGCGTTCATAGCCATCGGCGAAGAAACAAGATGTGTGGGCGATGTGCTCGCGGCCATTGCAGCGGAAGATCCGGCGACTGCACGCGACGCGGCGACGCTCGTCGAGGTCGAATACGAGGTATTGGAGCCCGTGGTGGATCCTCGAGTGGCGTTGGCTCCGTCGGCGCCTCGAATCAATCCACGTCACGAGAATCTGCTGGGGCACAGTGCCATTCGTCGTGGCAATGCAGCGGAAGCGCTTGGAGCGAGCAAACACGTGGCTCGAGGTGCTTTTTCCACGCAGCGTATCGAGCATTTGTTCCTCGAGCCTGAATGTGCGCTGGCGGAAATCTTGCCGGACGGTCGCTTGTGTGTGCATTCGCAAGGCCAAGGCGTTTATGATGATCGGCGGCAGATTGCGTCCATGCTCGGAATGTCCGAGGATCGTGTCGTCGTGCGGCTCGTGCCCAATGGCGGAGCGTTTGGCGGCAAAGAAGACCTGACGATTCAGGGTCATGCTGCATTGCTCGCTTTGAAAACAGGTCGTCCGGTAAAACTTCCGCTGGATCGAGAACAATCCATTCGTTTGCATCCGAAGCGTCATCCGATGCAACTCGAATACGAAGTGGGTTGCGATGTCGAGGGCCACTTCACAGCCATTCGTGCGCGTATCGTCGGCGATGGTGGCGCGTATGCTTCTGTCGGCGCGAAGGTGCTCGAGCGTGCCGCGGGGCATGCAGCCGGTGCGTACCACATTCCGAATGTGGACGTCGAAGCCATTGTAGCATATACGAACAATCCCCCAAGCGGTGCAATGCGTGGATTTGGCGTTCCGCAGGTCACGTTTGCTCTCGAAGCATGTATTGACGAGCTGGCCGAGAAAATGGGAATCGATTCCTGGGAGATCCGGTATCGGAACGCCCTTCGGGTTGGCGATCGAGTGACGACGGGTCAGATTTTGGAAAAATCGGTCGGTATCGAACGATGCCTGCTCGCGGTCAAACCTGCGTGGGACGAGGCCAGGAAGAATGGCCGAGCGGTCGGTATCGCGTGCGGAATCAAGAATTCAGGAATTGGTAATGGTGTGCCCGAACGCGGCCGAGTGATGTTGCGTGTCGAAAATGACGGAACGATTGCGCTCTTCAATGGTTTTACGGAAATGGGCCAAGGGCTTTTCACTGTGCTCGCACAAATCGCCGCCGAAGTGACCGGCTTGCCGCTGGCTATTTTTCGTCCTCGCGTCGATACGGATGCGCCTTGTGCGACGGGACAAACCACGGCGTCGCGTGGTGCGCTCTTGTCGGGACGAGCGGCCGAGATTGCTGGAAATAAATTGCGCGCTGCATTGGACACGGGCCAGACGCTGGAGCGTTTGGCCGGACAAGAGTTTTTTGGGGAACATCTCATTACGGACACGAACCCGATCGAGGCGGACGTTCCCAATCCCAAAACGCATACAACGTACGGATTTGCAGCGCAAGTCGTGGTGGTGGATCATGCCGGGCATATCGAGCGAGTCTTGGCAGCGCACGATGTTGGGCGCGCGCTGAATCCTGCTTTTTGCACCGCACAGATCGAAGGAGCCATGCACATGGGCCTCGGGTATGCATTGACGGAAGAGCTGGTGTGCGAAAAAGGAATGCCTACGACGTTCTGGCTGCGTGATTTGGGTGTTTTGCGCGCACGGGACATGCCCGAAGTCGAAGTGATATTGGTCGAAGAACCCGAGCCGGAAGGGCCTTTTGGTGCCAAGGGCATTGGGGAAATCGGGCTCGTTCCGACCGCTGCGGCCGTGGCTGGGGCGCTTTACGCATTCGATGCGAAACGTCGTCGCGAATTGCCCATGAAGGATTCCCCTGCGGCGATTGCCATGAGTGTCGGGCCGTCTCATGCGCACCATCATGTTCCGCCGTCCGAGCGGATGATGTTTCGCAAAGGAGGCCATTGAATGGCTCGTATCGATGGCGGTACCGTAAATGCGCACACGCATTTGTACAGCGGGCTCGCTCCGCTCGGTTTGCCAGCGCTCGACCCAGCGCCGCGCAATTTTCTGGATATGTTGGCGCGCCGCTGGTGGCGTATGGACCGCGCGCTCGATCACGATATCCTCCGAGCTTCGGCAAGGTTTTACATTGCAAACGCATTGCTTTCCGGGACGACGGTCCTGATTGACCACCACGAATCTCCAGAATGTATCAAAGGTTCGCTCGACGTTTTGGCCGACGCTTGCCAAGAACTCGGCATTCGCGCGTTGCTTTGTTATGGCATTACCGAACGCAATGGTGGTGAAGACGAAGCGCTGGCAGGGCTCGCGGAGAACCGTCGGTTCATTGAAAAGAACAAAAGGCCGCTCGTGCGTGGTGCGGTGGGTATGCACGCCTCGTTTACGCTCGGTGACGCGTCTTTGCGTCGTGCAGGAGAGCTCGCGCGCAGTCTGCGCGTCCCCGTGCATGTACATATCGCGGAGGACCGAGCCGATCTCGATGATGCCCAGCAGCGTGGTCATGCCGGGCCGCTCGAAAGGCTACTAATGCTCGATGCGCTTCCTTATGGCGCCATTTTGGCACACGGAGTGCACTTGACGGGCGAAAATGTGCGCACTGCTTTGGATGAGTCCGGCGGATGGCTGGTGCAGAATCCTCGCTCCAATGAAGTCAATAACGTCGGATATGCCCGCGTGCTCGGTATTTACGATCGCGTGGCTTTGGGCACTGACGGGTTTCCCTCGAACATGCTGGAAGAATTCGCAGCGCTCGAGCGGATATCGAGTGCCGAGGGAGATCCACACGCCAAGCAGATCGTGCGTCTTCGTCGTGAAGCTTCGGCGCGTCTCGTTTATGATGTATTTGGGAATATTGCGGGTGACCTCGTCGAATGGGATGACCGAGCGAGTTTTTCGCCGCCGCGTAATGTGAATATCGCTGGTCGGGAGATCGTGAAAAAGGGTGTGCTCGTGACCGCGAGATACGAAACCATTCGCGAAGACGCCGAGCGTGCGGCAACTCGATTATTTGCTAGAATGCAAGCAATGGGAGACAAGTCATGACTCGGTTGGGAATCGAGGAACGTATCGTGGACGAATCTGCGCTCGCGCGTACGGTGGCGCATTTTCGCGAGCGTAACATCGTTTTGCCAACGTTTGCCGAGCTTGCCGATCCGTCGCGCATTTCACCATCGGTTATGGAGAAGCTCGCAACCATTGACAGGGACCAGCCTCATCCGCTAAACCTTTTTCGCGTGCATTGGCACAATGACGGGGAGCGGGCGCGTTTTACCTCAGTGCCGGCGCATGTCGTATTGCCTTCGACATTGACGGGTGTTCGAGCGCGAATCGCTGTCGCTTTTGGTGATCGTTTTCCGCTCATTGGGGCGCACAAGGTGCTCGCTGCGTATGCGTGCCTCGTTCCTCGCCTGGTCACTGGGCAATTCGATCCCACTCGTCACCGTGCATTATGGCCGTCCACGGGCAATTATTGTCGCGGAGGCGTCGCGATCTCCAAAATACTGGGTTGTCGTGGGGTAGCCATTCTTCCCGAGGGAATGAGCCAAGAGCGATTCCAATGGCTGGAGCGCTGGGTGGATGATTCTGCAACCGATATCGTCAAGACGCCCGGCAAAGAGAGCGACGTCAAAGAAATCTACGACATGTGCGAGGCGCTCGAACGCCGGGATGCCGCAAATGTCGTATTCAATCAATTCTGCGAACTCAGCAATCATATTGGTCATCGATGCGTGACGGGCCCTGCGCTTGCACGGGTATTCGAAGCACTCTCCGAAGCGCAGCCCAATCTTCATCTGAGAGCGTTTGTTTCGGCCACGGGCTCTGCTGGTACCATCGGCGCGGGGGATCATTTGAAACAGCGTTATGGGACGCGTATCGTAGCTGCCGAAGCGCTAGAATGCCCCACGTTGCTTTACAATGGATTTGGCTCGCACAACATTCAAGGCATTGGGGACAAACACGTACCGCTCATTCATAACGTCATGAATACGGACTTCGTGGCGGCCATTTCCGATGCAGCAACCGATAGCCTTTTCGCTGTGTTCAACGATCCGGCTGGACAAGCGTTTTTGCGCAGTCACGGCGTGCCGTCCGAAATCGTGGCGCTGCTGGGATCGTTTGGATTTTCTGGCATTTGCAATGTTTTGGCCGCCATCAAAGTGGCACGCTATCTCGATCTGGGCGAGGACGATGTGATCATGACGATCGCCACCGACGGCGCGCCGCTTTATGAAAGCGAATTGCCTCGAATTCTAGAAACGCGGTTCCGAGGCAAATTGGACGATCGCGCAGCGGCCGGAGCATTTGGACAGTTTATGCTCGGCGCGAACACCGACCACCTGCTCGAATTGAGTCACGTCGACCGAGCCCGCATGTTCAATTTGGGCTATTTCACCTGGGTCGAGCAACGAGGCGTATCGCTCGCTGATTTCGAGGCCCGACGAAATCAAGCATTTTGGGCGGATCTTGGACGCCTTCCTGCCAGATGGGATGACCTCATCCGTGACCTAAACGAACGAATCGGGACGCGCGACTGATGCGTTCGGTACTGGTTTGTCAGGGCTGCGCAGCGGTGCTGCCGTCGTTGAGCCAGGCGCCGCTTGCTTTTCATTGCCTGCGCGTAGCAGACGAGCCTAGGACGGATCATGTGCTCGCGCGACAGTTCGAAGAGGCCGAACTGTTGCCAATGATGTCCGACGAGCCAAACCCATTTCTTCGTTTCCGATCACTTGATCACGTGTATCTGCAAGCCCGAGAGGCGGGTTTGTCGGACGAGGAGTTTGTTGCGATCGTTCGGCGCCTCGACAAAGCGGTTGCACGGGTCGATGGCCGAGGGTTTTGCGTTACGCCTTATGCCAATCACGAAACGCTTGGGCGCGCGATGGGTTTTAACGGACAAGGCGGCATTTGGGTCAAAAACGAAACCGGCAATGTATCTGGTTCGCATAAAGGCCGCCATTTGTTTTCCGTGCTCGTGCACATCGAAGTCGTCGAGGCGCTTGGATTGGCTGAGGTTTCTTCGGAGTTGGTGATTGCGAGTTGCGGAAATGCAGCGCTTGCGGCAGCAGTTCTCGCGTGCGCTGTCGAGCGCTCTTTGCGCGTGTTCGTGCCGGAGGACGCAGATCCACCTGTTTTGGCCAAAATCGCATCGCTGGGCGCGAGTATCGAGGTTTGCCCTCGTATGAACGGTGTGCTTGGAGATCCGACGTATCATCGTTTTCGTGAAGCGGTTCGAGCAGGTGCCATTCCACTTTCGTGCCAGGGACCCGATCAAGCGCTTGCGGTGCAAGGCGGAAAAACGCTGGCCTGGGAAATGGTTCACGCGGACAAACCGCCGCCCGAGCGGCTCTTCGTGCAAGTGGGCGGTGGCGCTTTGGCGAGCTCGGTATTCTCGACATTCGACGAAGCCGTGAAGCTAGGTCTTCTGGGTGTTTTGCCGCGGATGTTTGCAATCCAAACGCGCGGATGTTATCCGCTCGCGAGGGCGTACGAACGGCTCGTGACCGAAATCATCGAACGTCACCAATTCGTGTTACCCGAGGGCCGTGAATTGCGAGCGTTGGCTATCCGCGACGAACTCGGCGTGGCCGGTGTGGAGCAAGCCGTCCATCATGCAGCTCGAAATCGCGCTCGATTCATGCAGCCGTGGGACGAGACGCCGCATAGCATTGCGCATGGAATCCTCGACGACGAAACCTACGATTGGCTTGCGATCGTACGCGCGATGCTTCTTTCGGGCGGATACCCGATACTCGTCGACGACAATGATATTTCAGTGGCACTCGAAATGGGGCGGCGAGAAACGGGTATCGAGGTGTGTGCAACCGGTGCAGCGTCTCTCGCGGGATTATGTGTGCTTGCGAAAACGGTGCCTTCCGTATTGCAGCAGCGAGCGGCTGTTCTGTTTACGGGGCACCGGCGCGACACGCATTAAAATCTTCGCGACGACGGCGGGGGAATCGTCGGTGGCCGAGCTTTGCGGTTAGCAAAAGATGCTTCTCCTGCCTGAAACATTCGCGAAATCGCAGTGGCCGGATTGTGCGTACGCATTCCCAAAATGAGCGCAGCAATCACAAAAGGCTTGTGGCTGGCCTGTTTGTACGTGCTCATTCGCGCGTGCTCGAAAACGTCGCGGTCGACTTCGCCGCGCTCGCACGATAGCCCCGTAACGTCCGCGGGCAAGCAATGCATGTAAAGCCCTTTGCCCCCACTCGTGAGCCGCATTCGCTCCGTCGTGCAGGTCCAGTCGGTATGCTTCGCATTTTGCGCAAGCGCCTGTGCCTCGAGCTCGTGGGCCTGATCCTTCCAGCCCGAACGTAGGCGTTTTGTACGTTCTTTCATAATGGCAAACGGAGCCCACGACTTGGGGTACACCACGTCGGCGCCGTCGAACGCATCGTCCATTGAATGCATGACTTCGAGCGACCCGGCACTTTCGGCCGCGAATGCTTGCGCCTTTTCGAGCGGCAGATCGGCCAATCCGTAACCCGGAGGGTACGCAAGTCGAATATTCGCCCCAAATCGTGACAATAGGCCAATGGCGCCTTGCGGGACACTGAGTGGTTTTCCATAGCTTGGTGAATATGCCCAGCTCACGGCAATCTTTCGGCCACGTAGGCCCCCTAGACCTCCGAATGCATTCGCGAGGTGGCGCAAATCCGCGAGCGATTGAGTCGGATGGTCCAAATCGCTTTGAAGATTGATAACCGACGGCCGCCCCATGAGCGCGCCCGCATGGTGCGCTTCGGCAAGCGATGCCGCGACTTCGGACATGTAAAAGTGTCCTTCGCCGAGGTACATATCGTCCCGAATGCCGAATACCTCGGTCAAGAAGCCAATCATGGCCGCAGTTTCCCGGGTCGTTTCGCCGTGCCCGATTTGACTCGTAGCCTCGTCCAGCTCCTCAGTCGTCAGGCCCAAAAGATTACAAGCCGATTTGAAGGCGTACCGAGTCCGCGTCGACTTGTCTCGGAAAATGCTCATTCCGAGCCCACGATCGAACATTCGCGTCGAAATGCCCAAACGGGTCAGATCTTCGAGGATTTCGGAGGCGAGTACCACCCAGCGAATGGTCTCCTCCGAATGATCCCAAGTGGCAAGGAAATCACGTTTCTCGAGGTCGCAGTTGATCTTATGAAATCGGTCGATCTTCTCTTGCACGTCGTCGAGTTGGTTCATCATAGGGCTATCCCCCGCGCGTTTCCGCTTCCGTCATCCCTCGGACACGAACGCGGCAGAGAATGCCGCGTAAAACTTTGCTGCGATCGTCAGATGCTCGATGGGGCATTGATCTTCCGGCGTATGTGCATGCACTTCGTCGCCCGGGCCAAACCCGAGCGTGGGAATACCAAACATTCCAGCCGTCGCAATGCCGTTGGTCGAGAAAGTCCATTTGCCGACCCTCGGAGCTTGTCCAAGGGCATTTTCGCCGGCACGAAGAGCAGCACGTAATGCGGGATGGCTTTCCTCGAGCAGCCAAGTCGGGTAATACTTTCGTGTCGGATACACCAGTCCGCGCCAGGAGGGCCGGGCATAATCGAGTACCGTGAGCTTTGTATCCGTACCCGCGACAGAGGGCAGCGCGGCAATGGCTGCGAGCGCGCTTTCTTCGGTTTCGCCCTTCGTGAGCCGTCGGTCCAGGTGAATCGTGCAGCTATCGGCCACTGCGCAAAGCGAAGGCGATGTCGAGCGAATCGCGGATATGGTGACCGAGCCCTTTCCGAGGAAACGATCGGCGGTTGCAGTGAGCGCTTCATTGTGACGAGCAACGTCTGCGATGATCGGCGCCATTTTGTAATTGGCATTGACTCCGCGCTCCGGAGCCGATCCGTGTGCGCTTCGCCCCTGGGTGCGTACTTCGACTTCCATTCGGCCCCGGTGTCCCCGATATCGCAAGGTTGGTCGCTTCCGTGCTAATGACGACGTCCGGTCTCAGCACACCTTCGCGCAGAATGTATTGCCAGCACAAACCGTCGCAGTCTTCCTCCATGACGGTGCCCGTGACCCATAAAGACACGCCATCGAGTAGCCCCAATTCTTTGGCAATACGCGCCCCGTGCACGGCCGCCGCCATTCCCCCTTCTTGATCGCTGGCCCCACGACCGAAAATCACGCCGTTTTCAATCACGCCGGCATATGGGTCGAATCGAAATGTCGAACGGTCGCCGACTCCGACGGTATCCAAGTGTGCGTCGAGGGCAATGACGGTTTTTCCGGACCCAACTCTTCCGAGCACATTGCCGAACCCGTCGATTTTCACTTCATCGAACCCGACACGCTCCATTTCTTCGGCCGCGCGACGCACGACACGTTCTTCATCACCGCTTTCTGACGGAATGGCGATCATGTCGCGTAAGAATTGCACCATGTCGTCGGTGAAGTATTGCGCCCGTTCGGCAATGGCCCGCGCCTGATCACTGTTCATGCGTCATTTTCCTCGAGACACGATATCCAATTGACTTCCTTGCGCGACAAGACTGCAACGCGGAGCAAGTCGAGAATCCAAAACCAGGTCAAATCGACTTCGCCGGCGGCCACGCCTTCGATGGTCCGTTCCGGGTTATGCTTGGAAAAACTTACGCTAAAACCCGTGCCTTCGAAAAGCATTTTCTCGCCACGCGCTTCGAGCCGCCACTGTGCTCCGCCGAATCGCCCGAGCACCAAATCGCGGTCTTTGGACCGTTCGACGTAAATCCCATCGCCTGTATTGGCGGAAAACGATGCGATGCTTCCGAAAAACCTAGGTTTTACTCGGTACGGTCCGCTGTCTTCCGGGCTGAATATATCGCAATTTCCGCAATCGTTACAGTGGTCGGCAAAGTTGGCAAGCTGATGCTTTTCGTCGATTCGCAAAATCCCTTCGCGTCGAATTATCCACGATTGTCCATCTTGATGCGCCTTGACGATGGGCAATTCCGTGTGTCCGATGGCCAAGGCGAAGTTTGCGTCGTTGGGACAAACAGGGATGCATTTGTCGCACGTGATGCAATCGAAAAGATGCAGTTTGTTCCCAGCTTTTTCGTTGGTTTGTCGTGGTGCGCGCGATCGTAGCGGCCTCCAGTGAGCACCGCGTCCGCATAACTTTGCGTATTCAGTCGCGCAGCTTCGCGCACCCAAATCGTGTACGCGTCACCCGCGACGGCCGCGAGATCTTTTCGTTCATCGAGAGCTTGTAGGCAGCGCGCTTCGGTATCGGAATCGAGGCGCAGACTGGATAAGGCCGCTCGTCCATGCCCGCGCGAGCGAATCACCCAATCGCCGCGTGACGAGGCACGTGCGGTTTCCATGCGCCGATAAAGCTCATCGAAATAGCGGCTTGCACGACCATATCCCCCGGGCTTGAGCCAATCGGTGCATACAGTTACCGGTGCGAAATCGAGCGCCACGACGTCGGCAAAATTCGACCAATCGATTCCGGCAGAAAATGAAATAGGAAGGCTCGTCCCTACCGCTTCGCGCAAACGCGCAGCGAGGCGTATGGCGAGCACGTGCAGGGGCGGTCCGGAAAGGTACGCTTCCGAAATGTCTGGCGGGAAAAACTCGCGCTTGTTTCTCACGACGAGCGTATTCGTCAATTTTGCGCCAAACCCGAGCCCCCAATCCGCCGCATTCTTCGACCGGCGAGGTACGACAAGACGATGTTTGGGGCGAGTTGTGTGTGCGGTCCAGCAGCCGGTCCGAGCGGCACAGGCACGCGCTGACCATGAATGACGGCTCCGAGGTCTCGACCACCGGTCGTCGCGAAGAACTTGCGCGTTGGCAGGTCGAAAATGCACTGCCGCGCCTCCATCTCGCGAAACATTCTCCGCAAGAGCGCCGCGAAAGGATAGGGTCGCAGGTTCGTCGTCAAGAGTGCACCGAATTTCCGAGAGCCTCGTCGCCCAGATAAGCACGGTGCGTGCCAAGAGTCTATCGTGCGGCTGCCGACTCGATAATGGTTTCGACGGCAGCGCAGCAGATCATCTCCCAGGCTGCTAAGATGGTCGCATAACGAATGCATCTTGTCGCTCGCGTGCTTGTTTGGGTTCCCATCGCTGTGGCGCTTTGCATTGCGGCGTCGCCGGATGCGCACGCAGCGGACGCGATATCGCTGCGCTGGTCCGCTCCCGCGGGGTGTCCGACCGCAGATGATGTGCTCGCAGAGATGAAGAGGCTGGTTGGTCCGCGTGCTTCTGCGGATCAAAGCCCGCTCGATGTCGTCGCGGAGGTGCAACGATCCGAGGATGGAACGTATCGGGTTCGTCTGGAAATACCCGGGGAAGATGGACCGCGCTCGCGTGAAGTGAGTGCTGCTTCATGCGCCGCATTGGGTCAGGCCTCGGCGTTGATTTTGGCCATGATGATCGATCCAGAATCGGCGTTGTCTGCGTCACCAAGACAAGCCCAGCCAGGACAAACCAAGCCAGAACCGCCTAAACCACTAACGCTTTCGGCGCCTCTGAGTTCTTTGCCGATTTCGCTCCAGCGGCCGTTGATAAAACTTTCCGCGTCGTCGCCAGTGGTAAAGCGTCTTGCAACGCGCAAGTGGCCACCACTGTCGGCGAATTTGAATGTGCTTCTCGATGTGGGGTCGCTGCCAGCGCCGTCGTTTGGGTTTGGCAGAGGCATATCGATTTCATGGTGGCGTTTGCGTTTCGAGTTGGGAGCGGCTGCCTTTCCTCCACGTACGATGCGTTTTGCTGCATTGGCGTCGGCAGGCACCATGGCCGATCTGTTATTGAGTTACACATCTGTATCCACGCCATTGGCAATTTCGCCCAAAATCGAGCTTTGGCCTGCGGTGCGTTTCGAGCTTGGACGTCTTCATGCGGCGAGTTTTGGAGTCTCGGAGCCAGGTGAAGGTGCCGCAATTTTTGCGGGCATTGGTATTGGCGGTCGAGTGTCGGTACGACTTACGCGGCGCACCTATTCAGTGCTGGGTTTGGACGGAATCGTTCCGATTACCAGACCCACGTTCGTGGTGAACGGCGTTGGTGACGCGTTAACGCCGGCGCCGGTTGTTGTCCGGCTTGCCACTGGATTCGAATGGAGGTTTTGAAAATTTTTTCTCACGGATGCGATGATGACTGGCCACTCAGGGGGATACTTGGCACCGACTGTATCCATTCACGCCCCTCGTATGTCGCCCGTTTCCTCTGACGACACGACGGCTGCACGCGCGCAATCCTTGACGGTGGTGCCTCCGTTCGAGGTCATTTACAATGAGCATTTCGATCTCGTCTTTCGCAACATTCGGCGCTTGGGCGTACCGGATGCAATGGTTGACGACGCAGTGCAGGAAGTGTTTCTCGTCGTGTATCGGCGCATCGGGCAATTCGAGGGGCGTTCGTCATTGAAGACATGGATCTTTTCGATTGTTACGCGTGTGGCCAGTGATCATCGTCGCACGCTTCGTCGCAAGAGCCCGCATACACGTGGGCCGGATCTTGCTGTCGAGGCCGATCATATTGCGGACGAACGAGCCGAAGGGCCCCACGAAAGAATGGAGCGGCTCGAAAGCGTGCGATTGCTGCATCGCTTGCTCGACGAGCTGGACGATGAGAAACGAATCGTATTGGTGCTGGCGGAGCTGGAATCGATGACCGTTCCCGAGATATCCGACACCCTCGGGGAAAACGTAAATACCATTTACGCGCGTTTGCGGATGGCGCGGCGTGATTTCGAGCAGGCAGTGGCCCGGGAGCGGGCGCGCGATACATGGAGGCTGCGATGAGCGAGCTCGGCCCCGAGGCGCGGGAAATTCTTCGTAATGGGCGCAATGGTGATGATCCTTTGCCCGCTGACCGCAGCCGTATTCGTGGAGCGCTTTTGGCGGCCATTGCGGCGGGCGCAGTCGAAACGGCGTCGCATTCTGCGTATGCCGCAGCCACCAAGACCAGTGAGACCATTGGCACGACGGCGACCGTGAGCGCAGCCAAACCCGTGGCAGCATCGCTTCTCGGCAGTGTGCTGGCCAAAGGTATATTTGTCGCAATCGTGAGCGCGGTCGGCATTGGAGTCATGCTCGCCTGGCCGCGTGCCCCTCCGAATACGGCTCCTGCTCTGCCCAATGCAATCGAAGCCCCGACTGCGGCTGGGCTGCCGGCGACAGAACCCCCACCTCGAGCGCCCGCTGCATTGGATGATTCCTCTACGAAGGTGGAACATCCTCCTGCG